>CAYFTO010000047.1:0-15869 GCA_964346125.1 uncultured Paludibacter sp.
TAAATAGTCGAACCTTAAAAAGCCACTTTCCATTTTCGGATAAAGAAAACAGTAGCAAAAATTTGAAAAAATAAGTTTTGAAAAAAATGCCAAAAAGATGATTTCCATTTATTCATCATCCTTTTGAAGTTAAATGCAGCTGCTGCTAGCATAATATTAATGCTATCGCCTATAACTCCCTTATAGAAATTACGATTTAGACGATGATCTGATTTAATATGTCCAATAATGGGTTCAATGGCTGCTCTTTTTCTGTGAGCCTTACTTAATTTCTTTCGTTTGTAATAGTTATCTGATTTTTTAGGTGTAGTAGGAATTAAAATCTCTGTTGTTCCTATTTGCTTCTTTCCTCTATAACCCCTATCTACTTTTGCCTTTTTAGGCAATGTGCCTCTGAGACGCTCTACTTGTTCTAAAACCGATGTAAGCGTATGTCCATCGTACTCATTTCTAAAACTCAAAGCACCTACAATCACACCTGTATCTGTTTTTACAAATGACGCCTTGTTGCCAAATTCGTATCTTTTATGCTCTTTACCCTTTGAAATACAGCATACTTCCGGTTCATGGATTGAATAAATTTTATTTTTAGATCCTCTGGTTTGAGATAGTATTTGTTTGAATATCTCCAAATCACTCTGATAAATTGAATTAGGTGGCAAATTACGTTCTAATTCACGAACAAGTCTTCCAGCGATTGTCTTGACTTTCTTATCAGCTTTTCTTGCTTTCATTTTATTTTTTGGATGATTCCTAAATCGCTGATCTATCGACAAATTTTTTAATGTTCGTGTGTAAGTTTGTCTTACAGGTAACTGCTCTTCAGTAGCAATCTTTTTACACTTGTCAATAATTTTTTTGTGTAATTTTGAGTCCGTAGGAAAAGTAATATTCTTCTCTTGTACTGTGGTGTCAATGTTTACATTATCATCATTGCTGTCATCACCATTGATACGGATGCTTTCTTTTAAAATTAATTCAATACCCGACTCACCTATTCTTTTTCTAAAGTGTACTAATTCGGAAGCATTACAAGGAGCACCAGGAACAAAAACTTCCTCCCCGCAAAAATATTGATAGTAAACGTTTTCACTCCATTGTTCAACCACACTTTCATCCGAAATATTTCTGAGGTGTTTAAGAATTAACAAACCAACCATAAGTCGAATAGGTTTTGCCGGTCTACCATTGTCTTGGCAATACAAAGGGAGAAATGTCTCTTCAAAAACATGCCAATGGATTTTATTAGATAAAATGTATAATGGATGTTTTTGATTAAGCGAGTCCTCTAATGTAGAGAAAAAATTGAGCTGATTTTGAGGTTTTTTATGTGGAATCATTGTAAAAATAATGCAAGTTTCAAAACGTAAAGATACGAAATCTTGCATTATTTTCAAAACATTTGACTGTTTATTTTACTGATTGTCATTTGGTTAAATAGTTGTTAAGGGACGACTATTTAATGTTGGATTTAAAAACTTCATATTTCAAGATAGAAAGCATTGTCAATTGTCAATTACTAATTTCTATTCCTCTTTCAAATTATGAATAGATTTTTTTATATTATTTATTTCGCTCAATTATGTTAACTCGGTTTATTCATGAGATTTATTTTAGATGAATTTGAGACATAACTCTATAACTATACCATCTGTACTGCAAAGGGTTTGCAACGAACGTCGTATTCAGCACTGCCGAAATAAAAGGTATTAAAATAAATCCAAGAAGAATGAAAATATAATAACCAAAATTTGAGTCTAAATCATTTTAACAATTTTCATCATAATACTTTGTCTATCATGACCCTATGTGCAACAACATTTTTTTCGATGAATAACTCGGGCTAACATGAGTTTAAAAACAAAAATAGCTGCTTTGAAATAAAGCAGCTATTTTATCATTTCTTTTTATTAGACGAAATTTTCTCTATCTCTTCTTTTAGGTCTATTTCTTCACCTTTTTTGTTGTAAAACTTGTATTCTAAAAATCCAAGTCGCTGGGAAGGAATAATTTTGGATGAAATACCGTACTTCATTCTCCATTTCATTTTAATAGAAGGGAAGCCTTTCGAAAGGAAGGCATCTACATAGGGATGAACATGAAGTCTGAATTCTTTTACTTTCATTTTTCTCACCAGTAAATCTATTTTACTTTGTAACTGATCAGTAAATAAAAGTGAAGGTTTTGCTTCTCCTGTACCAAAACAGGTGGGGCATGTTTCTTCCAAATCAATATCAATTTCAGGGCGAACGCGTTGTCTTGTAAGTTGCATTACTCCAAACCTACTGAGTGGCAATATATTGTGTTTTGCTCTATCTTCGGCCATATTTTGACGCATTCTTTCGTATAAGCTTTGGCGATGTTCACCTTGGTGCATATCAATAAAGTCAATTACAATAATGCCTCCCATATCTCTTAACCTTATTTGACGCGCAATTTCATCTGCAGCAGCCAAATTGACTTCAAATGCATTTGTTTCTTGTCCGTTGCCTGCTTTTGTTCGATTACCACTGTTCACATCAATTACGTGCATTGCCTCTGTGTGTTCGATAATCAAATAAGCACCACTTCTAAACGAAACAGTTTTGCCTAAGCTTGACTTAATTTGCTTAGTGATACCAAAATTGTCAAAAATCGGTGTGTCAGCCTTATAGAACTTAACAACATCTTCATTGCCTGGTGCAATGAGTTCTACATAGTCCTTCACTTCATTATACACTTCTTTTTCATTTACAAAAATGTGTTTGAAGTTTGAACTAAACATATCCCTGATAATTCCAACCGTACGTCCTAACTCTTCAGCTACTAACGTAACTCCCTGTGACTTTTGAATTTTGGGGATGGTATCTTCCCATCTTTTCACCAAAATTTTCATCTCATTATTGAGTTCCGCTACTTTTTTTCCTTCAGCAACTGTACGAGCTATTACGCCAAAACCTTTTGGTTTAATACTTCTTATTAATTGCATTAATCTTACTCGCTCTTCATTGTTCTTGATTTTCTGTGAAATAGAAACTTTGTCGGCGAATGGGATTAAAATCAGAAATCTTCCTGCAATGGATATTTCAGATGTTAGTCTTGGTCCTTTTGTTGAAATAGGTTCTTTAGAAATTTGAACCACTATTTCATCTCCACTACTTAACACATCCGATATCAAACCACTCTTTTCAATATCAGGAAGTTTTTTAAATTTAGTCAAACTAACTGGCTTCTTACGGTCGCCTTTGATTTGTTTGACGTAGTTGTTTACGGTGTTGAAATTAATACCTAAATCAAGATAGTGTAAAAATGCGTCTTTTTCGTAGCCTACATCTACAAACGCTGCATTCAGACCGGGCATAATTTTTTTCACTCTACCCATATATATATTACCCACTGAGAAGTTTTCGTATCTACCTTCTTCGTTGAGTTCTACAAGTCTTTTGTCTTCTAACAGCGCAATTGATATTTGAGATGGTCTAACATCTACTACTAATTCGCTTGTCACATCTTGAGTTTTTAGTTTACACGATAATCAAATTGAATATAACGCTTTATATACCTATGATTAATCGCAAATAATGATTACTTAATGTATAAAAAAAACAAACTATCTACACTTCCTATTGAAGTTGGGAAAAGTTTGTTTCTTTTATCTTTCTTCAAAGAAAAGTTATTTTCAGAAAATCAGACTATTTCTTTTTATGTCTATTTTTTCTTAGTCTTTTCTTTCTTTTGTGCGTTGACATTTTATGTCTTTTTCTTTTTTTACCGCTTGGCATTTCTTTTAATTATTTAGTTTAGTTATTATTAAATATCTCCTTTTACTTTATCTACAAAAGTTTTAGCTGGCTTAAATGCTGGTATATCATGAGCAGGAATAATAATTGGCAAGTTTTTCTCAATATTACGAGCAGTTTTTTCAGCACGTTCTTTGATAATAAAACTTCCAAATCCTCTAAGATACACGTTCTCTTTTCTTATAAGAGAATCTTTCACCACGTCCATAAATGCTTCAACAGTTTTCAGTATATCTGTTTTATCAATTCCTGTTTGTTTAGCTATTTCATTTACAAGTTCTGCTTTGGTCATTTTAACAATATTTTTATTTTAATGTTTTATAATATATTGAATTTTAATCACTTGAGGCCTTTTCGTTTTCTAAAAGGGATTGCAAATATACTGCTTTTTTCTAAACAAAAAAAACATAATTTCTCATTTTTTGAAATTTGCCCCAATAAAAGCCAAATGTTATTGATTCAATAAGTCTTGAATTTCTTCAAAAGAAAGGTTTCGACCAACGATTACACCCTCTTTATTTATCAAAACAGTTGCTGGTATAGAATTAACCGCATAGAGTTTAGCTGCTTCACTATCCCAGAATGCTAAGTCAGACATATGGTTCCAATTTAATTCATAACGTTCAATTGCATTTAACCAATCATCTTCCTTTTTATCCAAAGAAACACCTAAAATATCAAGTTTATTATCCCCCTTATTCTCTTCATAGAATTTCACCAATTCTGGGAAAGACTTCAAACAAGGATTGCACCATGAAGCCCAAAAGTCAATCAAAAGATAATCGGAGTTTCCTACGTAATCAGACAAAGAAACCATTTCACCCTCAGTATTAGATAAAGTAAAGTCTAAGTATTGCTGTCCAACTGCTGATTTTTTTTCATTTTCAACAGCTTGAATTATTTTCGCTACATTAGCTATTTCTTTTGTTTTATCATTCATCAATTTTAGAATAGCTTCTTTCTCTCCTAAATCCATATCCCAATGTCTATTCAAAAATATATGTGTACCTGCAAGCGTATTCACATGTTTTGATGCATAATTGAAGCCTAAGTCTTTATATTCTGCATACAAGCCCTGTAAATTGTTTGACAGTTCTGCTTGAAGCTCATCCGACATTTTTCGACCGTATTTTTTTCTATAGTCTTTTACTAAATTTTCAGATTCATTCTCAAGTCTTCTCTCTTCTTGGCTATACTTAGTTAGCACTTCATTATTTTTACTCCCACTTATAGAAAGTGTGTAGTTTGAATCAACAAGCACACTTAAGTTTTTATTTTCCAATACAAGATTGCCCGTTATTTTATTTTTAGCTCCTTTTGACTCTATTGAAATATATACAACTTTAGCTTCTGCAACAGTACCAGAAAACTCAAAGGTGCCGTCCTCAACTGTTGTACTATCAATAACTTTAGTTTCACCGTCAATAACTTCCTTCAAATAGGCAGAAGAAAACTCATTCGCTTTTGGGTTATCGATTTTTCCCTTAATTTTGTATCCAGATTGTTGGCATGATGCCAAGATTACCACAACTAATAATAGTGGTAACAATAATTTCTTGTTCATTTTAATATTAATTTTATTATATTTATAAGTAAACAGATAAAATGCTTTATTGTTCTGATGTTTCTATCAAACATTGACTTGATTAACAGAACTCAATCTTATACAGCAAATATTATGCAAAGATGCAACAATAATTGAATATCTACAAACTATTTTTCTTTTTTATAAGCTCAGAATCATAAGATATATAACCAAACTTTCATACAATGGATAGTAAGATTAAGTTGATTTTTCAAAAGAAACTCCAAGACTGGTATCATTTAAATAAGCGCGATTTACCGTGGCGAAACAGTAAAGATCCCTATAATATTTGGATTTCTGAAATTATTCTTCAGCAAACTCGGGTTGCGCAAGGATACAACTATTTCAATCAATTTTTGATAGAGTTTCCATCGGTGGGTGTTTTAGCAGAGGCAGACGAATCGAAGGTGCTCAAAGTTTGGCAAGGTTTAGGTTATTATTCGAGAGCACGAAACATGCATAAAACAGCTCAAATTATTCAAAACAAATATTCCAGTAAATTCCCTACTAACTACGATGATATAATTTCATTACCTGGTATTGGTGAATATACAGCTGCTGCTATTGTTAGCTTTGCTTATGATCAGAATTATGCAGTTGTAGATGGCAATGTATTTCGTGTTTTAGCTCGATTATTTGATAATGATACTCCAATTGACACATCACAAGGCAAACGATTATTCTCAAGTATAGCTCAAGATTTGCTTGACTTGGGAAACCCTGCTCTTCACAACCAAGCAATGATGGAGTTTGGAGCACTTCATTGTACGCCTAAAAATCCTAATTGTGGCTCATGTCCGTTCTCAGATTATTGTAAAGCATTTCAAAATAATACGGTCGAATTTCTGCCCGTGAAAAAAGGAAAGACAAAAGTACGAAATCGGTATTTCAACTACTTTTACATCCAATTTGGCAATAAAATATACTTACAACAACGTACAGAAAAAGATATTTGGAAAAATCTCTATGAATTAGCATTGATTGAAACTAAAAAAGAAATTGATGTTTTAGAGTTGGTAGAGGAGAGTACGTTTAAATCCCTTTTTCAAGATACTGAATACATAATTTCATCTAAAGTTTTCAAGCAAAAACACGTTCTATCGCATCAAAACATTTTTGCAACTTTCTACACAATATGCATAAAGAGTAAAAATGATGAAATAAATAAATTTGTTGAAGTACCCACAAGTGAAATAGAGCATTATCCTATTTCGAGATTAACTGAACTATTTTTAGAAAACATGTTTTAAAAATAAAAAACCATTGGTTAAGGGCATTTAGTCCATATAACCAATGGGTTAGAAATTCACATTGTCTCTATCAACCGGATTAAATTATTTTGTCCAAGGAACTAATATATCATCCAACTCTTCTTGATCAAGCGTATCATTAAAAAGCACAAACTGTGCAATATATACATCGCCATCTTCTCCGTCGTTATCTTGGAAAATGGTAGACGCACTATTCGTTCTTAAAGAGAATCGAGCTGTAGCAGATACCTTTCTTTTCGATGTATTTACCGTTCCATTAGGATAAACAGTATAAAACTCGATTATATTTTCAGATAATTTAGCATTAATCACAATTCGATTCCAGCCATCTTGAATAAA
Organism: uncultured Paludibacter sp.; assembly: GCA_964346125.1. Taxonomy (GTDB): domain Bacteria; phylum Bacteroidota; class Bacteroidia; order Bacteroidales; family Paludibacteraceae; genus UPXZ01. Next base: position 6,975 of record CAYFTO010000047.1, read on the forward strand.
ACCTGCCGATGTATAACCAAGTCCACCACCATTTAATCCTATTGAACCATCATTTTTTACAAATATATCAGCATCACCACTATAAGACTTACTCCAAAGAACAGGTAAATAGCTGGTATTAAACAGTGTTTTCACATCCATAACTATACAGTAATCTTTTACCTCCGTATCTTCACTATCAGTAGCTTCAAGCTGATGATTTAATGTCAAGAAGTTAGGCGACATACTACCTACATTTGAGTTTACCACAAAAGCAGTTTTTAGACCATCAACTGTAGGGTAAGTTACACCACCATCGTTAGTTACACTTAGTGAAGTACCTTGTTTTGCTGTTTTTTCTACAACACCATCAGAGTTAAACTGCCAGTGTCCTTCCAATTTACTTGTTGGGAAATCTACAGGAAGCACTAAAGCTTCTGGCTCTTGTGGCTCTGTATTTTCATCCAAGTCGTAGTCATTGTACATCCAAAATACCTCATCACGCGTTACGGCTTTGTTATACATACGAGCTACTGCCACTTCACCGTTGAGCGAGAATTGAGCATTTCCACTTGGGTTAGCATCACCACCAATTCCAATCCAATGCGCTGCATCAATACCTGGGAAAGTAAATGAACCTGATACTGCTTCCTCACCCGCTAAGTTACCATCAACATACATCAATATTTTACCTCCACTCTTATCATATATAGCAACTACATGATAAAACTGACCAGCCTTAACTGTTACTGAGCTTTTTACAATCTTATAGCTACCACCAATATTAACATAAAACTGCAACTGACCACCCGATGCTTGTTCGATACCAGCACCACCACCCTCTTGAGCACTCATTGGAGCGACGTTTCCAGTATTATTGGTCTTATATAAGGTTTCAAATGTAAATCCATTGCTGAATGCACTCTTAATTGTTTGATTATTTTTATAATCTACTTTGTAAAAACTCGTATTTGAACCAATAAACTTAGCAACTTGGATATTATAATCTTCATTGAAATAGGTTTCAGGAAGTGTAGAACCTGGTACTACTGCATTTTGCAAACTGGATATATCAGTTGCTGAGCCATCTTCATTAAAGACTACATCTAATAACAAAGTATTCGCATCAGGTTTTGATGAACCTGGATCGGGCGTATAAGTTCCTGTTTTAAACTCTGCACTTACAATTGGTTCAGAGGCATTTTCATAGGAATCCAAGGCTGTAACCTCAGCTATGTAACTTGTATTTTGTGTTAAACCATTAATTTGTGCAGTTAATTGCTGAGGCATTTCAGTAGTTAAATAGAATTGAGAGAACTGACGGTACTCTTTTTCTACAGTTCCATCCAAGCGTTTTATTTTAACTAAATAGCGGAATACATAATCATTATCGGTAGCTTGCGGATAAGTTACAGTAACAGAATTGGTCGAATAAGAATCAATCGTAACTTGCGCTTCATTTGCAAAAATCGGTGCTGGCAGACCATTTCTGATCGGACGGTTATAGACATTTGTATCATCCGCATCACGCTTATCAGCAAATTCAAACATAGTACCATCATGCGGTGCCTTTACTACCCATGGAGTTTCAGGATGCATCTCAACATTGCGATAAGTATCGTAACGACGAATTTCTACATCTTCATTAGGTTGAACGGTCAATATCATTCCTTCAGTAACGTATGCGTAACGCTCTGGATGGTTTCCAGGCTCAACAGATGGGCTGTGTATTTCACTGTAAGTGGTACTTCCTGTATTCAAAGCTGTAAAGAAGTTTTGACGACTTGAATTTGGGTTTACCCCTTGATGAATTGAGCGAGGATCGCCAATTGGATAGTGACTATGCCCTCCGAACACTACAACTTGTGGGTATTTATTTAATATTGGATTCAATACTTTCATGCTCCAAGTTGGCCAAGCTGTACCATCGCCTTCACTTGGCCATGAGCTATAGGCTGAGAATTTGGTAGGAACGTGTGAAAACACAAAGATTGGTTTACCTGGGAAATCGCGACTTGCTCTTTCCAACCAATTGCTCAATGAATCTTGCACTGCTTTTGGATAAGAGTTTTGACCAATTGAGGCATCATTTGCATCTGTATTTGAGCCCGAACGTTGACTTAATGTAATAAATGGATATCCTTTGATAACGATATATTGCTCAAGCGGGTATTCATTACCGTTATTGAATGATTTTAAACCATTTTTATAATTATTGATTGCTCCACCATCGTAGTTGTCGTGATTACCCATCAAGAAGAACATGGTATCAACAGGATTGGTAAAATTATTTTTATCTTTAAATACCTGTGTTAACTGTGTATATTGTGGAGCTGTTCCCCAATCGGTCAAGTCGCCTACAACAAATAATGCATCTAATTTCTTGTGAGAAGTAAGGTTTTTTAGTGCTTTTGGTACTTTCACCATTGGACCTTCACCTTGACTATTTCCAAAGTGAGTATCTGAAATCACCGCAAAGCTTGGATATCCCACATGCGAAAGATTTACAGGGATTGATATATCCGCAACACTTCCTCCTGTCGATTTTATAATTATCGTAGCATTTCTTTCTGCCTCTTCTTCCGTAATCGGATCTACAGTAAAGTTATACGTTTTAAAACCAATGGCAGGCGTGTCATTTGTCGTAATCCAACTTGGTAATTCAAAGCTAAACGCTACATTGCTTGAAATTTCCAAAGAAAATTTCAAATCGTAGTGATATACATTTACAGATTCTTTATCTACAAAGATATTTGCTTTCAAGCCAAGTTGATTTACTGTTAAACTTACGGAATTATTATCCTTCCCTTTCAGTGTTACTACTGCCTGACGAACATCATCCTCATTATTTGCTGCGACAGTTAGTTTCAAATGTCTTTTCTCATTTACCATTATGGCCTCAGTTTCACACCATGCTTGATTGCTGCTTGCTACAAAAGCCAAATTTGTTTCAACAGGTATAGTTTTGGTATCACCAGGCTGCACTACATATTGCACTGCGTCATCCTGACTTATATTTATATAGGTTGAATTTACTGCTGCTGTTGTAGAAACGACGTAACTTTGTCCGTAAGAAGAAAAACTTACACCCATCAGCAGTATTACGAATAATATATATTTAATTTTTTTCATTTTCTGTAATTATATTTTTAAATAATGTTTTTAGAATATATGCAATAAACTGATGCTTCTTACTTCACCAAAACCTTTACTGTTTGTCCTTCAACTGTAACTAAATAAATACCCACCGGCAGCTGTATTTCTTTATTTAAAATACTTCCTTGGATATTACGAACTGAAAAATCATCGTACCCATTTACGAAAATTCGGCGATCTTTCACCGCTACCTCTATTAGTTTTCCATCTTTGGGATTTGTTACGGCTGTCATATCTGTTTTAACTTTTTCAAATTTCCAAGTGTAACCACTAAATGATAGGTTCTCCTCATTATATTGTTGGGGAGTTGCACCTACTGTTGTAAAAGTCCAGTAACGTGTTATTCCATCCTCTTCAACACCCGAAATAATATATTGACCTGCACGATGATACTTCATAGCCCAACCATTACTTTCATCAGCATCTTGCGTGAAAATAGTTTTATTGAATAAATCTCCTATATCTGATTTGGTATGAATAATATTTCCTGTTTCTTTATTAATTATATCTACACGTGCACCCGGTTTTTGCACCAGCTTCCAAAGCTGTTTATCACTTTTTTCAATATTCTCTTGAAGAACCAAATTAAAATCACCTTCAGACGAATTATCTGTTATGCAGATGTTCTGATGATTGGGTTGACCACTTTTTATCCTATAAAAAACTTCATTTGAAGCTGTGCTATATTCTAAATTAATCTGCTCTTCAGGTACAAACGCATATTGTGAATTATCTCCTTGATACCAAGTGGTTGTTGTTAGAATAATAGCTCGTGGTGTGCCTTGGTTTGCCTGGTGAACATATTTCGTTCCTGAATTTCCAAGTGATGGAATACGAGTTACTTCCATATTGTAGTAATGCGTGCCAGGTATTTGCCTAATAATAAATGTAACTCCATCATCAGACAAGCCCAAACCCGGTTCGTTTACAACAGTATTATTAGCAACATCCACACGTTTGTTGGCACTTTTGCTAATTATGAAATAATTGCCGTCGCCGGCTTTTTCAAAACGAAACAGTTGCCTGTCTTTTACCGACTGATTGCTTGTATTAATAGCATCACCTGTGATAAAACTGCCTGTTACAGTAAAAGCTAATCCTTCGCGATTACTACCGGAGCCTTCAACTTGTAAATAGTACCATTGTGGATTTTCTGCTGTTGAAACTTCTGGCAATTGCCCCCATATTGGCACAATGGCTATTAGCAACAGACTTAGAAAAAGATAAAATTTTAATCTTACATTCATGTTTTTTTGTGTTAAACTGTTATTGAATTTATTTAATTATTTTGTATTGTATTTTTGTGTATAATTTATATTCACGGTTTCTAATTGTATGGGTTGTAACTTTCTACAGTTTATTATTTACCAATTAAACTAAATCATAATATTATCTTCTTAACAAACTTATCGTTAATTAATTGAGCCTGCAAGAAATATATACCTTTTGGTAAATGAAGACTTTCGATAGAATATTTGAAATTACTATTATCCCACTCTTTTTCTACAATAAACTTTCCTTGAGAATCAAAAATTTTTACTAATGTTCCTGGTAAAAAAATAAGCTCATCAATATCTTGTACAGAAGTTGAGTTTTTTTCAAAACGTATTGAATTTACTACCCAGTTAGGGTCAGTACCATGTCGAGAAAACTCAAAGTTCATTTCATTATTATCGACATTTACTTCAAAATTACTTGTGATAAATTGCCCTTTTGCTGCTGTTACCTCACTTACTTTTATTTCATTGTTAACTTTAATACGCATTTTATCGTGCATATAATCAGCATCTCCTTGCAATACACTTACATTATACAAGCCATTCTCTACATATACTTTGAAAACAGCAGGCGTAGAATTCATATTAAAATCTCGTCTTTCTGCATTTCCTGACGAACGATTTCTAGCCATCACAGGACTCAACCAACCAAATGAAGAGCCTTGAATTAACGTGTTTTCTGTAACTTGAATCGCAGCTGAAGCCACAGGTGAGTTTTCTAAACCAAAATCAAAAAAAGCAGCAGTGAAATACTCAATTTCCGTTACATTTACAGTACATGTTGCTGTTAGACCATTTACAGTCGTTGCACTGATTTCTGCTTCACCAATTCCATGTGAAGTAACAAGTCCATTCTCAACAGTAGCAACAGTATTATCAGAAGAAGTCCATCTTAATTGTGTATTAGATATTAAAGGATATAACTTTGCTTTTAATTTATGTACTCCACCTATGTTCAGCTTTATCTCCGTAGCATCCAGCTCTATATTTGTAACTTTATCGGTCCTGTTTTTCATTTGAAAAACAACAGCAGTATTAAAATCTTGATAATAATACCTGTATTTTCCACGCATCCAAAGCACATCAAAATCACCTTCATTGTGATTTCGTGGAACTATTGGACGAACATTAACAATATCTGCAGGCGTGTTTTCAGTTATAGCAGTAATCTCCCAAGTGTCACCCTTATCCTTAGTTTCGTATTTAAATATTTCGAATACAGCATTTACCTCTTTTGAAAGATACACCAACCAAGGATTTGAATAGTCCATAGATATTCCACCAGAATAATGAGGCTCTCGCTCTGTAGTACCTGGAGGCGTTTGAGGGAACCATTTTCCCGCTTTTGTTATCTCTTTATTTATCCAATCTCCATTATCCCAATAAGCATAATTGTAGCGATGATCTGACTCTGTTGGCATAGATGCATATACAATAACCGGATTTTGAGTTTCAGGATCAAGCGTCATATCCCAAACCCACGCACGACCATTTGAAACACCATCGTACACAATTTCGGCTTCACTACCTACACCAGTATTATTTCCTTTTCCTCCTAAGTCAATACCCGTATTAAACTCTTTAATTAAACTCCCATCCGCTCGGTAAAACTTATTATCTTTCAATTTAAAATAGAAAATTTGATTTTTAGCTTCATTTCTTGGATGCCCAGTTGTAACCGCAACATGAATAGCCCCATCACCACTTTGACAATAGCGAGCATAAGGACGATCGCCACCATTAAGCACCAATTGCTTAATATCAGTGAAACTTACTCCATCATCTTTTGATACAGCAATAGTTGGGTGCCAATTCAATCCACGATAGATTAAAGCAATATCACCTCCCATCTTAAAAGGATTAGGATAGCTTACGTTGCTTCCCCAAGTGTATGCTTCGGAAAACGAACTAATATCTTCGGGCTTAGTAGAAATAACCCGTTGCATAGGACCTGCAGCTTGATGTTTTGAATAAAAAACTACAATATGACCATCATCTCGAATAAATAGAGCTGGCACATCGTGATCATCTATTTCTAATTTCGGATGAATAATTTTTTCGTTATATTCAAAAGTATCGTGATTGTAGGAAGCTACGACAATATCTCCCTGACTACTTACCCATGAAAAATAGCTCTGGTTTTTTTCGCCTTCATAATAGATTGCTCGCGGATCAGCAAACCAGCACCAAGCTCCATCTTCTGATAACACAGAAAAGTCATTTGCCATTGACTTTACGCTAAAAAGCGTAGTTAAGAATAGTATCAGCAGCAAAAAGAGGGATTTGTTTTTCATCTATTAGTCATAAAAAAAATTAAGTCCTTTTAATTAATTACTGCTAAAATAGTAAATTCAATTATGAAAAAGACTGCAACAAGGCGCTAAATTGGTATTTTTGGAAGATTATAGCATATAATGTGGAATTTTACAGTACATAGAAAAACAATACAAGCCTATATATTCACCATCCATTCATATTTGCAAAAAAAATTAAATTGAATTATCTACTTAGTATTAAATCACTCTATTGGTTGAATAAACAAAAAATTGTACTTTTGTATGATTATAAAAGATTTATATAAATATGGGAGATTTGGAGAATACAAACATGGAGCATGTTCATACAGATATTGAAATAAATACAGAGTTTGAGAATGAAGAAGTTCAGACAGAAATTGATTCAAATAACGAAAAACCATTAATTCTTCGCACTTCCAATTTAGTAAAAAAATATGGAAAGCGAACCGTTGTTAACGATGTATCAATAGAGGTAAAACAGGGAGAAATCGTTGGTTTACTTGGTCCAAATGGAGCTGGAAAAACAACCACTTTCTACATGACCACTGGCTTAGTTACACCCAATTCAGGCAAGATATTTTTGAATGATGAAGATATCACAAAGTTTCCGGTATATAGAAGAGCACAACGAGGTATTGGATATTTAGCTCAAGAAGCGTCGGTATTTCGCAAAATGACCGTTGAAGATAATATCGCTTCTATACTTGAAATGACAAAATACAATAAAGCTCAACAAAAGGAGAAATTGGAGACTCTGATTTCTGAATTCAATTTGGAACACGTACGAAAGAATATTGGAGACAGGCTTTCTGGAGGTGAGCGACGTAGAACTGAAATTGCACGTTGCTTGGCTATTGAACCTAAATTTATAATGCTTGATGAGCCTTTTGCAGGTGTTGACCCAATAGCCGTACAAGATATTCAAGACATTGTTTGGAATCTGAAAGATAAAAATATTGGAATACTTATAACGGATCACAATGTCGATGAAACGCTGAGCATCACTGACAGAGCTTACATGCTATTCGAAGGAGAAATACTGTTTCAAGGTACCTCTGAAGAATTAGCTGTTAACCCAATAGTACGTGAAAAGTATTTAGGAAGAGATTTCGAACTAAAGAGAAAAACACGTGTTATCTAAATAAACATTTCATTTTGAGGAAAGAGGAAAATAACAGCATAATTACTACATCAAGAAAAGAATTGAATGGTGCTTATCGTGCCAAACTTCATATACTTGGCAGTGGTTCAGCGATGCCCAGTCCTACAAACTTTCCTAGTTCACAGATTTTTCAATTACGCGATAAGCAATACATGATTGATTGTGGCGAAGGTACCCAAATACGGCTTCAAGAAATGAAGTTGAGCGTCTCTCGACTCAATCATATTTTTATTTCACACCTTCATGGTGACCATTTCTTTGGATTGATGGGTTTGATCTCTACTTTTGGGATGCTAAAGCGAACTTCCGACTTAAATATCCATGCACATCCTGATTTAGAGAAATTGCTTGCACCTTTATTAAGTTATTTCACGACTGAAATTAGCTACTCTATTATTTTTCATCCAATCAATCCGTCAAAGCATACTAAAATTTTTGAAGATCGAAGTGTTGAAGTATATAGCATACCACTAAAACATCGTGTACCCACTTGTGGGTTTTTATTTAAAGAAAAAATTGGTTTACCCCATATCAAACGTGATATGATAGACTTTCATAAAGTACCAAACTATAAAATTGGGCGTATTAAGTTGGGCGACGATTTTGAAACCGAAACAGGTGAAATTATTCCGAACGCTGTTTTTGTATCCCCTCCCACTCCACCCATAAAGTATGCGTACTGCTCTGACACCGTGTATTTAGAGAAAATTATACCATTTATAGAGGAAGTAGATTTATTATACCATGAAGCTACTTTTGCAGATACTGAAGAGAAGCGAGCAGAGGTAACTCTCCATTCAACAGCCCGACAAGCTGCTGACATTGCTAAAAGAGCTAACGTTAAGAATCTAATTATTGGGCATTTTTCAGCGCGATACGATGATAAATCTATCTTATTAAATGAGGCGAAAACTATATTTAACAACACTTTATTAGCTAAAGATAAAAAAACTTATTATATACTTTAACAAAGTCATTCTAATACTTTTTCATTTAAATATTTGTTAGTAACTTAGTAAATTAT
>CAYFTO010000048.1:0-15297 GCA_964346125.1 uncultured Paludibacter sp.
AAAACAGCGTGGATATTAATTATTCACGCTGTTTTGTGTATGTTTGATTGAAATGTTTGATTAGAGAAGTATAACTCTACATTCTTTCTGGAACATCAATTCCTAACAATTTCATTCCTGACTTAATTACATTAGCTACCGACTCGGAGAGCACTAAACGGAGAAGCTTTTTATCTTCATTCTCTTCGCGTAGAATGGAGTGGTCGTGATAAAACTGATTGTACTCTTTTACTAAGTCGTAAATGTAGTTGGCAATCAAAGCAGGGCTAAATTCTTCGCCAGCTGCTTTTATCACATTGGGGAATTCGGTAAGCAGTAAAATTAATTGCTGCTCTTTATCTTCTAAAGCTATGCTGTTGCTGATAGCCGATTGATAATCTATATTTTGTTCGGTAGCTCTACGCAATACCGACTTGATGCGAGCGTGCGTATATTGGATAAAGGGTCCTGTATTGCCGTTGAAGTCGATAGATTCTTGTGGATTGAAAGTCATGTTTTTACGAGGATCCACTTTCAAAATAAAATACTTCAAAGCACCCAAGCCTACCATGCGTGCTATCTCTTCTATCTCTTCTTCTGTCAAGCCATCTAATTTACCCAACTCTTGCGAAGTTTCACGAGCTGTTTTTACCATCTCTTCGATTAAGTCATCGGCGTCTACAACTGTGCCTTCACGACTTTTCATTTTTCCTTCAGGTAGCTCAACCATTCCGTATGAAAAATGCACCAAATCTTTACCCCATTCAAAACCTAACTTATCTAAGACGATTGCAAGCACTTGAAAGTGGTAGTTTTGCTCGTTACCTACAACAAAGACCATTTTGTTAATAGGGTAATCGGAATAGCGAAGTTTAGCAGTTCCAATATCTTGTGTCATATACACAGAAGTACCATCGGCTCGCAGTAGTAGTTTTTCATCCAATCCTTCTTTGCTTAGGTCGGCCCAAACGGAAGAGTCATCTCGTCGGTAAAAGGCTCCATTTTCAAGACCTCGTTCAACTTCCTCCTTACCAATTGCGTAAGTGTCCGATTCGTAATAAATTTTATCAAAGTCAACACCAAGTTCCTTATAAGTCACATCAAAACCTTCGTAAACCCAAGCGTTCATCATCTCCCACATTTTACGAACTTCTGCATCGCCTTGTTCCCATTTCAATAACATCTCTTGAGCCTGCTTAATAAGCGGAGCTTCGCGTTTGGCGGTCTCTTCATCCATTCCCTCAGCCATAAGATTGCTTATTTCTGCTTTGTAAGCTTTATCAAACTCAACATAGTATTTCCCTACCAAATGGTCGCCTTTCATGCCCGATGATTCAGGAGTCTCACCATTTCCAAACAGTTGCCAAGCAAGCATCGATTTACAAATATGGATACCACGGTCATTAACGATATTGGTTTTGATAACATTTAGTCCGTTGGCTTTTTGTATTTCGGCAATGCTGTAACCCAATAAGTTGTTGCGGATATGCCCCAAGTGTAGGGGTTTATTGGTGTTGGGTGATGAGTATTCAACCATCATCAATTCCGATTTGTCATCCGCTTTAGTGATACCAAATGATTCGTTTTGATGAATTTTATTCAGCTCCTCAATCCAGTAAGAAGTTTTGAAACTTAGGTTTAGAAAACCTTTTATAACATTGAATTTTTCAACAATATCCAATTCGCCTTGCAACTTTTCTCCTATCTCCTGTGCTGTTTGTTCAGGTGATTTCTTAGCTATTTTTACAAAAGGAAAAACTACCAAAGTAATATCACCTTCAAACTCTTTTTTAGTCTTTTGAAATTGGATAGGAAGAGCATTTGCTTGCTCTCCATAAAGAGCAGTAGTTATTGATTTAATTGATTTTTCTAAAATATTTTCAAGTTTCATTGTTGATAGAATTCAAATGTTAGTCAAAAAATGAGTGCAAAGATACAATATTTATACAAAATAGGCTTTAAATAGAGGTGTAAATCTTTATAAAACTGTTAAAATGCTGTCTGCTTTTAGCTTATTAGTAAGTGAAATTATGGATATTACAGACATGAGTTAGCTATGCTTAATAGCATGAAAATTAGATATATAATAAAATAGCTTTTTTATAGAAGCATTTCTTTATGTAAAGAAATTGCTAGAAAAACAAAAAACAGAATAGTTCATAAAGTGAAATATCCTGCTTCTTATTATGTTTTGAAATGCTTGTTTTACTTTACAGCATCTGCAAGTTGTGCTCCGGGCTTGAATTTAGCTATGTTTTTAGCTTTAATTTGTATAGGTTTACCAGTTGAAGGGTTAACGCCTTGTCTGGCAGCACGATTAACTACTGAAAAAGTACCAAATCCAATTAGAGAAACTTTTTCACCATCCGATAAAGCTTTTGTAACAGCTTTTAGTGTCGCTTCAAGAGCCGCTTTTGAATCCTTTTTGGTCAAACCAGATTCTGCTGCAATAGCATTGATTAATTCTGTTTTGTTCATGATAAGTTATTTATAATTTAATAAAAGAAGATAAATTTGCTTAGTTTTTTGCAAATATACTGAAAATTAGCACAATAGCAAATAAAAAGGGTAAATAAAATTAATATTTTTATCTATCGACAAACAAAAAAGGCGATGTGAGGAAATTTTATTAATTTTGCACGCTTATTACAAAGTGATCATATAAAATAATAGAATGCATAGAAATTTACCACCGGTTGTAAAAAACCTATTGATTATAAATTTGATTTTGTTTTTGGCAAGTTATATGTTGCCTTCAATTGTAGAACGTTCATTAGGTATTCAATTTCGTTTAGAAGATTATTTAGGCATGCATTATTATGCATCTGAAAAATTTAATTTGGGGCAGATGTTTAGCTATATGTTTATGCATGCTCCGTTTCCAAATATCACCCATATTTTCTTCAATATGTTTGCTTTATTTATGTTTGGACCTATTCTTGAACATTTTTGGGGAGGAAGAAAGTTTTTAGTCTATTATTTAGTAACGGGTGTTGGAGCGGGAATTATACAGCAATTAGCTTGGTTTGGAGACTTAGGTGGTGCTTTTGCAGCTATGGATAGAGCTATAATGAACGATTCTGCTGATTTTCTTATCCCTTACGCATCAAAGTTGTCAAGTTATTTCCGCTTCACGGGTGAAATTAATTATTTACCAATTCCTGAAGTTATGAAAATGAAAACAGAACTTCAAAATGTTCTGCTTACTGTAGGAGCCTCGGGTTCTGTCTTTGGTCTGCTGCTTGCTTTTGGATGGCTCTTCCCTGAGCAAAAATTATATTTAATGTTTATCCCTGTTCCAATCAAAGCGCGTTATTTCGTTGCGGGTTATGCCGTATTAGAATTGTTCTTAGGGGTAGCTAATTTCAGTGGTGATAATGTTGCTCATTTTGCACATATAGGGGGAATGATTTTTGGTGTAGCTCTGATACTTTATTGGAGAAAAAAAGGAAAGCTTTACAACAGATAGTTTTAAGTGTCGTTAATAATAAGATGAATATTAAATTGATATGGCTGATTTACTCAATAGTTTGAAATTTCGTTTTAAAAGTGGAAATATAACACTCCGCTTAGTTTATATAAATGTTGCTCTGTTTTTGATAGTAGCTCTAATAGGGGTTGTTTTCAAGCTTTTTAAGCTGAATCATTTGTCGCTAACTCCATGGTTTGCGATGCCTTCAAATCCTGCGAAACTGCTTACACATATCTGGACACTGATTACTTACATGTTCTTTCACGAACGTTTCTTTCATTTGCTATTCAATATGTTGATGCTTTTTTGGTTTGGACAGATTTTTAGCACCTATTATTCGGAAAAACAGTTGTTATCTCTCTATCTTTTTGGTGGATTAATGGGTGCTGCTTTCTTTTTCGTAATGTACAACACCTTGCCTTTGTTTAGTACGCCAAATGCCATAGGTATTTCGATGAACAAAATAAGTCTGTTGATGGGTGCTTCAGGATCGATAATTGCGATTTTGGTAGCATCGGCAATGCGTGCTCCTAATATGGAAATGCGCTTGTTGCTTTTGGGAAATGTGAAATTGAAATGGATAGCTTTGGTTTTGGTTGGGATGAGTTTGTTTGGCATGACTTCGCACAATGCAGGAGGTGAAATGGCGCATTTGGGTGGTGCTTTTGCTGGCTATTTATTTATCGTTTCAAATAAGAAAGGAAAAGATATTACTTTTTTTATTCAGAAGTTTATAAGTTTTATTGTAAATTTGTTTAAGAAAAAACCAAAGAAAGCCAAAGTGAAATATCATGCTCAGCGTATGTCGCCAGAAGAGTACAATCAATCGAAGGCTAATAACGAAAAAGAGATAGATCGCATATTGGATAAAATAAAAGCTTCTGGCTATGAAAGTCTTTCGTCTGATGAGAAGAAAAGGCTGTTTGAACAAAAAAAATAAGTTTAGAAAGCATGAAACGAATTCTAAATACACTTGCACTCTTAGTTAATTTACTGGTAATTCTATTTTTTGTCTTATTAAAATTAGGTGGAAAGCTAAGCCCTAGCCAAATTTTACTTCCAGCCTATATTTCATTAGCGCTTCAGCCTTTGATTATCATCAATGCTTTATTATTGATTTATTGGATTCTTATGCGTAAAAAGAGGGTGATTATCCCTATTCTCACCATGTTGCTTTTTTATCCAACTTTTCAGACCGGTATACCTCTTAATTTTTCGAAAAAAAAGATTAAATCAACAGAGAGTCCTATTCGAATATTGTCATACAATACAATGACAATGGCTGAAATGAAGAAGCATAAAGATGAGAGTCCTAACAATGTCGTTCAATATATTCTTGATTCGGAGGCTGATATCGTTTGTTTGCAAGAGTTTGCTGTTAGTCGAAATAATAATCAATTTACTAATGCCGATTTTGAAAGGAATTTTAAAATGTATCCTTACAAGCATGTTAGTTATAAATTGAATAAATGGCGCATGAATATTGGTTTAGCTACCTTGTCCAAATACCCCATAATTGAGAAGCGAAATATTGATTATACTTCCGATTTTAATTTGTCGATGTTTACTGATATTGTGATAAATGAAGATACGATAAGGGTGGTTAATAATCATTTAGAGTCAAATAGAATTACGTCGCAAGATATGAAAAGTACCTCAGAGTTGGTGTCAGACTTTAGTTCTGAGCAATTTAAGGAATTAGGGAAATATCTTTCAAGAAAAATGGCCGTAGCTTATCGTATGAGGGCGCAGCAGGTGGAGACTGTAACTAATTTAGTTGAAAAAACACCTTACAAAGTCATTGTATGTGGTGATTTTAATGATGTACCTTCGTCTTATACCTATTCAGAGCTTAGAGGTAATATGAAAGATGCTTTTGTTGAGAGTGGGCGTGGTTTGGGATGGACATTTGCGCAGTCGTATTATCGCTTTCGAATCGATTATATACTACATGATAAGTCATTTCGTTCCACAAATTATAAACAAGGTAATCTAAGGGATTCAGATCATTATCCTATTCAATGTGATATTTACTTGAATTAAAACTTAAAGATTCATTGAAAATCTTGTAGTGCATATGTGAGAAAATATTTGTAACTTTGTAACGTAATAGAAAAATTAAAAACTTATTTCATTAATCTAATTATATAATAACTGTTTTATGAACACACCATCAAATTTGAAGTATTCAAAAGATCATGAGTGGGTACGCGTTGAAGGCGAATTTGCTTATGTAGGAATTACTGATTTTGCTCAAAGTGAATTGGGCGAAATTGTTTTTGTCGAAATTGAAACTGTAGGCGAGACTATGGATGCAGGTGAGGTTTTTGGTTCAGTAGAAGCTGTTAAAACTGTTTCAGATTTAGTGCTTCCTGTGTCAGGTGAAATTTTGGAGTTTAACGAGAAGTTAGAAGATGAGCCTGAATTAGTAAACACCGATCCATTTGGCGAAGCCTGGATGATTAAAGTTGCTATGAGCAATCCTTCAGAAGTGGATGAGCTTATGTCTGCTGACGAATACACTGAATTCATCGCATAATATTAAAGTAAAAGTCCCTGTCATAAATTGATAGGGACTTTTTGTTAAATAGATTAAAGCAAATAAGATAGAAATTCTTGCTTGTTTAACGATAATTTATAGAGTATTAGTAATTATAAAATAATAATGAATGATCCCAAAGTAAGTATTATTATGGGTAGTACATCAGACTTACCCGTAATGAAAAAAGCCGCTGAGTTTTTTGAAGAAATGGAGATCCCATTCGAAATTCATGCTCTTTCGGCGCATCGTACTCCAGCCGAAGTAGAGCAATTTGCTAAAGGAGCTAAAGATAGAGGCGTAGAAGTAATTATAGCAGCAGCTGGTATGGCTGCTCATTTGCCAGGTGTTATCGCCTCGATGACAACACTCCCAGTAATTGGAGTTCCTATCAATGCATCCTTGGATGGATTAGACGCTCTCCTTGCTATCGTACAAATGCCTCCAGGCATACCAGTTGCTACTGTGGGTATAAATGCTTCATTAAATGCAGCCATTCTTGCTACACAAATTATGGCTACAGCTGATCTCAATTTACAAGCTAAGCTGGCTGAGTACAAAGAGAATTTAAAGCAAAAAATTGTTCGAGCTAATAATGAATTAGCTGAAGTGAACTATAAATACAAAACCAACTAATCAAGAATATTAGTAATCATTTAATTATAAGGAAAATTAAAATGCAAACATTAGACAACTTTAATTTTAAAGGAAAAAGAGCATTTGTTCGCGTGGACTTCAATGTTCCAGTTGATGAAAATTTCAACATTACGGATGATACCCGTATTCGTGCAGCTATGCCAACATTGAAGAAAATTATTAAAGATGGTGGTCGCTTGATTATCGCTTCACACATGGGGCGTCCAAAGCAAAATCCAGATCCTAAATTTTCATTGAAAGTAATTGTAGCGCGTGTTTCTGAGCTTTTGGGTGTGGATGTTCAATTTGCAGCCGACTGCATGGGTGAAGCTACAGAAAATATGGTGAATGCGCTTCAAGATGGCGAGGCAGTTCTTTTAGAAAATCTACGTTTCTACGCTGAAGAAGAAGGTAAGCCACGTTTAGCTGAAGGAGCTTCAGACGAAGAAAAAGCTGCTGCTAAAAAAGAACTGAAAATAGCTCAAAAAGATTTTGCTAAAAAATTAGCTTCATATGCTGATGTTTATGTAAATGATGCATTTGGTACAGCTCACCGTGCACATGCTTCTACAGCAATTATTGCTGAAAGTTTTGATGCTGATTCAAAAATGTTTGGTTATTTGATGAACAAAGAGGTGGATTCAGTTGATAAATTAATGCAAAATCCTGCTCGTCCGTTCACAGCGATTATGGGAGGTGCAAAAGTTTCTTCGAAAATCGAAATCATCGAAAACATGATGGATAAAGTGGACAATTTGATTATTGCTGGTGGAATGACTTACACATTTGTGAAGGCTGAAGGTGGTAAAATTGGTATGTCAATTTGTGAAGATGATAAATTAGATTTAGCAATTGAACTGATGAACAAAGCAAAAGCTAAAGGTGTAAATATGGTAATGGCTGTTGATGCAAAAGTAGCTGATGCATTTAGCAATGATGCCAATACTCAATTTGTGCCAGTAGATGAAATTCCTGATGGATGGGAAGGAATGGATATCGGTCCTGAAACTGAGAAAATATTTGCAGATGTTATCAAAAACTCTAAAACAATCTTATGGAATGGTCCTACAGGTGTGTTTGAGTTTGAAAACTTTACATCAGGTTCACGTGCAGTAGGAAATGCAATTGTTGAAGCAACAGAAAATGGAGCCTTCTCGCTTGTTGGTGGTGGTGACTCAGTTGCTTGCGTCAACAAGTTTAACATAGCTGATAAAATGTCTTACGTTTCGACAGGTGGTGGTGCTCTTCTTGAAGCCATTGAAGGGAAAACACTTCCAGGTATTGCTGCAATAAAAGGATAAAAGAATCATCATAGTTTTGGTAAATGAGAATTGAAAATGCTTGTAAAAGCATCGTTTTCGATATCAAATAGTGCTATTGATTGAATCTATATATATAAAGCCAGATAGTTAGTTCGCTAATTATCTGGCTTTTATGTTTCTTGTCTGGATGGATGTGTCACTTTCTGTTTCTAAACTATTCTTATTGAAGCTTGTTTTAATTCTTTGGGCATTAGAAAAAAGATGAAATGCCAATGTAGAATGTAATTTGAATTTGGATTATGAAAAAGAAAAAAATACTTGCTTTTGCAGGAAGTAATAGTAAAAAATCAATTAATAAAGAGTTTGTAAAATTTGTGTCTTCAAAATTGGATGCTTATGATGTGGAAATTTTGGATCTAAATGACTATCAGATGCCAATTTTCTCTGAGGATATAGAAGCTGAAAGCGGCGTGCCTCAAGAGGCTATAGCGTTTAGAAATAAAATGCACGAATCGGATGCGATAATCATATCTTTGGCTGAACATAACGGATATATTACTACGGCTTTAAAAAATATATTGGATTGGGCTAGTCGTATAAATAGAATGGAGATATTTGCAGGAAAACCGATGTTCTTAATGAGCGTATCGACAGGGCGAGGAGCTGCTAAGTCTGCATTAGGAGCTATGAAACAGCTTGTAGAACAGAGATACCAAGCAGAAGTTTTAGAGACATTTTCATTGCCTTCATACAGACATGTGTTTGTAGAAAACACATTAATTGATGATTTGTTTCGTGCGGAGTTGGATGATAAAATTAAGCGTTTTAGTGAGTCTGTATTGTCAAAAGAGAAAGTAGCGGAATATAGATAAATCTATAGTTTGATATGTTTTAGTAGCATGATCAAACAATTAGAATATGTGATAAATAAAAGAAAAGGATAGCTTGTTATGTCAGCTATCCTTTGTTTTTTTTTGTTCTGATTAAAAGTTAATTCGCTTGGTTTTATATCCCATTTTTATCAATTCATCATTCACTTTTTGTCTAAAATCACCTTGGATTAAAATTTCTCCATCACGATGAGATCCGCCTGCGGCACATCTATTTTTTAGTGTTTTAGCCAAGTCTTTTAATTCATCATCGTTGCCTTCAAAACCACTGATAATTGTGGCTAATTTTCCTTTGCGTCTGTCTGATTCAATACGGAGTGGTTCTTTTTGGGAGAAAGTGGAGGTTTCTGTTTTGCTTTCTTCTTCGCTTGCTTTATAGTCATCAGGTAGCAATGCACCTAATTTGCTTTTCCAATCATCCATGTTTTGTTAATTCCTTTAGTTTTTTAGTTTGTTCAATAAGTTTGGGTAGTATTTATCTTTTACCAATTTGTAATTTGGCTCTAATTTTAGGATGTACTCGTAAGCTTTTTTTGCATCTTCTAATTGGCTGTTCAGTTCCAAACAGTGAGCTTCAGCAAATAATACTTGCATATAAATCCAGTTTTTATTATTGCTATATTTCTTTTCTATAAGTTTCCTAAGCTTTTGATAATAAGTTAAAGCCTCTTTTTTATTCCCTCCAAATAATGAAGGAGTGTAATAGAGTGTGTTGGCTTTATCAAATAGAATTTGAATGTTCTGTGGGTCACTTTTAAGAGCATCGTTGATTAGTTTTACGCTTTTATGCCCAGTTTGCACAGCTTTCAGTTTGTTGAAAGTTACTTCGTAGCCCATAAAAACACCTCTGTAATTCATGGCTAAAGCGCTGTTAGGCTTTTCAGATAAAATTTTATCAATTAATGTATTGGCTTTTGCAATGATTTGTTTCGCTTTTTCATTCTCCTTTTTGCCTATAAGCGTAGAAGCGTAACCGTAGTAATAATGAATCAATTCAAATTGATCCTCCTCCTTGGCTAAATTGACACGTTTTTCACAATTACTTACCGCCTTTTCCCATAAAGATAAATCACTTTTTATAAAAGCATCATAAATATCTTTTCGCAGTGATATTTGCCCATAAGTAAGAGAACTGATGAGTAAAAATAATAAAAAAAGGAGGTAGTACTTTTGTTTCATTGCTAGAATATTTGTTTTTATTATATGAAATGATACGTAGTTTTCTTCTCTTTCATCTTTCTAAGAAAAGAAAGGAAGTTATTTATATTCATAATTCTCTCAAAAAGAGTGCCATTAAATCATTCTTTTAGCAAACTCCCATATCACTATACCGGCTGTTACGCTTACATTTAATGAGTGTTTTGTGCCGTATTGAGGTATTTCGATACAAGCATCGCATAGGTTTATCACATCTTGATTCACGCCTTTTACTTCGTGCCCAAGAATAATAGCATATTTCTTTCCTTCTTCCACTTCTATTTCGTTTAGCATCACACTGTTTTCAACTTGTTCTATGGCATAGACTGTATAGTCGCTATCTTTTAGGCTCTTAACGGCATCCATTGTGTTTTCAAAATATTGCCAATCTACTGAATCCTCTGCTCCTAATGCTGTTTTATGCAATTCAGCATTGGGTGGGGTAGAGGTGATGCCACATAAATAGAGTTGCTCTATTAAAAAGGCGTCAGAACTTCGAAATACAGATCCTACATTTTGTAGACTTCTTACGTTATCTAAAATTACAGTAAGTTTTATTTTATCACTCTCTTTAAATTCATCAATCGATAATCGATTGAGTTCCGTTATTTTAAGTTTTCGCATTGCTTCTATAAATTAGTCCAGTTTTGTATTTCATTTATTGCTTTTTCTATGATGGTATCAATACCTTTCGTCTCATCCGATTGTGATAAATCAACTTTTATAGTAGGATTTATACCCGTTTCGATGTCGTTTAAGTTTGCGTCCAGCATGGGTACTGCCGAAAATCGTATTAGCCATCCATTGGGTAGCTCGGATGATAGGGGCAGTCCACCACCACCGCCTGTTTTGTCGCCTATAATTTTACTGTTTGGTGCAAAGTTCATTCTGCAAGCAAATTCATTAGTAGCACTATACGACATACGATTTGTAAGAATAACGACAGGTCTTTCCCATCGAAGTGTTTTATGAGGTTCTGTGTAGATGGCTTTTGGTTCTGAAAAATCGCTGTGACCTTTACCTGTTTTTTGCTGAATGTAATTAGTTAATGTTTTTTCTTTGAAAAAATAAGAAGCTAATGTTTCACTGTTTGTAATATTGCCTCCACCATTATTTCTTACGTCAATAATCACTCCTTTACTATTTTTGAAAAATTCAAAAATAGAGCGGATATTTGAATCTGAAAATCCATTTGCAAAACTACCGTAATATATATAGCCTATTTCTCCATTAGATATTACATTATATTGTAATGGCCCTGCAATACGATAATTGGCACCTAAATAGTTTTTGTTATAGATTAATTTTGATGAAAAATTACTTGGGTAATCTGTGTACCATTTCCAATAACGGCTACGATTAAATTCGGAGTATAGGTTCACATGCCCATCTTTCAATTCATCAAGCATCTCACTGAATAAGTTAAACAGGCCGTATTTGCTCGATACCGTGTCTATTAGCACTGAATACTTAGTGTATGTTTTATCCCAATCTATGTTTTTTGAATCTAAATAACAGTAGCGTTCATCAATAATTTGCCACAATGCTTCGAAATTTCCCTTGTTATCATTGGGAAAAGAAGAATTCTCTCTTATACATGAAGTAAAAAAGCTTAGTGCTATTACGACGAATATACTATGTTGGATAAATCTACTCATAAGCATGTTTGAAGTTTTTTGGAAACTGCTCTTTCGTTTTGAAATTTTGTATGAAAAACACATATCCCAATGATGCATGTATACTTTTTCGTGTAAATACCATATCATTAGCGCGATAAGCTAAGTGCTGATGCTGTAAGGAAAAGCGTAATGTACTATATTTGAATGGGTAGTCAGCATGAAAATAATGATTAAAGCTCTGTTTGTTATGAAAGCTACTTGCATGAATAGCGCCGCTCCAATTGTTTAGTCCGAAAATTTCATAATAGCTTGAGTTTTGCCTTGGCACAAACATCATTCCTATAAACGGAGCCATTATACCGTATTGAAGTCTGATTTTTTGATTGCGAATAAATAATAAATATTGGAGTTCGCTTGTAAGATTGAGATTGCTATTAGCGATAGCTGATGCTGGATTATTTATATTTCGAGCTAAATAATTTGCGCCGAATTCAAAGTCAATATTTCCACCTACCATTAACATCATCCTATCCATGGGGCGTATATGATAACTCAATCCGATAGCATAATCAATTAATAATGAGTACATTCGGTTGTTTTGTGCTGAACTTATTAGAGAGCCAATATCGATAGAAGTCCATTGTGATAAAGAGAGTTTATCATTTGTAGGATTGATTAATTGACGTGAGTTATTTTGCAATTTTAGACTTTGTCCTTTGTAGGTCAGAGGCGAAAGATACATGTCTGTTATCTGCAATCCCCCTAAACTAATAGAGTTTGCATTCGTTTTCAATGCAAATTGATCTGTGTTAGGCGATTCAGCATAGCTCTCATGCAGACTCAGCAGAATTATAACAATTATATATAGTACTCTTTTTAATTTCATTAGATGGCTTTACTTGTTGTGCAAAAATAAAGAAATAATTGGTACAAGCAATGTTTTTTTGTAAAAGCTCACTTGTTTATTTTATGAAGTTAGAAATTACTTTTCTCAAATCGTTTTCTTAGGTTTGCGCTTGCTGCTTGGCTCTATAGCTTCGTTAGAAACTCTTTTGGTTTGTAAATCATCAGAAATTTATATAAATTTGTAGGGTATTAAAATACTTGATATTCAAGAATCGATATATAATGCCATGAAAAAAAAGAAAAAAATAGTTGTTTTGACCGGTGCAGGAATGAGTGCTGAAAGTGGTTTAGCTACATTTAGAGGTTCGGGCGGATTGTGGGGCGAACATCGTGTAGAAGATGTGGCAACTCCTGAAGCGTGGGCTCGAAACCCTCAATTAGTAATCGATTTTTATAATTATCGTCGAAAAGAATTATTAAAAGCAAAACCTAACAGAGGACATGAAATATTGGCTGAGTTAGAAACAGATTTTGACGTGCGTATTATTACTCAGAATGTAGATAACTTGCATGAAAAGGCTGGTAGTACCAAAGTCCTCCATTTGCATGGGGAGTTGATGAAAGTGAGATCTACCGGTCGTGGAGCAGAGGTCTTTGACTTGGATGAGAGCAAAATAGAATCAAAATTGGGAGATAAATGCCCTAAGGGCTATCAACTTCGACCACATATAGTTTGGTTTGGTGAAGCAGTGCCAATGATGGATGCTGCGATTGATTTGGTGGAATCAGCAGATCTGTTTTTGATTATTGGAACATCAATGCAGGTGTATCCAGCAGCGGGATTGATTCATTACGTGCCCTCGCTATCGCCAATTTATTTAATTGATCCCAATCAGGTAGAAGTGTTTAATGATAAAGTCTCTATTATTCGGAAAGGAGCAAGTGAAGGTATGGAGTTAATTAAACAAATTATTTATTCGTGATAAGTATTTTTTGTTATTCCAAAACAAATTTCTATCTTTGCAGTCCGAAAAAAGAAAATAAATAAATTACCAAGTAAATATTTTTGAATATGATTATTGTACCTGTGAAAGAAGGTGAGAACATCGAAAGAGCATTAAGAAGATTTAAACGCAAATTTGAAAGAACTGGTGTTGTTAGAGAGTTACGTCGTCGTAAACAATTTGATAAACCATCTGTCGTAAAGCGTGAGAAGATGCAACGTGCTGTGTATGTTCAGCAACTTCAATCAAATGAAGATTAATTGAAAATAACTCTTTAAAAGTTTTGCATATTCGATAAGTTTGTATTATTTTCGTTGTAGAAAATAGTATTATAAACTTTAGATATGATTCAAAAATTCATGGAATATTTACAGTATGAGAAGAGTTACTCTATTCATACTGTTTCTGCGTACCATAGAGACTTGTCTCAGTTCTGTGAGTTTTTGGAAATAAACCCTTTGGATTTTGATCCACAGCTTGTTTCATCTCAAGTCGTACAGCGTTGGATCTTTTCTCTGTCAGCTGCTAAATTAAGTAGGCGATCTATTTCACGAAAATTTTCATCTTTAAGTTCGTTTTGGCTATATTTGCTTCAGCAAGGTGTTGTTGAAAAGAATATTTTAAAGTCAATCGAATTGCCAAAGATACCAAAGCCTCTTCCTTCTTTTTATAAGGATAAGGAGATGGAGAAAATCTTTGATAGCTTTGATCAGTTGGAGTCTGATGAGCCTAATTTTAAGCAAGTGCGTGACAGATTAATTATCAATATGTTGTATCAGACGGGAATGCGAGTTTCAGAATTGGTCACAATTAAAGACTCGGATATTGATAAAAGTTTGAGTCAATTAAAAGTGCTAGGGAAAGGGAATAAGCAACGGATTATTCCTATAGGAGAAGGCTTGTTGTTATCGATAGCTTCGTATGTTCAAGAGAGGGATGCAGCCATAGAGAAAACACAAAGTAATCTGTTAGTTCGAGAAAATGGTGAATCCATGACTAGAGGTGACATATATATAATAGTAAAAAAGTATATGTCAACAGTAAGTACTTTGAAACAGCAGAGCCCTCATGTCTTGCGGCATACATTTGCAACCACTCTATTAAATAATGGTGCGGAGTTGAGTGCAGTAAAAGAGCTTTTAGGTCATAGCAATCTTTCTACTACAGAGGTTTATACGCATGTCAGTTTTAATGAATTAAACAAAATTTATAAACAGGCTCATCCACGGGCCGTTAAAAAAGGAGGTTAGTATGAAACTTCACATTCAGTCAATCAATTTTGATGCTTCTGAAAAATTAGAAGCTTATGTAGAGAAAAAAACAAAAAAGCTTGAGAAACTATTGGACTCAATTTTGACTGTAGATCTTTATTTGAAAGTTGTAAAACCTGAGGCTGCTGCTAATAAGGAAGCCGAAATAAAGGTTGCGGCATCAGGAGTTGAGTTTTTTGCATCTAAAACACGTGATACATTTGAAGAGGCAATTGACTTAGGTTTAGAAGCAATAGAGAAGCAGGTGGTGAAATACAAAGAAAAATTAGCTAAAAAATAAAAAAAGGATAGAATATATTTTGTATATCAAATTAAATTACTAATTTTGCAAACCGTTTGGGATTCCACTAATCTCGAGCGGTTTTTTAAGCATCAAAAGTGAAGATGCAAACGCCTCTTTAGCTCAGTTGGCCAGAGCACGTGATTTGTAATCTCGGGGTCGTTGGTTCGAATCCGACAAGAGGCTCAAAATAATGAAAATGAGTTTTAGCGAAAACTTCAAAATTAGAAATACGCAATAAAAAAATAATGGGCAGATACCAAAGTGGCCAACTGGGGCTGACTGTAACTCAGCTGTCTTTC
>CAYFTO010000049.1:0-14302 GCA_964346125.1 uncultured Paludibacter sp.
CAAATAGAATCAGCCTTTTTTTATTTCATTAAAA
This sequence comes from uncultured Paludibacter sp., assembly GCA_964346125.1. Taxonomy (GTDB): domain Bacteria; phylum Bacteroidota; class Bacteroidia; order Bacteroidales; family Paludibacteraceae; genus UPXZ01. The sequence goes on from CAYFTO010000049.1 coordinate 35, forward strand.
AAGCTCTATTCCCCCATAATCTGCTTGCGATAATTCACTGGAGTTAAGCCAAAATAGCCTTTGAATAATTGACTAAAATAACGCGGTGTACTAAAACCTACTCTATACGCTATATCCGAGATATTTAAATCAGCTTGTTCTTTGAGTAGCTTTGCAGCCTCTTTCAGACGTATTGTTTGTATAAAATCATTCGGTGTCATATCGGTAAATTCCTTAACATCGGAATAGAGCTTACTTTTCCCCATAGCCATCTCTTCTGCAAGAACACCTACATTAAAGTCTGTATTAGCCATGTGTTTTTGAATGATGGAGGTAGCCTTATTGATAAACTCTAATTCTGTCTTATTACCACCCTTTATGAGTGGCTTTGCACTCATCTCTTCGTGTAAGAAACGCTCTTTTATTCGCTTTCTATTTAAGACTAAGTTGTTGCAACGCCTAATCAATATTTCCACATCAAAAGGTTTGGTAATAAAATCATCAGCACCAATTTTTAAGCCTTTCAGCTTTTGTTCTTCTGATGAATCGGCTGTGAGCATTACGATGGGTATATGTGATGTTTCAAAATTATTTTTTAGTTTTTCACACAGCTCTACCCCATCCATTATAGGCATCATCACGTCTGACAAAATGATATCTGGTAAATTAACTTTGATAATATCCAAAGCCTCTTTACCATTCATAGCTGAATCTACATGATAAATAGGTTCAAAAATTTCAGTCAGAAACTGCAACATATCTTCGTTATCCTCAACTATCAATATAGTACTTTCTATTCCTAAAGTATCTTTTGATTCTTCTACAATTTTTTCAATTATACCTTGCACTTTATCTGTCATTTTGTTTTCAGATAAGTCTGTTTCATCTGTATTATAAACGATTTGATTTTCGGAGAAGTGCTGATTTCCTTTCAATAACATTACTTTAAAAGTAGTACCAATATCCTGATTGTTTTGTACCGAGATAGTACCGTGATGCTGCTCAACAATATTTTTCGTCAAGGCTAAACCTACTCCAGTGCTAAACACATTACCTATCACACTCTTTTGATTATCCGCCTGATAATAGCGTTCAAATATTTTGTCCAAATCTTTCTCTGGAATACCAATTCCCGTATCTTTTACCGAAATAACAACATGCTTGGCTTGATTTTCGATTGTTAAAATAATTGTTCCGTTATCATTTGCATATTTAAAAGCATTGGATAGAAGGTTCAATAGTACCTTATTCATTTGTTGTGTATCAAACCACAGATTAACTGCACTACTTGGCGCAACAAACTGATAAGTCATGCCACGCTGTGTAGCATTATCTTCAAAAAGTTGAAAAACATCTTTCGTGAAACGCACAATATCCTGCTGACTCACATTTATCTTTAAATTACCAAACTCTTGCTTTCTAAAATCAAGAAGTTCATTGATTAGTTTCCGCAATTGATTGGCATTACGTTGTGCGCTGAGCAGTTTATCTTTTAATTTTCCAGAAACATTTTCTAAACTCAATATTGAATCTATTTGTCCGACAATAAGGGTAAGCGGCGTACGAAACTCATGCGATATATTTGTAAAGAACTGCAATTTTGATTGGTTTAGCTCAATAATTTGTTCTTTTTCTCGCTTTTCATACTCTAAGGAAGTTCGTAAAGCCACGCGCGTCATATTAAACTTTAGGATTCCCCACAATATAGAGAGCAGTGCTATCACATAAAATAGACAAGCATAAATCGTAGCATAATAAGGTGGTTTAATTAGGATATTGAGTTTAGCTTCATCAACAAATTCACTATTACCGCCTTTCTCTCGTACACGTAAGGTATATTTACCCGGTTTCAAATTTGTATATCGTATGGATGGAATCAGCGACACTGTCCAATCTTGATCAAAACCCTCCAATTTGTATTCAAAACTTCGCCTTTCCGATTTTATATAGTTGGTAGTAGCATATCTGATCGAGAAATTATTTTGTTTATGTTTTAACTTGATTTGATCTGTGAATATCAGATTTTCTTGCAAGATAGGATTCTCTTCCGATGGCAGTACCTTTCCTTCATTCAAAATTATTTCAGAAAAATAAATCCTAAACTCTTTTTGATTTTCTCTGATATCACTCTCCATCAATGAAACCATTCCGTTAATGCTTCCTGCAAAAATTTCATTTCGAGAACTTACAAAAAGCCCACAATCCATGTTACCCATCTCAATTGGGAATCCGTGCTCCTTATCAAAATGCCTGCTTTTATTGTTTGAAACATCATAAAAATTCAAACCTTTATTGGATAAAAGAATCATTTGACCATCTGACGTTTCTTCAATATTGAAAATATAATTTGAAAGGAGATCATTCTCTTCAAGCGTATATCGACTGATTTTTTCTGTTTGGGGATTTATGCTCATTAATCCCGCTCCATGGGTTGCAAAATAGATGTTTCCATTTCTGCTTTCAAACATCATATTGACGATGGGTTGATTGATTATCTTAGCATGACTATTGCTACTGATCAAATTATAAAATTTAGCTTCCTTCGTTTTTAGATTGTATTGCACAATTCCTTTATCCGAATCAAACCAAAGATGACCCTTTGAATCGTATAAAAATCGGAATTTTGGAGTTTCAATTTTTGCTCCATGATTATCTCTTAATTCTAAAATTTCAATCTCCTCTGTAAGTGTATTTAGTACTACTTTACTCTCTTTTGTTACAATGAGTAAGGAATCATTACCAATAAACTCAATGGATACAACAGAATTGTTTTTTAGAACAGGTGCTTTCTTTAGATTTATATTTCTAAACTCTTGCGTTGTTAAGTTAAAAATATCCAGTCCATTGCCATGAGTCCCAATATAAAGTGAGTTGTTTTTTTTGTTGTACCAGATGGCTTTCAGATTATTATGAGTAACACTATTAGGCATATCTGACGTATAATACGTAAACTTTTTACTTACTGGATTATACTTGTTTAGACCGCCACCTTCGGTACAAATCCAAATAATACCATCACTATCTTCAGCAAAATTTCCTACAAATGGAAAATTAATGGTATTATCATTTTTATTTTCAGGATAATAGTAATTAAAAACGGTCGTTTCGGGATTAAAATAGTTGACTCCCCCGTAGTAAGTTCCAATCCATATTGTTCCTTGATTATCTTTAAGCAATGAATAAACTGACGAGTGACTTAAATCATTGGCTCGTTGTGTATTACCGGGTATGTATTCAATTTCATCCGTAGTAGGATTCAGTTTATTTAAACCTAAAAAGCTTGCAATCCATATATTCCCATCGTTGTCTTCGATGATTTCACGAATTATTTTGCTCGATAAGGCAGGCGTAGTTTTTTCGTGATAGTATTTCGTAACCCGTTCATTATTCATCTGAAACAGGCCATTTTCAAATGTGCCAATCCATATATTTTGGCGTTTATCTTCAAATATGCTCACAACATTTTCATCGAAAAGTAACTGACGAAGATGCAATCTTTTGTCAAGAATATAGAGGCCATTAGCCGCTCCAATATAGATATTTCCTGCTCTATCTTCGTAAAGGACATTGATTAATGAGCTTATTTTTGTATCAAAAAAGAATTCAAAAGCTTGTTCACCTTGCTTGCTCTTGTATATTTTACCTTCTGACGCTAAGAAAACATGCAAATTTCCTTTAGCAATAGCATGACAGACAGTATCAATCCGTGTTAATTCATTATTTCTTAGATTAAACGTAAGAAGTTTGTTATAATCGCATTGTAGATAGAGTGTGCCATTGTCATCGCCAACAATTTTATTAACCACATTGTAAGAAAAGCTACGCTCTGACATATCTTGTAGCTGAATTACTTCAATTTCATTTCCGTCGTACTTGTTTAAACCCAAGCGCGTTCCAAACCAAATTTGCCCTATCTCATCTTGGTAAATAGACATAACAGATATTTGCGACAAACCTTCGGCAGCTCCAATACGTTCAAAGTTAATTAAACTTGCTTGTAGGTATAAGGCATTGAAAAGGATAAAAAAAGATAGAAATATATTTCTGCTTAACTGATTACTATTCATCTACTTAATATACATTTTTTGTTATTTGATTATACTTTGAATCGAACCATCAATAAAGTGTGTTTCAATCGGATCGCCTTTTTTCAGTTCATCTTTGGAATTTATACGTTTTCCCCTTTTTGTTGTAATTGTAAAGCCACGCTCCAACATAAACTGCGGTGAGAAAGTATTTATTCTCTGTTCTATCTGCTCTATTTTATTTCTTTCATTAATAATTTGATTGGAATAAAATTGCTTTAGTCTAAAAACTTTTTTACTGAGATCATTGGTGATTTCATAAAAACCTCTTCGAGCCTCGTGTCTAATATGCATAGAAATTTGCTCAATCTTGTGTTGTTGTTCAAGTATGCTTTCGTTCACAATAAAGCCAATATTATTGACTATATTTTTCAAATAATTTTCAGCCTCATTCAATCGCCATATAAGAAACTCAGCTGCAGCTGTAGGCGTTTTAACACTTGTATGTGCTACAACATCTAAAATCGTTTTGTCGCGTTGATGTCCAATACCTGTTATAATCGGAAGTGGGAATTGAGCGCAATTAAGCGCCAAGTTATATGAATCAAAAGCCGACAAATCAGTCGTAGCACCGCCACCACGTATGATTACAACTGCATCAAAATGCTCTATATGTTCATTTATCCTATCCAAAGCTGCTATAATAGAGTTCTCAGTATTAGCACCTTGCATAATTGCAGGGAATAATTTGTGGTAGAATACATATTGCTGTACATTATTTGACAACTGATTTATAAAATCATCATAACCAGCTGCAGTAGGCGATGTTATAATGGCTAATCGTTGAGGCAAGGTAGGCAATTCAAGCGTTTTGTTCATATCAACAATGCCATCTCGCTGCAACTGATGTAGAATTTCTAAGCGACGAGCTGCAAGTTCACCAATTGTGAAAACTGGATCAATATCTCTAATGTTTAAGCTGAACCCATAAACACCATTGTAATCTACCACCACAGATACCAAAACATTTAAACCAGAACGCAAAGTTTCGCCTGTTTGACTTTCAAAGTAAGGTTTTAACATTCGATATACATTAGCCCAAATCACAGCCCGCGATTTGGCTATTAAATGGTCAGAGCCTGACTCTTTTTCAATTAGCTCTATATAGCAATGCCCATTGTTTTCGCGTAACTCACTTATCTCAGCTCGTACCCAAATTGGCATGCTAAAGTTTTGATGAATTACACGTTCTATATTTTCGGTAAGTTCTTTTAAGCTTATAGATTGCATCTTTATTGTTTACTGAGTTGAATAATATAAATCCCCTTTTGCAAATTACTTGTATTGAGTTTTACATAAGGCTCATTAATCTCTCTTCTCTGCAAAAGTACGCCTGTTGCGTTAAACAAAGTGAGATCGTTTTTTTCAGAATAATCAAAATCTATAGGGAGTTGAACGTACAATTCACGGTCAGAACCATCTAACACAAGTTTTTGAGTATATTGATTTTTATTCTCACTCAAATTCAACACCTTTAATTGAGTATAAATCATTGAATCATAAGCTTCTTGAAAATTCGGTAAACCATAGCCCAAATTATTATCCGGCGAATTGTATTGACTTGCTGATTGATAAATAAGTTGGCGAACATCTTCTAAAGATAAATAAGGTGCTTTATCTCGCGTAGCTTGTAAAAAACAAGCACTTATTCCCGCCAAAATAGGACATGAGAAAGAGGTTCCATTAGAATACTGCGTGCCACCATAAACGGAAAGCAAAGCTGAAGAACTACCCATAGCAGCTAATTCAGGCTTCAAACGCGAATCTGCCGTAGGTCCAACGGAAGAAAAAGCTGACCTAAGCCCTGCACTTGTCACCGAACCAACAGTAATTACACCTGCTGCGTCAGCTGGTACGCTAATATATTTCCAGGATTTATTCCCTTCGTTACCTGCGGAATTAAACATTAATATCCCTTTTTCAAAAGCCATATTGGCAGCAATACTTGCGCGTGCCGTGTTTCCATCTAAATCACTATAACTGTAATTCATACTTGAATCATCAAATTCAGTATAGCCAAGCGAAGTAGTTGCAACATCAACACCCACACTATCAGCATATTCAACACCACTGACCCAAAAATCAGGTTCACATAGAAACTCGCCTGCATTGTATTCAGTTTGAATAAGCAAGTAAGATGCCTTTGGTGCTGTACCCACATAATCCGGTGAAGTACTTACGCCTGCCAACGTCGAAAGTACTGACGAGCCATGTGAATGTTCCAGATATACACTTCGATTTGGATCTACTATATTTTTCACAGCCAATAAGCGACCTTCATTTCTCATGCTCTCAAAACCATCAATCGTGTTTGCATTTAGAAATCCCGCATCAAGCACAGCGATATAAATACCTTCACCCGTATAGTTTTTTTGATGCAAATATCTTCCGCTTAATTGGTCTATTTGCGTAGCTGCTATTCCATAATCAAAGTTTTCCTCAATGTTATTTGCTATTTTCTGCGGTGATGCTTGTGAGTAATTAGAGTTAATCCCGGTAAACTGAACAAATTCAACAAAGGATAAATTGCGTACATCTGCCATTTTACTACTATCAAGCACTTCTACAGTAAGTCCATTTAACCACTTGGTAGAGCTATGTATATGTATATCTAAATTCTGTATTGCTGTTTTATAAGCTGGATTTACAGGCAGATCACTTTCATCCAAGGCTATATTGTAGAACGCTCGACGATCTAATGCTCGCTGCGATAAAAACTCCAACGGTTCATCCAAAGAATAGGGTGAGTTATTTTTATCTTTTAGTTGCACATAAAAGTAATAAGAATTGTCTGCTAACAATAAATTGTTTATTATAAATAATGCTATTAGAAGCAACACTGTGTTTTTATTCTTCATATTTCCCTCCGTATTAAAAAATGAAAATAATGTAGTAATACAAAAATAGCTTATTTGATTTACTTTCACTATTTTTCAGATGATATTTTGTACATTTGTCAAATTGATAACAAAACAATTGATAGAATGGTTAAAAAGAAGAATAAATGGTTCATGCTCTTTGCAAGTAATTTCTTAGGTGTTTTCAATGACAACTTTTTAAAAAACTCAATTATTTTTATTGCAATTGCTTGGACTTTACCATCCTGGTTAAGCCATTCTCAACTTATATCAATTGTAGCAGCTGGATTAGTATTGCCTTATTTAATTTTTTCGCCAATCGGTGGCATGCTTGCTGTAAAGCATTCTAAGTTGAAAGTATTTCGAATAATGAAACTCATTGAGCTACCCATTATGCTGATAGCCGTTTTAGCTTTTTATAAAGAGTGGATTTACTTAGCTATATTTTCTATTTTCCTCATGGGGATTCAAAGCAGTCTCTATTCTCCATCTAAATACAGCCTAATACGCGATATTGGCGGTAAACAGGGAGTCTCTTTCGGGAGTGGAATGTTTGAAACAATGGCGTTTATGGGTATTTTATTAGGTACTTTCTTTGCTTCATTGCTCTCTGACAATTATTCTATTTCCTATTTCTCTTGGACTATTGTTTTAGTAGCCATTCTTGGTTATTGGGTTACAAGCTTAATACGAACGAAAGAACAAGCTGAAATCACAAACTTTTCTGCAACTCTTAATCCTTTTAGTTTTGTAAAAAACAACTACCTCATAGCAAAAGCATTTAAGGGCGTAAATAGCGCCGTAATAGGTTCATCGTCGTTCTGGTTGCTATCCAACATGCTTCAGATGAATGTAATTATCCATAGTAAATCTGTGTATCATGTATCCAATACGACAATAGGGTTTATAATGGCTTTGGCTGCCATAGGCATTGCTTTGGGTACTGGTATGACTGGTTATTTGTCAGGCAGCCGAGTTCAAATAAAACTAATTACCCCTACTCTATCTGCTATGAGTTTATTCCTATTACTTATGCTTATGCCGATTCCCTTTTGGTTATTTGTTACACTTGCTGTTCTTTTTGCATTGATGGCAGGCATATTTCAAGTTCCCAATATGGCACTCATTCAGCTTAGTGAATTGGGGCGCAAACGCGGAAATATAGTTGCGTATCTCAATATGATGAATTTTCTTTTTATTTTAATTGGCACGGCTCTTTTTTCAATAACAAATGCTTTAAGCAACGATAATAGCCGCATAGTATTTGGAGTAATGCTTGTACTCAACTTGCTTGTTTTGCTATATTTCCAACTAAATAAAAAGAGAATGGGATAACATTTCTGCTATCCCATTACTACTAAACCAATCAATTAATTTAACTATGAAATTATTTTACAAGTACCTTTTGTGCTCCAGTTAATCCTTCTACTTGAACGATATAAACACCAGGTTGTAATTGTTTTTTTGCATCTAATTGCTGACCATTCAAATTGTAAACAATTAATTGTGCATTTGCAATTGTTGTTTGAACCATACGGTTACTAATAAATATATTCAAATCGCTTGCTTTCTCTGCTCCTACAGAAGTATATTCCTGTACTTGTCTTAGACCAAACTCAGCAACTTGCACCGTACTACCTGAAGCGGCACCATCTTCTGTGAACAATGGGTCTTCTTCTGGGAACATACCACCTTCATACACATCGCTCCATACAACATAGTTTGCACGAATATAACGGTAATTAGATTGAGGTACTGCAATTTGATAAATATCTGGATCTGGAACACCCGCACCTGAAGAGTAACCTGCTTTATTAGGAATCCATAGATTTTCAACTATTGGAGTGAACTCTTCACCGTCATCACTTCCTTCAAGGTCGATAGCAAATACACGTAAAAAATTGAACGAATTAACTGCCCTATGTTGCCATAAAATATGGTCAAATGGTGTGTTTTGTTTTGTATCAACTGTAAATCCAGGTATAAAACCTGCTGATTCAAAATATTCAACTTCCTCGTTAGGTTTATAACTCTTACCTGGTTTTACTAAAGATAAGAAAGTACTACCTACGCCATCCAAAATATGCTCAGGTTTACCTGTCTCACCATCTGGAACATGACCATAATCATCAATTGTCTGAGTTGTTACAGTCCAGCTACTTCTGTCATACACATTAGCAACTTCCCAAATAATTTTTTTACTATCTTTGAAATCTTTTATAGTTTTATTGAGTTCAGCAACCAATGCATCAACAGTTTCTTGCTCAACAGTAGTATCAAAGTCACCTATGAAGTCAGATACTTCTACAATTTTATCTTGTAGAGCATTCCATAACTCTTCAGAATATTCACCTACGTCGTTGCCAAGTGGGTAATCATCTGTAGAAATTTCCAATGCATTTTCAAATGCCGCATTTAATGCTGTGATGTTTGCCCCTTCAAGTTGCATTAGACCAAACTCACCTATTTGGCATGTATTACCACTTGTAGCTCCATCACCAGTGTATAGTGGATCATCTACTGGGTAATCTCCTCCCTTGTAGTTATCACTCCATTTCACAACTGTTACTCGCACATATCGATAGCTTGATTGTGGGATTCTGATTTCGTGATAAGCTTCTTCTTTATTTGTTTTTGTTCCAGAGTAACCTGCTCCATTTGGGATCCAAACGATACCATCTGTATTTATTTTAGTGAAATTTTCACCATCATTACTACCTTCAATATCAATAGCATAAACGCGCAAATAATTATAAGCGTGGTTAGTTCTATGCATCCAAAGAATGTGGTTAAACTCTTCTTCGTATCCCATATCTATTGTAAAGCTAACTAACTCATCATCGGGCTGTGAAAAATCATTAAGTTTTTTACCTGATTTTACAAAGGCAAAGAAAGTTGTACCAGAGTCATCAAACATATCTCCAGGCATACCTGTTGTTCCATCTGGGTTATACCCATCTCCATACGCAATATTTGTTGTTACCTCCCAATAAAAGCGATCAATGACTTCACCAGATTGAGCGTAAATTGTTCCCAATGAAAGTAGCATGCTTGCTACAAAAAAAGTAAATAGTTTTTTCATTTCATTATTGTATTTAATGTTAGTAAAATTTGTTTTTGTAAAAGTACGCTTATTTGTGTGGTAGGCTTTATCATAAATGTTCAACTATTTATCCAAAATAACAAAACGTATTAAAAACTATATTTAAACCATCTAAAAGCTAAAAAGCTAACAAAAACTATATAAATTTTTGTTAGCTTTTTATTAAATTTAGTCAAACTAATTTTATAACTTATTACTTCACTACAATCTTTTTAGCTCCATTTATTCCCTCAACATTGACGATATAAACACCAGGATGCAATTGTTTTCTTGCATCTATTTTTTGACCGTTTATAGAATAAACATTAAGTTTTTCAAATGGATGCGTCGTTACAATCATACGATTAACAACATAAACTTTTATCTCATCATTTGATTTTACTGTTTTGTTAGAAGTTTCAACAGCCGATTCGAATCGCCAGTTATTTCCAACGTCAGCAGTATTATCGTAGTAAGATATATGCTGTGGTGTGTAACCTGCATAGCTGTTGATCTGATGCCCTCTTGCTCCATCGGAGTCTAAATGATAAATAATATAACTGTTTTCAAACGAAGTAGAAGTTTCTATCAACCAAGTATTACCTTCAGCAAACTCATCCAGACCTATAAAACCCTTAATTTCATTTACGCCAGAAATAGCTAAGGTTGGATCTACCTTGCTATAGATATATAGCCCTTCTTCGTTTTCATCTTCTGGAGCTACAAACTTAAATAACATTTCTGTATATATCACACCATCAAGAGCTGTTGCATTGCGCATCATTAATTGCCTATAAACAACATCTCCAAACTCTTCATCGGATTCTCCAATAAACCAATAGCTATTTGGATTACGATTATCTCTAACAGTGTACCATACTTCTCTTTCTTCTGTGCTTAAAATAATTGGTGGATTTTTAGAAGCATTCAGCTCATCCATAGCTATTTGCAACAAGGCGGCCATTGTATCAACCTCTTCTTGTGAGGGCTCTTCATCTGTTCCTTCTTTTGCAAGCATTTCAACAGCCATTTCACGTGCTTGAACAAAAGCATTCCATTTCTCTTCTGAGTATTGATTCTCTAAATCACCAAGCGGATAATTTGATTCAATTATTCGCATTGCATTTGCAAGAACAGAAATTAGCTCATTAAAGTCTGTTGCTCCTTCTTCTACATATCGCACAAACTCCCAATTGTTACCGGGATCATTAACACCCACACCTGGGAAATAAAAGCCAACACGCTGTATATTTTCACTTACAAAACTATTTAATTGTGCATTGACATTTCCCTCTATAAAAATTGTATAGTGAATTCCACTAACTGTTGTTTTTCCAAATTGCCAAGCTACTGGCTCTACAGTTTCATCTTCAGCATTGATTTCTACTATAGTACCATTAGCAACACTTAATGCTAATCCATCAACCAACTGGCTATAAATATAATAACCCTTTGAAGGTTCAGGTGCTTTAACAATTTTGAATAATTGAGCTTCATCGTCTTTATCAGACTCGCTCGTAATCGACAAACCTAAAGGATACTCTATAATATCATCTCCTTGGACAAGATATAAACCTCCAATAGTCCAATAGTTTTTGGGATTGCGCATGTCGCGAATTTGATACCAATGCTCTTCATTTTCGTCACTAATTTTGAAGGGAAGAATTAAGCTTCCATTCAACTCGTCAATTGCATCCAATAATGCTTTACGAACCGCATCTACTTCAAATTGCTCTGTATCCTCGCTTGCATTTTCTATCAATTGCTCTGCGGCATATATTGCATTTTGCAAAGCATCCCACTTATCTTGAGGATAAGTACCTGCAATTGTACCAATTGGATAATTAACTGGTGAAAGTGAGTTGGCTATTTTTAAAGATGCTTCTAAAGCTTTAAAATTAGCCCCGTCGTACTGCATCAATCCAAACTCTGCAATTTGCATAGTGCTCCCCAACTGTGCACCATCTGTTAAATATTTATCATCATACTCCGGATATTCGCCACCAACATAGTTATCACTGTACTTGACTAAAGTAACGCGTAAGTAACGATAACTGGATTGCGGAATTTGAATTTCATATATCTCTGACTCAGTATTTGTTTTGGTACCCGAATACCCTCCACCATTTGGAATCCAAACAATTCCTTCAGTATTAATTTTAGTGAAGTTTTCACCATCATTACTACCCTCTAAGTCCACACCAAAAACACGTAGATAATTGTACATATGTGTCGAACGATGTCCCCAAAGTAAATAGTTAAACTCTTGTTCATACTGTAAATCTACGGTAAACGAAGGATATACACCTTCCTCTTGAGTTCCATTGCCAAATGATTTGCCCGGCTTAGTTAACGATAAGAATGTGGCATGATCTTCATCAAACATATCTTCGGGCATACCGGTTGAACCATCTTCTACATAACCATAATCACCCGTAGTCTGGGTTGTAACTGTCCAATCAAAACGATCTAATGGCTCTGCCGTTTGTGCTTTTGCTACCACCATAAAAGATAGTAACACCAAAATAAATAGTAAATTAAGTTTTGTTTTCATGTGTTTTTTATTTAAAGATGATTAAAAATGAATAATTTCAAAATTATCAATTCTAACAAATTTGGGATTACTCTAATTGGTATATATTTTACTCTAAAAAGATAACATTTGGATAGTATTACGTTAACGCCTGTTGATATTGCTCTATATCACCTCTATTTATCTCCTTCAACACAATCTCAATAACAAAGGGTTCTTTTGATTTTGCCTCTGACTTAGGAATAATTAAATCAAAATAATTTGCTCCAAATTTATCACGATAGTATGTCCCAGGCTTGCCAGCACCTTGAAGCTTTACTTTACGTCCACTTGACAATATCTTTGCCTCTGTAATAAAGTACATAGTGTCTTTATTCTTTGTATTTGGTATCTTTACACGGACTACATTATTTACAGGCTTGTTGAAAATCGAAAGGTAAACATTATCTCCTTTTTGTGTGCTATATCCCCAATCTTGCTCTTCCAACACCGAACGACGAACGCCACGCACTGCATCAGCATTTTTTAAAATCCATTTACCCATCTCCTTAGCTACTTGTGCTTCCTCTTTACGGATATTACCCTCTCCATCTGGACCAAAATTCACCACCAAATTACCATTCATCGAATTAGCTCGCACCGTCATATCTATCAATTCATAAGGTGTTTTTACATATGTCCACGACCAATCTTGGTGATAGCCCCATTGATTTTCAGGAATTGTCATCACACAGTCCCAGTCAAAACCTTTTGTTTCAGCAAAGTTTCGTGGCAAGTTTCTTTCAAATCGCTGGTCGTAATCATCAATTAAGAAACCATTTGCATCCTCGTGACGATTGCCCAACTCATCAGAACGAAAACGGCTACCAATGATCAAACCTGGGTGTTTTGCTCTCAGTTCTTTACCTAAGTCATCTACCCATGCAGCATTTTTAACCCACGCCACATCCCATGAGCCATCAAACCAAAATCCTTTAATATCTTTATAATTATCAAGCAACTCCAATAACTGATTACGCGTGAATGTTTTGAATTCCTCGTATTTTACTTCTTGTTCTTTGGATTTAAAAGGATTATGATCTTCTTGAGCTTGGTATTTACGTTTAATATCTGCTGAATTTATATTCCCACCTGATACGTATCCAGGATGACTCCAATCAATAATTGAGAAATAGAGATACACATCAATACCTTCGGCTGTATAAGCATCTACAATCTCCTTTACTATATCTTTTTTATAGGGCGTATTGGCTACTGTATAATCTGTATATTTGCTTGGCCACATACAAAATCCATCGTGATGCTTTGTTGTAAATATCAGGTATTTTGCACCCATCTCTTTAGCCATCTTAGCCCACTCTTTAGCATTAAATTTAGTTGGGTTAAACTCTTTATACAAATTATCATAATCTGAATTGGGGATTTCACTCCACACACGAATCCACTCTGCCGCACCAGTGAAAGTCTTCCCATTCCACATTCCACCAGGAATAGCATAAACTCCCCAATGAATAAACTGACCTAATCCATAATCACGCCAACGCTCCATATATGAATCATTACGTCCATTGGGTGTATGCGAACCATGTTTTAATGGTATCAGCTCTTTTTGCTGAGCATTTGCTCCTCCAAATAGCACAAATAGTGTAAGCGTTAATATGCTTATTTTTCTCCAAGTTTCTTTAACAACTTTCATTTTATATTATTATATTAAATGATTATCCGTATTTA
>CAYFTO010000050.1:0-13965 GCA_964346125.1 uncultured Paludibacter sp.
AATATATGTGTGAAAAATCAGAAGCGACATAGAGGTGTTGACTTCTGGTTTTTTTGTTTAGTATTAATAACTATAAAAAAACATCCTCTTTTTAAATCTAAAAAAAGGATGATGATACTTTATAAATATATTGCAACTAAAGGAATAACCGCAAATGTCCTTACAATATCACTTTTGTTCTGTAATTTGAGTCATTACTATTAATTTGAACAATATAGCTCCCTTTGGCAATGTTGTTATATGCAATTAATGCATTCTGTTCTTTAGTGATTACTTGTTTAATCACTGAACCTGTTGTTGAAAATAGATTTATAATACGCTCCGTAACAATTGTTTCATTAAAGGAAATATTAATAATATGGCTATTTCTATCAATAAAAATGGAAGGCTCATTTTTGTTGGCTAAGTTTTTATCGCTATTGCTCCCAATCTTTTTTCCATAAAACTCCACTTCCGATATATTGCCAAAACCATCGCTAGGGCTAATATAGCGTACATATCTACCACTTTCGGTATTGTCAATCTTTGCTAAATAATACTGAAAAGATGGTTGTTCTATAACTTGATAAAGTAGTGTTTGATTTGTAAAGTTAGGATTATCTGCAATTTCAAATTTACCGTTTTTCAAGCGTGGAAGGTGATAGTCACCACTCCGAGGAGCGTAGCGGATGGAGTCAATTTGATATTCATTAGCACTTCCTAAATCTAAACCTGCCCAACCAATACTTGATGGAGCATCAAAAAAAGTATTGATATTAAAATCAAAGACAGCATCGCGTGTGTTTGCAGGATCATCGCTCCACGAACCAGTAGTACCAATAACAGTTCCATTTAAAAGGTTCTGTTTAATAGCTATATTGTCACCACCGTAGAGAATTATTTCTGCAATAGAAGCTTGTTCAGAATTAAATTTAATACGAATAAATTGCACATTATGTCCCAAATTTCCGTAGTTGTAATGATAATTAACCGAGCTTGAATTATCGCTTTGGTCAATTACTGTTTCCCAGTTAATATTGTCATCCGATGCTTCAAGAATATATTTCCAAGCATAATTTTTTGAAAAATGCAATTGCATGCGATTAATAGAAGTTTTCTTTCCTAAATCTAAGCTTAACCATTTTGAGAATCACCCTCATCGGCGCTCCACGATGTATTGTTTTTACCGTCAATTACATTGTTTTTATCACTTCCTGCTTTAGTTGAACTGGCGTGAACTGTAGCATCACCTAATGTAATTGTGCCTGGTTGCACTTTTTTATTGTTTGAGCGAGTGATATTTCTACTGTTATTTAACGATACATAACTGTCAGCTGATCCAGTACCGGTATGAATGATGGTGTTATTGGTGAAATCAAGCTTATCCACTGATTTACCGCCAACTGCTCCGCCCGATTTGATATAAAATTCGTTGTTGTCGATTGTAATATTGGAGTGTACATAGCCGTCGTTTTGCGTGTTTGTTGGGTCAAAAAAGATAACAGGGTTATTTTGGTTTCCGCACTCTATAAATTTATTATTGCGAATGCTTAAGTCTGTTACTTTACCCGATTCATACCAATTGGCAGCATCGCCCGAAACATAAATACCTGCCATTTGCATTTTGTAGAATGTATTGTCTTCAATAACAGAACGACGGCGAGTAGTAAGTAGTACACCTCGTGTAGGAACGCGTGAGAAGTAATTGCGACGTATCTCTACTTCAGGTGTCCAAGTGATGTTTTCGATAACTACACCGTTTGATTTTGCTTTAAAAGCGGCTATATCAATCTCTTTGTCAAAACTAAGTGTGATATTGTAGTCATCGTTGCGTACCACTTCGGTCACCACAGCACTTTCGAAGCCTTGCATAGTTGCTACATTGATAAACTCGATGGAGTCGCCAACAAAGAAAGCATCAAAACCCCAGCTCTCATGGTGCATGAATTTTACTTTTACTTTAGAAGCTGAAAGGTAGCTTTGAATTTTTAAATAAGTACCGTGGATATTGATTGGGTCATCATGTGCACCAGAAAAGTAAGTATCCTCAATTTTCAATAATCCTTTACAACCTGAGAATTGAAGGAAGTCCGCAAAACCAGCATTGGTTCTACCAGAGCCCTCTTCGGGTGCAAAATGGCAATTTATGTAGTTTATGTTTTCGGTAAATTGATTTACAATACCAAAGTTACCCATAAAGTACATTTTAACGTTGTCATAAGTGATATCTTTGCTTTTTAATAAAAAGCCTGCTACTTGATTTCTTGTTCCGTGGCGCATTTGATAGGTGTAACCCACATTTACACCAGGCTTATTGCTGTAAACAATTTTAATGCGTTTGTCGCCTAAATCTGTTACGCTGTTTGCATTATCCAAAGGATTTCCCGTTCGCCAAGTAATATCTTCAACAGGGTCATAAAGTTGAACAGGACCTCCAGTAAACGACCAGCCAAATTCACCTACCCACTTGATGCTTTTACCAACTACTTGATAATTAGAGGTTTCGTGTACTTTGTAAATAATCTCATTGCCTTCTATACTTTCTACTGTCATTTCTGTAACAGAAGGGTCGGCTGCATCAATAATTATATTTTTTAATGTAATGTTTTCAGAATTATCAATTACTACAGGAGTCATTTCACCGTGAGTAATCAATTTGGCATTCTCGCCATCAATTGTAATGTTTTGAGCATCTTTGATATGCACTCCAATATACTTTAGATTATCAGGAGAACCATTCCAGCTAAGTGTGTTTGAAATATAATGCTTAAGCACAGTTGCTTGATTTCGGTTGAGATGATAAGTTCCTCCACCTAATTTAATGCTCACATGTTCGCCGTCGTAAGTTTTTGCCTCTTCAATGGCAAGTTTAATTTGCTCAATGTCATTGCTTCCGTTGGGTTGCACATTGATAACTTTATCGGCAAAAGTAAACGCTGTAAAGCATAACAATCCAATAAAAAGTAAAGTGATTTTTTTCATAAAACTATAAATGATTAGATTAGACTCATTATAACTTTGCAAATATACTAAAATAAATAGTTGTCAGCAATAAGCTGTTGGCAGCTTGCTGTTTCAATATTTCAAAATTCCAATATTTAAAGATTTGTCGTAGATAATTTAGAATATCTATTGAATTACGATTGAATATCTACTTAATATCTATTGAATTACTACCGAATCACTACCGAATCACATATGTCCCGTAATCATTAAAATAAATAACATAAACGAGATCTTAATATCAATTGAATCACTATCGAATGTCTTTATGCCATTCCCTGAAATAACTTAACGGGCCTTTTCAACTAAAATATTTATTGTTTTTGCTGGATGAGGTGCACTAAAAGAAGGATATGGCAACACGTCCAATAGGTGATATTTCAGACCTTCAATTATTGTGTCATTCGTAAAATCTTTCCCATTAAATGTGTTCAATGAAAAATAATATTCAGCCTTTTTAGTCGTAAGATGAAATTCAACAGATGCATTACCAGCCCAAAAACATTGCACTCCTTCGGGACATCTGCTATCTTCTACATTTAGAGCTTGTAGCCTTAAATTGTGCCGGCTATTACATGCAACTTTGCTTAACTCAATATTGCTTGGCTTATTTATGTGTAAAGATGTTTTTCCTTTACAATCTACACTTGGCGCGTTTATATCATTTTTGCAAGATTGAACCGAAAATCCAATAATTAAGAAAAGGAAGAGTGTGAGTAATACTTGTTTCATTTGTTGTTCCCTTTAAGTTTATATGAATATGCTAATAGGGTTTCATTACTTCTCTTTTTTCAACCAAGCTGTTATAAAGTTTAGTTTTTTCGGCTCAACATGGTCTTTCAAAAGAGAATAATATGATTTTTGAGAATCACTGTTTTGGCTAAGTATGGCTTTGGCCTTTTCTATATCTTCCTTGCTCACAAATTGGTAAACATCCAAATCACCACTAAGTACAAAGTCGGCTAAATGGCCACTTATTGTGCTGTAAACTAAGTTTCTTTCAGCCATTATTTCTTCTATGCTTTTTCCCTCTTTAAACATCTCAAAGCTAAGTCGTGCAGATTTACCTTTTTTCGGCTCTCTCTTTTTATCTTCTTTTTCACTTTTTTTCTTATCAAAAAGTTCTTCCATTTTTGACTCTAAATTGTTTTCGTCACAATAGTCACGTATTACTTCTAAAAAACGCTCTCCATATTTTTGATAACGAACCTCACCAAATCCATGAATCTTTAAAAGTTCTTTCTTGTTTTGTGGCAAATAGTTTGACATCTCACTAATGGACTGTGAACTTGCAACCATGTATATTGGTATGCCGGTTTCATCTACAATCGAATTTCTCAATTCATACAGCATTTGACTTAGCTCAGGATGATTGCTTGCAGGTAATGATTTTCTTTTACTGGTTCTTGAGTAAGCGCTAACATTTACTTTGGGTAAAATAAAGTTGTTTCGAAGTTTAAAATAAAGTTCAGTTGTAAAACCACGTCTAATGCCTGCAATCCAATGCATTTTTAGCTGATTTTGTGAATATAAATCATCCCAATATTGGTCAAACTCTTGTGCTATCTTTCTACTGTCGCTTATGGCTGACGAGCTAATCAAAATTTGATTTATATAATTTAGTTTGGGTAAAAAATAAGTGGCTGAAGCATCTAAGCGTTCTAAAAGAAAATCTTCGTTGATTGGCTTTGTACGGAATAAGTTTTCTAATTGTTTAGCAAATTTTTCTCCTACATCTACTAATTCGGTTAAAGCTGTTTTTATCTCTTCTATCATCTGAATTGCTTCGGCATTGAATGAACTCTCATTCTCTTTCGTTTTGCTGAGCCATCGATTAGAAGCTATAAGGCTATTTTGAAAGTTGAAAATGTTTTTAAGTAAGCTAAGTTGATACTCCTCTTTCTTGTTTTCATAAGCATTTTGTAGTTCTTCAATGCTACTATTTTGTGACGAAAATTGAATTATAGCTTGGTCATTATGAAGCGTATTGGATTCGATACGGCTTTTAAGAATCATCCCTTCTAAACTTCTACAACGACTTAATGCCACATAAACTTGCCCAGGTGCAAACGAGCTACCTGCATCGATTACAGCTTTATCAAAAGTCAATCCTTGACTTTTATGTATGGTAATAGCCCAAGCTAATCGCAGCGGGAGTTGGGTGAAAGTGCCTATCACCTCTTCGTTAATCGTAAGTGTATCATTATCTGTAGAGTATTGCACATTGTCCCAACGCATTGGACTCAACACAATCACCTCATTGTCTTCATCTGATTTTATCTCAACTGTCGATTTGTTCAACTCTGTAACAATGCCTATTTTTCCATTGTAAAAACGACGAGGATTTTCAGTGTCGTTCTTTATAAACATCACTTTTGCACCAACTTTCAGCGTAAGCTCCATTTCAGCTGGGTAATTTCGCTCTTGGAAATTACCTGTAACTTCGGCTGTGTATGTTTTAGTCGCTGTTTTTAATTTAGAAAGTTCTCTACTATTTATTTCATCAGCTTTGTAGTTGTGCGTTGTGAGCGTTATATAATTATCATTGGGTGAAGGACTAAATGTAGGCTTGTAATTCTTTTCAAGTAGTGCTTTTCCTTGTGCAGATAATCTATTGTTACGAATTTCATTCAATACATTAATAAACTCAGCATCACGTTGTCTGAAAATTTTATCAAATTCAATATGTACAAATGGCTTTTCTTGAAAAACATGGCTGTTAAAAAAATAGAGGCCTTTGTAAAACTGGCTTAAAATGTTCCACTCCTCGTTATTTGCAATGGGAGAAAGCTGAAACATATCACCAATAAAAATCACCTGTACTCCTCCAAAAGCTTCACTATGGCGATAGCGAACTTGTCGTAAAATAGTATCTAATGCATCTAAAACATCAGCACGTACCATACTTACCTCATCAATAATAAGTAGTTCCAATTCGCGCATCACTTGACGTCGCTCTTTTCGGATTTGCAGTTTACTGATTAAGTCTTTTTTACCCTCAGGTGTTGGGATAAAAGGTGTAAGTGGTAGTTGGAAAAAAGAGTGAATGGTTGTGCCACCTGCATTGATGGCTGCTACTCCAGTTGGAGCTACAACAGCCATTTGTTTACTGCTTTCTTTTCGAAGTTTATGAAGAAAGGTCGTTTTTCCTGTTCCAGCTTTTCCTGTGAGAAAAATATTTTGGTCTGTTTTATCTGCGAAAAGATTGGCGTACTCTTGAAAAGCTGTAGTTTCAATCATTGTTTTTTGTATTTGTTTATTCTATATAGTATTTGATTTTGAGAACATAGCAAAAATAGACTTATTATTACAAATAAGCAAGTAAAATAAAAAGACTCTTCTGAAGTTTTTTATTTTCAAAAAGTCTTTTGTTAAAAATAAAGGTGTGAGTAATTTTTATATCTCACATCCATCATCGCCGCAGCTCGCATCCTCACGACCATTCAATGAAACAAGCCTTGGGTTTTCTTGCTCCCACTCTTGAAAGCTCTGTTCAAGTGCACTTACAAAATTATCTATAGGTTGCGCTCCCGAAATAGAATATTTACGATCTATTACAAAAAATGGTACCCCACGAACTCCTACACTTCTGCTTGCATGAATATCGTTTGCAACTTTATCTGCAAATATATCACTCTCAAAAAACTTATTGAGCTCACTTTGTTCAATACCATGCTCTAAGGCTATCGCTTCTAGCACCTCACGTTTTTCAATATTTTCACCAAGGGTAAAATGGGATTTAAATAGGCCTGTCATTAGCTCTTTTTCTTTCCCATACTGCTCCGCTAAGTGAATTAACCGGTGTGCATCGTGCGTATTGGCTGGAACGGATTTTTCAATATCCATTGTGATGCCCACTTTTGAAGCCATGTTTTCTATGTGTTTAGCCATGCCTTTGACTTGCTCGATAGGCATATGCTTTTTATTGACTAATATTGAAAATGCGGTGTCGTTTTCGCTGTGATAATAATCTGGATCCAATTGATAACTGCGGTATATTACCTCTATTTGTGATTTATGTTGGAATTTTTCCAAAGCTTTCTCCAAATGTGCTTTACCAATATAGCAAAATGGACAAGCTATGTCCGACCAAATCTCTATTTTCATTTTTTTTGTTTCCATAACTTTGTTGTTTGCTTTTCTAACAATATATATCTGCTATTTGTTTTGTTCTAAATCCTTTAATAAAAAAAGAAAGACTATCTTTTCAGACAGTCTTTCTTCACAATTATATATTGTAGGAAAAATTAAAATTGAATCGAATTTAATCGTTTATCAACCAATAATCCCTGTTTCGCTTCCAAGTTGAATTTTAGATTGCGTTTCGCTTTTAGTTGGATAAGGAAAAGTTCGCCGCTGCCTTCAATTGTCTCTTTATTACCAACGTTTACAAAAGTAGGATAAAGTACTTTTTCTCCATCTGAGTGTAGTCGGTCGTTGGTAAAGTTTTGCATCTCTTTTGTTCCGATGGTTTTGATTCCAACAAAATCATAATCATTTACGCTATAAGGAATATTGAAACCTAAGGCATTTACTGATTGCAAGTCTTCACCACTTACTGTAATTTCAACAATTTCACCCGCTCTGTAATTTGTCTTGTTGCTTGTAAAGGTCAACTTACCATTTAGTGGCTCAGATGAACCGCGTAAGCTAACACCTCCATCAAGTTGAGTTGCGGCATTTGAAATGTCGAATGCATCAATGATATTATTGAAATTCACATCACCACGACTTACATATCCTTCAAAATCACCATCGCCAAGGCGAAGTCCGGTGTAGTTCATATATGAAGTTAAATCGTTATGGTCAACTTTTTTGTCGTTGTTAATATCGCCCGGTAAGTAGCTTTCAGTGTTTGCTACTTTGAATACATACAATTCACGTCCAGAAACAAAATTACCTACTGCTTTTGAAACTTCTAATTTAATATAACGAGCGGTTGGTTTGTCTTCGATATTTACTGTTTTTTCGCTAAAGTCAGTTACCCACTCATATTCGCCGATTGCATTCCAATTATTTTTGTCCATGCTATGCGAAATCTTAACGGTTTCAATCATTCCGTTTTTACCGCTGTTGCGTGGAAGATAAATCAATTTATCGAGCTGACTGATAGAATGTAAATCGATAATCATTTCAAATGGAAGAGCGTCTTCTCCATATTTAGAGTGCAGCATATTCCCTTCGTCGAAGTCAAACAAACGATTCATAGCATGTCCGCCTTGCATTGGTTTATTGCTTTCAGCCGTTAATCCACGTAGTGCAAACTCCAATGGGTCTGATTTGGTTGTTGCAGAGAAGCTTATCCACTCTGATGCTCCATCTTTGTTTACCGCACGAGCTTTGAAATCATATTTAGTTTCGGGTACTAAGTTTTCAAACAAGAAAGATTCGTTTGTAATCGTAGAGTAGCGCATTCCATCCAATTCAAATTCATAATAATCGGCATTAGCTACTCGGCTCCAACTTGGTTTTAATGTGTAGGCTGTAGCATTGCTATCAACTACTTCTATGTTTTGAATTTTAGAAAGAGTACCATTCGTTTTTAGCAATTCGCTTGCTTGCTCAAATTTAAATCCTTTTATTGTTAAAGTAGTTTTCCCTTTTGTAATATCAGATTGAGCCACTTTTACAAGCAATTGTGGGTTTTTAGTGATTTTTACACTCTCAAACTCACTTCCCTTTGTTGCAAATTGATTCAAGTTTGGTGCAGCATCATAATAATATACATTATTGCGAGCTTTGAAATCTTCTAAAGATTTAGCTTTTTTCAATTTTTGTTTTTTACCATTTACAGTAACAAAAGGTTTTTTAGGCTCTTTGCTTACGTTGATTCTAAACTCAGTTGATTGCTCTTTTACAAAGCCTTTGAAATCTCCTGTTGTAGGTAGTATTTCAATATTTGCAATATCTCCCACAAGATAGGAATTAATAACAGTCTTAGTTGATGCGCCTTTCAAGTAATCAACACTTTCACCATCATCATCATAAAGCGTAAAACTAGACTTGCTGCTTGGGTATATCTCGAAAATACGATGTGATTTATCGATTTCATTCGGATTGTTGTTTGGATTTACCATCGGGATAATAGCACCCTCTTTCACAAATACAGGCAATTTCCAAATTGGATAATCTACGTTGTTAATAATGCGATTTCCTTCAAATTTCTGTCCAGAAAAATAGTCGTACCAAGTTCCTTTGGGTAAATAAATATTGTCACGAATATCATTCCCTTCCTCGTCTGCTTCAGTTTCTTGATATATTGGTGCAATCAAAAAGCTTGGACCATACATATATTGATATTGAGTGTTCTTGCCTAATGTAAATGGATTTTCTTCTTCCAAAAACATAGCTCTAATACTTGGTTCGCCAGCTACAGACTCGTGTGCAACACTATATTGGTAAGGAAGTAGCTCTGATTTAAGTTTCAGATAGTTGCGGTTGATTGATGTTGCAGGTTCATCCAGTGCGTGTGGATATTTTGGATTGGAGCCCCATCCGTCCATATTCAATTGCATCAATGTAAATGTTTTCCATTGGTAATCGCGGATGTTTACAGCTGGATTTTTTCCACCAAAGATTCCATCCATGTCGGATGATATATTGGGTTGTCCTGAAAGTCCAGAGCCAATGTAAGTAGGAATATGGAATCGAATATATTCCCATACTCCACCAGTTTGGTCACCTGTCCAGATGGTTGCGTAGTGCTGCGTGCCTGCCCAACCGTCCAATGAGATGATAAAAGGACGTGTGCCATTGCCATGCTTAGGCATAATATTGGCTACGTCTTGAACTCCGTTTAGTCCAAAGGAATAACCAGGTCCTACCCATGCTACGTCTGTTTTCAATACTTTTACACCAGCTACTCCCACTTCATTGATAATGTCGCGTTGAAGTAGTGGCTCAATTCCCTCTTTTGGATGCAAGTCTGATTGAGTCCAAAGTCCTATCTCTACACCGTGATTGCGCGCATAGTCTCCAAACTCTTTCAAGTTTTGGATGTTTCCTTCTAATGTGCTTGTTTGACCATAACCAGCTCCATATCCATCATTTGGAAGAATCCAACCCAGTGGCATATCGTGATTTTTGTATCTATCAACAACAGCACGAGCAGAAAATTGATAATTGCCTTTTTCGCCGTTGAGTGACTCTTTTATTCCACCGTTGTCTTTTTGATTCTCTTTGTAGCGTTTGCCATCTTCAAATAAGATTCCTGTTGAATCTTCTACCCAATAGTCACGATTATAAGCATTCAAATGACCTTGATAGAAACCCATTTTTGGGATTAAAACAGGGTAACCTGTTAGTTGATAAAAATCATTAAGCAGAGCAACTAAACCATCATTTACCATAAAGAAAGCATCAAAATAATCACTTTCGTGTGAAAGATTTACGCTACCTTCCTCTTTGCTTTCAAAATCATAAACACCTTTTTTGAAGGTGTAACCCATGAATCCATAGCCAGCAGTTGACCAGTAGAATGGGGTAGGTGAGGCAACACCACCATCCGTCCAGCTGTTTTGGTTTTCAATAGCAATAGCTTTTCCTTTGTGCGAAAAACGTCCGTTTTGAACTCCACCACCGTAAAAATACTCGTTTGTCTTAGCTTTCAAGCCCAATTCCCATTTGGTGCTTTGAAGTTGGAGTGGACTTGTGCTTTCAACAACTGTTCTTTTTGTATTTAGATTTGTAATCTTGAATTTTAGTGAGTTTTTATCGAACTCAAGTGCTAAAGCTTCTGAACGAATTATTAGTTTGTTAGCTTGTTTTTCATCAATTTGAATCGATTTAACGCTTTTGCGAGGATTGTTTACTAAGATATTGGCGGGTGGTGTTCCTTGTGGATCACGAAGTTCGCCATCGTTTTGATCGTAGAACAGACGAAATATATTTTCGCCATAAAAATCGACCACTATCTTTTTTCCATTCGATAAGTCGATTTCAACTTTTGTACTTCCTGGTGCATTCTTTGCTTTTTGAATGCTAACAGGCTCTTCATTTTGTAACAAGATTGTTTGAGAGTAGGCTTTTGAACTAAAAATAAGTCCAAAAAGCCCAACAAACAGCAGTAGGCTAATTTTTTTCATTATATTATATTTTTTCTTTTTTTTCATTTTCATTTTTCCCTCCGCATATCATTTGGCGGTAAGTCTCTTCTAATGCACTTTCGTTATCTGTAATAACTAAGATTTTATCTTCTACTAATAATTCTGTATTTCCTCTTGGAATAAAGTATTGGTCCTCACGTTTCACCATTGCTATAAGTGTATTGTCAGGAATGTTTAAGTCAACTAATCGAGTTCCATTTGCAAGGTATTCCTCTTTGATACTGATTTCTGTCATGTAGGATTTGATCTCATCATCCATCTCCACATCAAAACTTTCAAGTTTTCTCTTTTTAGGCGACTCTTCAGATAGATTAAGCCATTTTGCCATTGAACCAACCGTGGTGCCTTGAACCAATAGTGAAACAATGGTAATAAAGAATACAATATTAAACATGATGTTGGCGTGTGGAATTTCAGCCATAAGCGGATAAGTTGCAAAAATTATTGGTACAGCTCCACGTAATCCCACCCATGAGGTGTAGTTACGTGCTTTCATTGACATTTTTCTGAAAGGAAGTAAGCAAAGATGCACTGTTATCGGTCTTGATAAGAAAATCATGAAAAGTCCAATGATTATACCTACACCTGCAATAGGCAGTAGTTCTGTAGGATTGACTAAAAGCCCTAAAGTCAAGAACATAAGTATTTGTACCAACCACGTCATCCCGTCAAAGAATTTCAATGAACTGCGTTTGTGAACAAATCGACTGTTTCCTATAAATAAACCACCTAAATAAACCGCCAAGAAACCGTTACCACCTAAGAAATCAGTAATACCAAAGATGAAAAACATTTGAGTAACGAGCAGTACAGAATATAGAGCATCGTTGTCTAAGTCTATTCTATTGATAATTCGCACTGAAAGTTTTCCAACAAAATAACCAGCAAGTCCACCAATAACTAATTGTTTAGTAAATAGCCAGAGTGCAGCTAAAGCATCCAATTCTGGAGTTTGAATAAGTTGGATTAGCACCACTGTAAGCATATAAGCCATTGGATCGTTACTACCACTTTCAAACTCAAGCAGTGGTCGCAGATTCTCTTTGAGAGAGAGATTCTTGGAACGGAGAATGGAAAAGACTGATGCTGAGTCTGTTGATGACATAACGCTTGCTAATAGCATAGCTTCCAGTAATGTGAAAGAGATGGATGTGAAAAAACTTTTAGTAAGCCAAAATATAAATCCTCCCGTTATTAAGGCTGTTAACAAAACACCAATTGTGGCCAATATAAAGCCCTGTGCAGCAATAGGCTTCACTTCTGAAATTCGTGTGTCCATTCCTCCCGAAAACAGAATAATATTCAGAGCTATAATCCCGATATATTGTGCTATTTTGGGTGAGTCAAACTGAATCCCTAAGCCATCGCTACCTGACAAAATTCCAATAACTAAGAAAAGTAAAAGTGTTGGAACTCCAAAGCGGCTTCCCATTTTTCCAACCAATAGGCTTACAAATAGTAAGATGGAAATAACCAATAAAAAAACTTCAATACTTAATATCATTAATATCGCTTATTTAATTTTCTGATTTTATTATTTAAGATGAAATATACGCTTGAAAATCAGATGAGTGTTTATTGTAAAAAATATCTGCAAAGATACATTTTTTATACAAATTATTAAAGTGTTTTTTTGTGAATAAAACTATATTGATATACGTTTTTCTATAAAAAAGAACTAATTGTATGTAACTGCCTCTCTTTATTTCAAAAAAATCGCTTTTAATGATTAACTTTGCGCTCGATTTTTTGTTTTCTTTGATGTTATTCTCATATAATTAAAAATATAATATAGATAAATGATACTTTGGATTGCTTTTATTCTGTTTGTGTTGGTCGCACTAACTTTGGATTTGGGTGTTTTTAACAGAAGGCCTCATGAAATTAAAACGAAAGAAGCGGCTCAATGGACTGCCTTTTGGGTCACTTGTGCTTTGCTCTTTTCAGGAATAATCTATTTGGCTTTTGAAAAAGAGTGGATATCTAATCCTACAGGACTAACTCCTGTCAATGCGCTTGTTAAATATATAACAGGCTATATTATCGAGCTCTCACTCAGTATTGATAATATTTTTGTTATTGCTTTGATTTTTTCATCCTTCGCAATTCCAAAAAAGTACCAGCACGAGGTTCTGTTTTATGGTGTATTAGGAGCCATAGTTTTCCGTGCTATAATGATTATGTTTGGAGTGGGACTGATTAATAAATTTGATTGGATAATTTATGTCTTTGGTGCATTCTTAATATTTACTGCCGTAAAAATGCTTTTGTCACACGGTGGCGAAGGTGATCCGCGTGATTCGAAGTTATATAAATGGATTAATAAAGTTTATCCGGTTACTAATGAGGTAGTTAGTGATAAGTTTTTTGTGAAAGTTGATGGTGTTCGGCATGCTACACCACTTTTTGTGGCCTTAATATTGGTAGAATTGTCGGATATTATTTTTGCCGTTGATAGTATTCCAGCTATTTTATCAATTACAAGTGACCCTTTCATTGTATTTAGCTCTAATATTTTAGCTGTAATGGGTTTGCGTTCTATGTTTTTCCTTATTGTTAACATGTTAGACAAATTCCGTTACATCAACTATAGCTTGGTAGTGATTTTAGCTTTTGTTGGTGTAAAGATGTTGCTTTCTCAGCACGTAAATATACCAGAATGGTTATCCTTAAGCGTGATAATCCTCTCATTGGCTGGTGGTATGCTTATGTCGAAAGTGAAATCGAATAATGAAGTAAGGGATTGATTGTTAATATTGAATTTGAATGTTGTTATTAAGATGAACTCCCATTATTATTTGTAAATTGGATTATCATATATTATTTTTGCTGTCCGATAAAAGTCAATAATTAAAATTAATGTTTACTCGGCTGCTTT
>CAYFTO010000051.1:0-11290 GCA_964346125.1 uncultured Paludibacter sp.
CAAATAGCAATAGTAAATTATCATTAGCAATGACTGCTTCAGCAACATTTGTGCTCGAAAGAATTTCTTTAATCTGTTTCATTATTCTAAAAACAAATAATTTTGATTTTTGTTTATTTTTATAAGCTGATTAAAACGTATTTTTGCGACACGAACTCCATTGTAAATTATAAAATTTAAAGAGTTTAAACCGGAATATTCATGAAATTTATTTTAAATGATTAATTCGGGTTAGGGCTTAGGGCTCATACCAAAAATCAACATAGACTGGAAGGTGATCAGAGAAACCGCCATGATAACGCATTCCAATATACGTGCGATAGGGAATTTGTCCTAAGAAATTTTCATCTTTTTCCAATAGGAAGTCTGCCTCATAAATTTTAAAATCTTTTTGCGTTGTAGAGATACTATTTTCTGAATGCAGCATATTTCCTGAAACTATAATTTGATCTAACATTCCCCACTCGCCTTGAAATTTATAGGAGCCTTTACCAGTTACTTGCGATTCATAAGCTAAGTTGTAAAGACTTTTATCCTTAATTTCACCTTCTAAGGGATTGGCTCTTAATACATTTAGCAAGCTACTACTTGTTGGATAATCATTGAAATCACCCATAATACATATATTAGGATTCTCATCCAATCCAAAAATTTCATCCACTTTATCACGAAGAATTCCTGCTACATATTCACGTCGAAACTCCGATTCCAATTCACCACCAAAGCGTGAAGGCAAGTGACATACAAATACATGTAAAATCTCTTTGTTTGGAATTTCCCCTTTTACATAAAGAATATCTCGTGTTCGAAAAGAGTCAACTGCGATAGCCTCTTGATGTAGAGGCGTAAATTGATTGGGTTGATACATTAATACAACATCAATACCGCGTGGGTCGGGCGATTCATATTGTACAAACTTATAACCCAAATTCTTCAAAGGAGATTTTTCAGTTAAATCTGTCATGGCTAATATACTCTCAACCTCCGACATACCGACCAAAGCTGGTGGCTCCCAACCTCCAATTGATGAAACCACTTTTGCAATCGAGCGTTGCTTATGATGATATTTTGTTGTATTCCATCCTCGATATCCACCAGGCAGATACTCTGCATCATTGGTTAAAGGATCATCCACCAGATCAAAAAAGTTTTCTACATTGTACTTTACCACTCTAAAACTCTTTTTTACTGTCTGAGCCTCAGCAATTAGAAAGAAAACGAAAATACTTATTAGTATAAGAAGTGTCTTTTTCATGAAAAGAAAGAGTTTATTTACTTTGTATTAAATAGACCTGCAATATACAAATTTTCCTTGATATAAAATAATAAACACATTGTATTTTAATAAGGAGCTCTGAGAGGGCTAATTTTTAGTCGGAATGTATCCACTATTAGCAATAGTTTTTTTACCCTCTTCTGTTTGTAACCATTCATATATTTTATAAGTCATCGATGATGGGTCGGTATCACTACGAATTACGGCATATACCTCTGTAGTATATGGATAACTGCGATTGCTTAAGCTCTCTTTGTTTGGAAAAACTCCATCAATTGCAATTTTTTTCAAATCTTCTTTATAAGGTCTTATAATAAAATCGTTGTAATAATAGACGGTATATGCAATAGCATGTGGCCTCCATGCAACAGCATCCATGATACCCGCCATTGTAAAAACTAAATTCTCTTCATAAGTTGGTAAATCAAAGTACTCCAAATCTTTCATTATAAGCTCATCCATCAGTTCCTGACTTCCCGAATTGGCATTACGAACAAGGGCATGAATCTCTACATCCGGATTACCTTCATAAATAGTTATTCCCAATTCGCTCCATTTTCTTACTTTACCTGTGTAAATATCTTGTATATTTTGAGTTGTGAGACCTTCTACCGGACTGTTGCCACCCACTATAAATACAAAAGCGTCTAAAGCAATGGGCGTTTCTATCAGCCTAACACCTTTTAACTCGGCGTACGCTCTTTCATCATCCGAGAGTTTGCGTGCCGATAGTGTTAAATCGGCTTTGTGATCGATAACGTTAATAAGTGAACCGTGCGTTTGTGAGCTCCAAACCACTTGAGATAATTTCTTTTTTAGATTTCCTTTTACCTTAGGCTCAACACTCCATGTACTTCGTGTCGAAGTTTCTTTAGTCTCTTGCCACTCATACTTTAAACCCAAAAGCTCACAAGCAATAATGGTGTTGAGAGGCAAAGATGATGTGGAACCATCAATAATAGGATAATTATCAATATTTAATCCATCTATTTGTGATGAACTGGTGTTTATCTTTTCGCAACCTGCAAATAATAAGATAAAAAGAAGAAATAAAAGTGTGAAATGCGAATTGTAAGTTTTCATAAAACTGTAATTTATAGTAAATTTTTATTTGGTGTTTAGATATTATTTAATGGATGTTTAGTAGAAATTCAGTGAGTGTTTAGAAGCGCTACAAGCGAATTACAATCACCTCCACTCATAGGCTCCAGCATCAGGCATGCCATCATCTAAGCGGCTATTGCCATTCAAATCAAAAGGATAATCTTTTGCAACATCAAAGTCAGCTATATCTCTAATAGGTGAAACTGAATCGGGCATAAAATTATAATATTCCTTTTCTTTAATATCGAAAAAATTATTTTTGAAAATTATTGTATCGTTTTTATCCCACCAACGAATATTTTGAAAATAGGCAAACTCTTTATCTGGTTTCGGTTTTCGAATATAGCTATTTTTAAATAATGTGTGCATGTCATCTTCAAAATGGGTAAAAATATCCAATTCATTTTGATTAGAACCAACAATCACGCAATTAATAAACTCGCTCTCCATCGGCAAAGAGCGATCAAGTTCCATAATAGTTAATGCCGCTTCGCCTTCACGACCTGATGGCTGAACTCGCACATTGGTACTGTTGAAAAAGTTTGCAATTGTGCTATGAATAAAACGATGTTTTCCACCTTTTAGATAGACGGAATAAGAGCCTGTATTGGATATTTCGCTATTACTTACCACAACATCTCCATTCTGTACGACCAAGCCATATTTTAAGAAATTATGAATCCTGCAACTATTCATCTCCAAGCTAGGTCGGTAACTGAGGTCATCATTTGAGAAAAACACACCCACATAACCGCTGTTCATATTTACATGATTAAGTTTGTGATTACCCTCTTTATTGAAAAGTAAAACCCCACCCCATTGATTGGAAACAAAATTATAGGGAATGCTATCAAAGATTTCATCCGTTCGGTGTCCACGCATAAGAATAGGCTTTTCGAAAGTGCCATCAGCAATAAGATTACCATAGACCACCAAGCTCGAATTGTTATGGAAATAAAGTTTACTACCGGCCTCAAGAGTTAAAGTTTTAGCACTATCGACCACCAAGTCGCCATAAATCAAATAAGGTTTTTGAGCATTTAATACAGTGTCATTTTGAATAGTGAGTCCGTTCAAAACAGTCATATTTTGTCCGTATGCAATCAAATTTACCCGCTGCTGATTCCCATTAGTTAAAAACTGAATTTCATCCTCTACCAAAATAGCTATATCTTCATCTAAAGTTTCAATATTGACTTCTACAAAAATAAAGATACTGTCATTTGCACGAAGTTCTAAATTATTAAAATGGTTATTTTCCGATTGCTGCCCATCTACATTGATGCGATACGGTGAAGTAGCACCCATTTTCAAAGCAAGCGATGAGATATTCAAATTTTTATCCGATTTATTATACACTTTCAATTGCTTCGTTGAGCTACCGATAGTAGTAAATAGTGTATCAAAAACTAAGGTATCTTTCGAGAAACTAAGCCTTAAATCAGGACTATGCGAAATGCGTTCATCAATGCATGAATTCATTGAAAAAGCTATAATAATAATCGCTATAAAAAGTAAATATATATTTCTAAATTTGATATTCATTAAGCCGCTTATTTATTTCATTTTATAAAACGAAAATAGTGTCAGTTTATTTCAAATACAATATTTCAGAATAAGATAACTAAGTATATATTTTTTCTTATATTTGCATCAAGAATTAGATATTATTGTTCAATTTCAAAAAAGACAAAATTATGGCAAGTAAAAGAGATCTCAAAAAGACTATGTATCACATTGCTACAGAACTAATTACAGAAGTATATTCAAAAAGCATATTTAGCGATAATGATATTGAGAATCAGGCTGATGAATTAATTGTAAAGATCTTAGAATTTACCAGTGAACACGTAAACCGTGTAGGGAAAAACGGCGGCAAAGAGAACCCTAAAGCAGTAAAAGAGTATTATAAAAAGCTTTATGCTGATTGGGATAAGGGAATAGAGGAGCTCATTACTGAGGTTGATAACTTGGCTTAAGCTAAGATGTCACTTTGATCAAGGAGATAAAAAAAACCGGATTTGAAACTACATTCAAACCCGGTTTTTTCTTTTATTATTAGTGTTTTATAATAACTCCATTGTATCTGAAGCAATCATATACTCTTCATCTGTTGGAATAACAACAACTCTCACTTTCGATTCTGGTGTAGTTATCTCAATCTCCTCACCTCTTATCTTATTTTTCTCAACATCTAACTCAATTCCTAAGAAACTTAAATCTTTACACAGCTTTTCACGTGTTACAGTTTGATTTTCGCCAACACCACCTGTAAATACCAAAACATCTACGCCATTTAGTGCAGCTACGTAAGAGCCAATGTATTTTTTAATACGATACTCATACATATCCAAAGCCAACTTAGCACGCTCATTTCCCTCTGCCACAGCAGCTTCAATATCACGCATATCCGATGAAACTCCTGACACACCCAATACTCCACTGTGCTTATTAAACAGAGTAGAGGCTGTAGAAGTACCTATTACCTCTTTATCCATTATATAAGTAGCAACGCCTAAATCCACATCACCCGAACGAGTTCCCATCATCAGACCTTCAACCGGCGTGAATCCCATGGAAGTATCAATAGATTTTCCTTTTTCAATAGCAGTAATCGATGCACCATTTCCAATATGAGCTGTAATAATTTTGGTATTCTCATAATCTAAACCTAAGAAATCACAAGCTCTTTTAGAAACATAGCGGTGACTTGTGCCATGAAAACCATAACGGCGAATACCATATTTTTTATACAAGGAATAAGGAATACCATACATATAAGCATGTGCTGGCATAGTTTGATGGAAAGCTGTATCAAAAACAGCAGTCTGAGGCACACCTGGTAACAAATCATTGATTGCGTAAATACCAGCTAAGTTTGGCGGATTATGAAGTGGAGCAATCTCAATACAGTCTTCTATTTGCTTGATAACGTCTTCGTTAATCAACACACTCTCATTAAAAAGCTCTCCACCATGAACAACTCGATGACCTACAGCAGAGATTTCCTCCAACTGCTCTATTGCACCATGTTCTTTACTTGTAAGTACACCTAAAATGTACTCAATAGCCAATTGGTGTTCTAATACCTCCCCTTCTAAAACAACTTTTTTCCCATCTTGGCGGGTATGTTTTAAGAAAGAGCCTTTCAAACCTATTTTTTCAACTACCCCCGCTCCCATTGTGTCACCATTTGACATATCAAAGAGCTTATATTTTACGGAGGAACTACCGCAATTTAAAACCAAAACTTTCATACTTATTTTCCTCCTTTTTTAACGATTTTACCTTCACTATCATATTCATAGAATCCTCTCTTTGTAAATATACCCAAATGTTTTGCTCGCGACATGCGCAGTAACACTGGTGATGGTTTGTATTTTACATGTCCATACTCATCGTATAAATTCTCTAAGAGTTTCACTATTTTATCAATTCCCAATTGGTCAGCCGTGCGAAAAACCCCTTGTCTATGTCCGTATCCAACAGTCATAATTTGGTCAATATCCTCTGCTGATGCTATTCCTTCCATCAACATGGAGCACGCCTCATTCAATTGAGTGAGGAATAAACGTACACTCACCAAACCCGATGATTCAAGTACAGGAACGTATTGGTGATTAATCATTTTAGCAAATAAAATTACCTTTTCATAAGTTTCATCAGAAGTTTCCACCCCTCTCACAATTTCGATTAGACGAGATGCCGGAACATTTGTAAGGAAATGTAAACCTATACAACGATCTCTGTATTCCAACTCAGAGGCTAAATCTGATACAATTACAGTGGTTACGTTAGATGCAATAATTGCGTCAGGTGACAAGACTCTCTCTAATTGTACAAACACATCCCTTCGGTCGTTGACACGACGCTCGCTGTAGCGAATTGCTTCAATTACAAAATCACAGCCTTCAAAATCGCGATAATTTGTTGTCCCGTTAATACGGCTCATAATGCTTCGCTTTTCACTTTGAGTTAAGCTCCAGTTTAAAATACGAGCATCTAAAATAGTCTCTATCAATCCGTATGAATAGTTCACTTTATCTTGTGTTGGCTCAAGAAAAACAACTTCCATACCGTGTGTAGCAGCTATGGTAGCAATCAAGCTCCCATCCTTTCCACAACCCACCACTCCAATCTTCGAAAAGAGTGTCTTTTTGCGAACACGTTCATTCAGACCGTAGCGCTCAATCGGTTCTTTTATTATTTCTGACATATTATAAATATTTATTTTACAGTAAATTTCACGTTTTCACTACTCGTTCATTGCCTGATTGGCTGTGATACAGATCATTTGCACGATATCTTCAACAGAGCAACCGCGAGACAAATCATTAATTGGTGCAGCAATTCCTTGTAATATCGGACCGATTGCAAGAGCGCCACTAATGCGTTCTACAAGTTTATACCCAATATTACCTGACTGCAAATCGGGGAAAACAAGCACGTTTGCTTTACCTGCAACACTGCTTCCAGGCGCTTTGCTTTGACCTACACTTTCAATCAATGCTGCATCAGCTTGCAATTCTCCATCTATTTGTAATTCGGGCGAAAGTTTTTTAGCTATAGCTGTTGCCTCTACTACTTTATCAACAAACTCATGTTTTGCACTACCTTTTGATGAAAAACTCAACATCGCCACCCTTGGTTCAAAACCCGCAATAGCACGAGTTGTATCAGCTGAGCTAACTGCAATTTGTGCCAATTCTTCAGCATTCGGATTAGGATTTACTGCACAATCAGCAAAGACCATCAAACCCTCTTCACCTAAATTAGTAGCTGGAGTAAACATCAAAATAGCTCCTGACACAATGCGAATGCCTGGCTTTGTTTTCACAATTTGAAAAGCAGGACGAAGTACATCGCCTGTAGTATTTTGTGCACCTGCAAGTTCTCCATCAGCATCACCATTTTTTATCATCAAACAAGCAAGATAGAGCGGATCTTTAGCCAATTTCTGTGCATCTTCCTGCGTCATTCCTTTTGATTTTCTAATTTCAAAAAGCAAGTCAGCATAAGCAGGCATTTTTTCGTTTGTTTCTGGGTTTACAATGGTAGCCTCTTTAATATAGTCCAATTGATGCTCGGCAGCCAAATCCATAATCTCTTTCTCATCTCCAATCAAAATAAGAGAAGCCGCCTTCTCCTTTAAAATAATATCAGCAGCTTTTAAGGTTCTAATCTCTGTACCTTCGGGCAGTACGATGCGTTGCGGTTTGTTTTTTGCACGCAACATAATCTCATCTAAAAGTTTCATTTTTTTATAGTTTGATATAAGTCGTTGTAAATAATATTCTCGAATAAAACAGGTTTTTCAAGTCTTCATTTTGAATCTTACAAAGTTACAATTTAAAATTAGGATTTACAATGAATAAAAAGAGTGTTTTCGGACTCATTATAAGCTAAACGAATAAGTTCTCTACTGCTATAGCTAATACTAATCGGCAAACCCAAACACCCAAAAGTAACAATTCGCAACAAAAGAAGCGTCAACACAAACAAGATTCTGCTTTTCAGTTAAATATTAAACGAATCTCACAGATACACATCTCCCTATTTTGTCAATTAAGCTTATTATTACAGAAAATTTATATCAAGTATAAATCATCTTATCGAGCATTTTTATTTATCTTTGTCCACTAAAATCAACAATTAAAATAAAATGTTTGATAGCAGATTTATTAAACTCAGTTTAGCTTTTCTCTTTTCATTGCTACTCTTCGCATGCAATAATGAAGTTGAAGTTGAAAATTTTGAATTAGCAGAGAGCAAAATTGATGAAAAATATGGAAAAGATCCTTTCCAAAAAATGGATATATATCTTCCTGCAAACAGAAGTATAATCAACACAAAAGTTATAATACTCATCCATGGTGGCGCTTGGTTTCAGGGCGATAAGTCTGAAATGAATGATTTTATAGAAAAATTTCAAAAAGGGCTAAAAGAGAAGTATGCTATTGTCAATATGAACTACCGTTTAGTTGATTTGATAAAGCCTCAATATATGCTCCCAACTCAAACCAACGATATAGAATCAGTGATAAAATTCATTACTGCGAATCACAAAGAACTGGGTGTTAATCCCGAATTTGTTTTAGCTGGATATAGCGCTGGAGCACATTTAGCCATGCTATATGCTTATAAATTTGATATAAAGAATCAAGTTAAATTGGTCGTTAATGTTTCTGGTCCAAGCAATTTATCCGATGCATATTATACATCAATTCCTCTTTTTGCTTTGGGATTTAGCTACATTATTAAGCCTTCGGATTTACCCACAAATATGTCTGCAACTAAGTACGCCAGCCCTATAACGTGGGTTTCTACCAAGTCACAGCCAACAATCTCTTTTTATGGAACTAACGATGAGCTTGTTCCATTTCACCAGTCAACAGAGTTAGAGTCAGTTCTTAATCAACACCAAATTATTCATGAAACGCATGTATATGAAGGTGGACACGATGCTGCAATAATTCATATAGATGATGTAACGAGTAAAACACTTGATTTTATAGACCGCTACAACTACAAAGAAATAGACACATATCTTAAACACTTAAAATAAATAAAATGAAACACACCTATTATTACTCTATTCTTTTGCTTCTTGCAATAGCTTATTCATGTACAAATTCAAACAAAACCACAATGATTTCGAAACAAACTGACTTCCCTACTCCACCTATAGCAGCCATTGACGCTACAGTGTTTGAAAACTTCGGCATTGAGCGAACAGATAATTACTTTTGGCTTCGCGACAAGTCAAATCCCGATGTAATCGCCTATCTAAATGCAGAAAATAGCTACACCGATGAGGTAATGGCAAATACTGAGGATTTACAAACTAAAATATACGATGAAATAATAGCTCGAATTAAAGAAGATGACGAGTCCTATCCCTCTTTTAGCAATGAGTATTTCTATTACTCAAAAATAGAGAAAGGAAAGCAATATCGCACTTATCATCGTCGCAAAGGAAGCATGGAGGCGAAAGATGAAGTGATTTTCGACATCAATGCAATGGCCGAAGGGCAAGCAGCTTATATGTTTGGTGGCTATTCAATCAGTCCAAACAACAAACTTGCAGCCTACTTTTATAACGAGACAGGCTCTTTTGCCGACTACACTCTGCGTATTAAAAACTTAGAAACAGGCGAGGATTTAGAGTTTTCAAAAAAAGGAGCTACCTCTTTTGCTTGGGCTAATGATAGTGAAACATTTTTCTACGGTGCCATTGACACACAAACTTTACGTTCTTATCAAATATATCGTCAAAAACTAAATGATGCAAAAGCCGAATTGCTTTTTGAAGAGAAGGACGAACGTTTTAATGTGGGCGTAAGTGCTACAAAAACGCGTGAATGGATTATACTTTCATCATCAAGTTCCACTACTTCAGAAACTCAATTGCTTTCAGCCGACAATCCAAGTGAAAATTTCAAAACTTTTCAAACACGCACCCAAGATGTAGATTACGATGTCTATTCGCACAAAGAGTTTTTCTTTATCCGCTACAAGGATAAGGAGAATTTGAACGGCAAAATATATCAAGTAGCTAAATCGGATTATGCAAATAAAGAGGCGTGGAAAGAGTTTGTACCGCATCAAGAAACAAGTCGAATTGAGAATATTATTGTACAGAAAGATTTTCTTGTCGTTGAGAATAAGGAGAACGGACTAAATAATCTGAAAATTTACAAACTTACGACAGGTGAAATTAGCGAAGTTTCATTTCCTGAACCCGTTTATACAGCCTATTCAAGTGGAAATCCCGAATACGAAGCTACAACAATTCGCTACAACTACACATCGCTTAATCGTCCTTCATCACTCTATGAGTATGATTGTGCTACGGCTGAAACCCAACTGCTGAAACAACAGGAAATACCATCAGGATTTAATCCAGATGATTATACTGTGGAACGACTTTGGGCGAAAGCTGATGACGGTGTGAAAGTGCCAATGGCTATTGTCTATAAAAAAGGATTGAAGAAAAACAGCTCAAATCCTGCTCTACTTTATGCCTATGGAAGCTATGGAAATAGCATGGATGTTTTTTTCAGCACCAGTTTTTACAGTTTAATTGACCGTGGATTTATATTTGGTATTGCACAAATACGCGGTGGAAGCGATTTGGGTGAGCAGTGGTACGAAGATGGGAAGATGCTGAAAAAGAAAAACAGTTTTACTGATTTTATAGCCTGTTCAGAAAAGTTGATTAATGACAAATATACTTCTTCTGACAAATTAGCCGCTATGGGTGGCAGCGCTGGTGGATTATTGATGGGTGCTGTAGTCAATATGCGACCTGATTTATACCAAACGATTGTTGCTCAAGTGCCTTTCGTGGATGTAGTTACCACTATGTTGGATGATTCACTTCCGCTCACAGTGGGAGAATATGAGGAGTGGGGAAATCCAAATGAGGAGGAGTATTTCAAATACATGCTCTCCTATTCGCCCTATGATAATATTGAAGCAAAAGAGTATCCAAATATCCTGATAACAAGTGGAATCAATGATTCGCAAGTGCTGTTTCACGAACCGACTAAGTATGCAGCAAAACTACGTGCTCTCAAAACCGACAACAACATCGTTTTACTCAAAACAAATATGGATAGCGGACACGGTGGTGCTACAGGACGATACGATGGAATAAAAGAGACTGCATTTGAACTTGCTTTTATCTTGGATAGAGTTGGTATAAATAAATAGAAGTTTATTAAAAAGAACAGCTAATCCACAGCCCCCAAAAAGTTATAGTATTTAGAAATTGAAAGGCAGGATGGGTAGTTCGGATTGATCAGGTTGTTAAACTTTTATTAAACTAAGCTTGTTCTATTAACTAAAACAATAAAAAGGAATGCAATGAATAACAAATCAACAAATCAGGTTTTGCTTGATTTAGCT
>CAYFTO010000051.1:11390-13448 GCA_964346125.1 uncultured Paludibacter sp.
AAAAAGGAATGCAATGAATAACAAATCAACAAATCAGGTTTTGCTTGATTTAGCTATACTTATAGAGCAGAACAGAGATGAAATATTAAAAAATAATCAGGCCGACTTAAAGGCTGTTAATAACATAGACGCATCTTTGCTTGACCGACTCAAAGTAGATAATGCCAAGATTAATGGAATGATTCAATCACTGAAAGAGGTGGCAGTCCAAGTCAATCCTGTTGGTAAAATTCTATATTAACACACACGCGAAGATGGATTGCGTATCATAAACCGTAGCGTACCCTTAGGTACAATCCTGATTATCTACGAATCACGTCCTGACGTTACTATTGAGGCGGCAGCTACAGCATTCAAAGCTGGAAATAAAATTTTACTAAAAGGAGGTAGTGAATCCAATTTCAGCAATAATTATTTAGTAGAGCTATGGCAAAAGGCACTTTTGAAAAATGACTTTGATAAAAACTTTGTTAGCTACCTGAACATATCACGTCAAGAAATACAGGATTTAATCCGTAATAACAAGCGTGAAATTGATGTTGTTATTCCTCGTGGTGGCGATAAACTAATTGAGTTTGTGATTCAAAACAGTTCGGCTCCTGTTATCGTGAGTGGACGTGGAAACAACTTTATCTACATTGATGATGAGTGCGATATAGCTGTTGCTGAACGCTTGATTTTGAATGGAAAACAGCGTATTAGCGTTTGCAATGCCTTGGACAAAATACTGATTAACAAAAACATCAAGGATTTAAGCAATAAAATAGAGCATATTGTTTCATTAATTACAGAGAATGGAGTTGAAATTTTTGCAAAAGAAAGCTTGGCGAATCAATACAAAAACATCAAAACGGATAATTCGGAAGAGATAATTTACGAAGAGTTTTTAGCGCCAAAGATGTATATTTCCCTAGTTGATACAATTGATGAGGCTATTGCCACAATAAACAAATATGCAGGTTTGTATTCAGCTGTAATAGCTACTACAAACGAAGAAAATGCCGAACTTTTTATGACAGAAGTGGATTGTGCTGCTGTTTATCACAACGCTTCAAGCCGCTTTACTGATGGTGGTCAATTTGGTGTTG
This sequence comes from uncultured Paludibacter sp., assembly GCA_964346125.1. GTDB lineage: Bacteria > Bacteroidota > Bacteroidia > Bacteroidales > Paludibacteraceae > UPXZ01. Next base: position 12,479 of record CAYFTO010000051.1, read on the forward strand.
GTGCTGAAATTGCTATCAGCACACAGAAAATACATTTTAGAGGTCCCTTAGGTGCACAAGAATTAGTAACTAACAAATGGTTTGTATATGGCGAAGGGCATATACGTCAAGCAACATGCAGTGATGAAAAAAAGACTTGTAATTAAAATTGGAACATCCACACTAACAGCTGATACCAATCGAATTTCATACGCTGTTATTGAAAATCTTGCTCGTCAAATCATTCAATTGAGAGATGAATACGATATAGTGATTGTTTCGTCAGGAGCTATAGCCACAGCAAGACAATTTGTAGAAATTAATAGCTATGATAAAGAGGTTGACTCCAAGCAAGCATTAGCGGCTATCGGTCAAACTAAGTTGATGGAGATTTATGATTTAGTATTTAGCTCATTTGGGTTAAATATTGCTCAAATTCTATTGACATACCGCGATTTTGAAAACCCTAAAGCCAACGAAAACACGTTAAATACAATCCATAAGCTTTGGGAAGTCAACTACATTCCTATCGTGAACGAAAATGACACCGTATCCATTGAAGAGATAGTTCTTGGCGATAATGACAAACTATCAGCTTTAGTAGCAGCCATTACTCAAGCAGATTTATTGGTCTTGGTGTCTGACATTGACGGTATTTACACAGCAAACCCTCACTTAGATTCTAATGCTACTCTTATTGATTTAGTAAGTAATATTGACGATGTAAAAAAGTTTGTTGAAGAGAAAGAGACAAACTTAGGCACAGGCGGTATGAGCTCTAAATTGGTAGCCGCTCAAATTTGCATGGATAGCAATATAGAGATGTGGATTGTAAATGGAAAACGTGAGAACTACATAATTAAAGCCTTGCATGGCGAGATTCCCTTTACGAAATTCAAAATTAGCGGGTAAGTTAAAAGTGGGAAAGATTGTAAAGTTTATAAAGTGAGTTAACGGTTAAAAACTAACAACTAAAAGTGATTATACAAAT
>CAYFTO010000052.1:0-11698 GCA_964346125.1 uncultured Paludibacter sp.
TAAATTAAAAATAACATGGGTATCGCACAAGTGGTATCCATGTTTTGTTTTTATAAGAGGAAATTTCATATGAAGAATATAGTTTTTATTTCTATAAATAGTTTCAAACTTATAATTAGTAAAGTTGTAAAATCTTTCGTAATTTTGCTGATAAAACAGAAAATAATCGGTTTTATAGGTGTTTAATACAGCTATCTTTAGTTGATAAATGTTTTCAATAAGAAAAAAAGTCACAAACTCTACACAGCTCTTTGAGGCGGTTCAAAAAGGAGATTATACAGCTTATGAGAAGCTTTTTACAATCTACTACCCTCGTCTTGTAGCTTATGCGACTCGTTTTGTAGCGAGTGATGACGAAGCGCGCGATCTTGTTCAAGATGTGTTTGTAACTTTATGGGAGAAACGTGCATCTTACACCAATAAATCTGTTTCATCTTTGCTTTTTACGATGGTCCGTAATGCTTGTCTTAATCGTCTTAAACATTTAATGATTGTTGAAAATCATCAACAAGAATTTCGATATGGTGAAGCTGAAGCTGAAAAACTATACCAGGAGGACTTTATGAACAATACTTCTCGCCAAGTTTTATACAGTGAGCTGCAAGAGCAGATTGAATTTGTTATATCTAAGCTTCCAAGACGTAGCAAAGAGGTTTTTGTGATGAGCCGCTTTTATCATTTGAAAAATGCTGAAATTGCCGAGCGATTGCAAATATCTGTCAAAGCTGTTGAGAAAAATATAAGCAGGGCTTTGCGTGAATTCAAAAATCATTTTGATAAATATTATCAATAACGTCCATTTCCCAATACCCCCAATGTATTTGTTTGAAGTAGCGTAGAGGCTATTATTTACTTCTTATGGCTATCTGAAAAACGTTCTAAAATATCGTAAAGATGATTGTATGGTAAACATTTACCGTAGGTGTATTGGTGACATTCAGAAAAGAATACATCCTATGATAGTTTGCTGCAGTTTTAACACATGTCACATTTCTAACGAATAAATGCAAGTTTAAATTGATAATCATATTATCTATTGAAATATTTTGCGTCAAAAGGTAGGGTTAAATGAATCTGAATTGTTATATCTGTAGAAGCGGATAAATGTTTAGTAAAATATGAAATCAGAAACCAACATCAAACAAATTGCTTTCCTCTATTTTGAAGGAGAAGTTTCGCATGAAGAAGAGAAACAACTTTACAGTTTTATTCAATCAAGTGATAGTAATAAAAAACAGTTTAGGCAGTGGGAGCAAGAGTGGGAAGCTACCTTGATTGCATCTAATGTGTTGAATAAAGATTGGGAAAAGGTTCAGTCTAAGTTGATTGCAAATACTGCTACTCAGACACCTAATAGGCTACTGAATATATATAAATATACTGCTATTGCGGCTAGTTTTCTATTGCTATTCTTTTCAGCTTATAGCTTTCTACTTAAAAAGAATACAACCCATCAATCACATTTTATTGTAGAAGCTCCATTCGGAGAAAAAAGTAAATTAACGCTTGACGATGGTTCACAAGTTTGGCTCAATTCAGGCTCAGTCTTATCAGTTGAGCATACTATGGTTAAATCTGAGACCCACGTCCGTTTAAATGGTGAAGCCTATTTTGAAGTATCAAAGAATAAAGATAGAAAATTTATTGTCAAAACTTCAGCTTACGATGTTGAAGTGCTTGGTACGAAATTCAATATTTCTTCTTACCCTTCGAGCGAACAAGTTATAACTACATTAATTGAAGGAAGCATTCGGGTAACTAATGAGTATAACTCAATCGAAATAGAACCTGGTGAAAAAGCTTTTGCAGATACTTCTACTTCGCTGATTCAAAAAGAACAAGTACTTAATGCATCCATTAGCAATGCTTGGTTAAGCAATTCAATAATTTATGATAATATCTCATTGAATGATTTGATCATACGCTTGTCTAAGGAATACAATGTGAAGATTTATTTAGAAGCTGAAGAATTGGCAGATAAAAAGTTGAGTATTGCACTTCGCAACGATGAAACTATCTCTCAGATAATGAGTGCATTAAAAAAGATTCTTAATGTGGAAATTAATGAATATAAACAAAACAATTATATAATACAATCAAATCAATAAAAAACAAATGCCCATGAACAAACAGAGTTTATTATCTTTCGGGATCTTACTTCTCTTTCTGGTGCTTAGCTTTGGCGTACAAGGACAGAAAGTTACTAAAAATTTTCAAGCCGAAAGTCTGAAAACGGTGTTAAAAGAGATTGAAGATCAAACCGGTTTTTCAATTATGTACAAAACAGACGAATTGAACGAGAATCGAAAAGTTACTGCTTCATTTAATGATGCAAATGTTGAGGAAGTGCTTAATAAGGTGTTGGGTAGGGACTTATCTTTCACTATTGAGGATAAAATGATTGTTATTTTCAATAAGACCAATGCCCTTCAAGCTTCATCTCAGCCTGTAGGTATAAAAAATAAAAATGTGTCGGGTGTGATTTCCGATGCAAATGGAGAGCCGCTTATTGGTGTTTCTGTTCGCGTTAAAGGAACTACCCAAGGTACAACAACAAACTTTGATGGTGAATTTCAGTTGAATAATGTAGCTGAAAATGCCGAGTTAGAAATTACCTATATCGGTATGAACCCACAGGTGATTTCCGTAAGTGGTAAAACCCACTTCGAAGTAATAATGCGTGACGATGATAAAATGCTTGAAGAGGTTGTTGTTACTGCGATGGGAATTGAGCGGAAATCAAAATCCCTTACCTATGCTACTCAAAAAATGGATAACGATGAGCTAATGCGTGTGCAGGATGCTAACTTTATCAACTCTTTGCAAGGAAAAGCAGCAGGTCTTACTATTACACCTAATGCTGGTGGAGCTGGAGGCTCATCTAAAATCCTTTTGCGTGGTAATAAATCCGTGCTTGGAAACAATACACCACTGATTGTTGTAGATGGTATTCCGATGAGTAATCCTGTTGCCAATCAGCAAGGTATTGGTGGTGGACAGGCTATGGGATATAGCTTTACAACGGAAGGAAGTGACGCTCTATCTTCTATAAACCCAGATGATATTGAGAGCATCAATATACTTAAAGGTGCAAATGCCTCGGCTCTCTATGGTAGTGCAGCTTCTAATGGTGTGTTGATTATTACTACTAAAAAAGGAAAAGAAGGTTCTCTATCAGTTGGTTTATCTTCAAATGCAACTTTTGAGAGACCAATGATTTTGCCTTCATTACAAAATACTTACGGTGCAAGAGCGAATACAACTACAGGATCGGTAGCTTCTGATAGCTGGGGTAAAAAAATGAGTGAATTAACAGCGGAAGAGTTAGGGGTTAAAAATATTACAGATACCCCACAAGATTACATTGGTGATTTCTTTGGTACAGGTTCTACTCTTAATAACTCAATTTCGATAAGTGGCGGTTCTCAATTGGTTCAATCTTATTTCTCTTATGGAAATACGAATTCGAATGGTATGATTGAGAACAATCATTTCAATCGTCATACGATTTCTTTCCGTCAAAGCTACAATCTATTCAAAGATCGCTTGAAAATTGATGCTTCTGTTAATTACATCAATGAAAATACAAAGAACAGACCTGGAGGTGGTACGTCTTTAAATCCGTTGTTTAATTTATACACGGCACCTCGAAATATTGATATGAATCATTACCGTGAAAACTATGTAGAGGATGGCACTTGGATGTCAAATCCATATAACTATTATGCTAAGACTGAAAATGGATATCAGTGGACTTCTGAAACAACCGAATTGGAAGGACCAAAACAAAATTGGATTTACACTTCGGCTGATCAAAATAATCCATATTGGTTGATAAATAGAATCAATCGTTACAGCCAGCAAGAGCGTGTTTACGGTTATTTATCAGGAAATGTAAAACTTCTTGATGGGCTGAATGCACAAGCTCGATTAAGTATAGATAGATCTAAAAGAAATTCTCGTACAGAAACATCTGCAACAACACAATTTCCTGCTACTATGCTTGATTATGGTGAATATCGTCAGGGTAGCTCCAATACAAATGAAATTTATTTGGATTGGATGTTGAATTATAACGAGCAATTTGGGAATTTTGCCGTTTCTGCAAGTGCTGGTTACACTGCACATCATCTTGCTGCTGATAATTTCTCAATGATTGCAACAGCAACTGTTGAAGATGCTTACAGGCGTATTATTCCTACAGCTGTCAATGTTTTTGAGCCTTGGGCTGGACTTACCGGTGGTAGAAGCTACAATAAAACTATCGACTGGGATGAAGGGGCTTTCTTTACTGGACAGATTGGGTACAATGACTATTTGTTTTTAGAAGGAAGTTATCGCCGTGATTGGTACCGTGCTTTCAGACAATTTTCAATTCATCGTGGAACACCCGATAACTACGGTTATTACTCTTTGGGCTTAAATGGATTGGTACATGAAATGCTTGAACTACCCACTTTTTGGAATTATTTGAAACTACGTACTTCATATAGTGAAGTGGGTAATTCAATACCGAATATTATGTATCATGCTGTTTCTGTAAATCAACTAACGGGTGCAGTTGTGCCTTCTCCATACTCATATTTCCAAAATCCAATTCCAGAAAAAACAAAATCATTTGAAGCTGGTTACGATGCATCATTTTTCCGAAATGCATTAAGTTGGGATTTAACTTTCTATTATACAACCTTGAATAATGCTTATCTATTAATTGCAGATAGAGGCAAGTCAAAACCTGTAAACTCAGGAGTTATTCGCAATAGAGGTGTTGAAACTAGTTTGTCCTATGCTTATAATATTGCGAATAATATGCTTTGGAAAACAGGTATTAACTTTGCTTACAACGATAATAAGATACTTTCAACATACCGTGATGAAAACGACCGCGAAAGTTTGATTGAACAGCAAATCGGCTTTGGTGGAAAGGTTCAGATCAAATATAAAGAAGGTGGAAAATACGGAGATTTATATGCTACTGACTTTGCTCGCAATGAAGATGGAAAAGTTATTCTTACTGACGAAGGACAGCCACGTTTGAGTAGCACTAAATTTGGAAAATATATGGGCAATATGAATGCACCTTACCAATTGGGATGGAATAACACCTTCACATACAAAGATTTATCATTATACTTCTTAGTAGATGGTAGAATAGGTGGTAAAGTGATTTCATTTACTGAAGCTTATTTAGACTTAAAAGGCTTATCGTCTCGCTCAGGTGATGCTCGTTTAGCTTGGGAGGCTAATCCAGCTGATTTAACATTTACCTATGTTGATTCATCGGATGAATCACACTCAGTCCCCGGTATGCTATTAGAAGATGGTCAATTAACTTCCATCGAAAATTATTATAGAGGAATAGGTGGTGATATTAACGCTACTCAGTATGTTTATGATGCTACAAACTTCCGTTTGCGTGAGGTTTCTTTAGGATACACATTCCGTAATTTATTAGGTGATTCAAAAAACTTATCACTTTCAGTAATTGGACGAAATCTCTTTTTCCTATATAACAAAACACCGGTTGACCCCGATACTTCTATCTCTACTCAGAATAGTTTGGGAAGTGTGGATGTGTTTAATATGCCATCTACACGCTCGTTAGGACTTGCTTTATCCGTAACTTTTTAATTATTAATCTTAAGAAATCGAATAAATTATGAATAAGATATTAAAACAGAGTTTATTAGCTCTACTATTCACTTTTACACTCTCTTCTTGTCTTTTTGTGAATGAGGAGCTTGGTTCTGAATTTCTCACAGGTACTATTGAGGGTGAAACGGTTGTGCATCTTGGTAATGCCGACCGAATTGACTTTCGCCATGAAGTGACTGAAGAAGGCTTGGCTACAGCTTTGGGTAAAATGAATCAAACAGGTCTTTTAGGACAACTTCTGCCAGGACAGTATGCTCTACGTGGAGGAAAACAAGGTGATATGCCTGGTCCTCATGCTTACCAGTATCAATTTAATTTGCAGATAGATAATTATGCCGGCTATTTATGCTTGCCACAAGATTTTGGTGGACGAATGAAATCGACCTATTACGATAGTGAAGATTTTAATGGAGGAGCGATGGGCTCTTTTATGGAGATGCAGAACTTTATTGTTCCAGTATTGAATCATCCAGAAATTGACTCAATTCCTGAAATTAAAGCCATGGCATTGTTAATTTATAATATATCAGCCCAAGAAGTGGCGGATATTTATGGGGCTTTTCCTTATGTTGATTATAAAGCCAATAAACAAGATCCACCTTACGAATACAACTCGTTGGAATTGATATACGGTACTATTGTTAACAATATTGATACAATTGTTGCATGTTTTGACCATTTTGAAACGAAACCTGTATGGTATAAGTCTCAAATAAATAACATTGTAGCGAGAAATGATGTGCTATCTCCTCATGCAGATAGTCGTATTGCGGGGTGGAAACGTTTTGCGAACTCTTTGAAACTGCGCTTAGCTACAAACATGGTAAAAGTTGAGCCAACCTTAGCTCAAAAGTGGGCAGAAGAGGCTGTTGCAAGTGGAGTAATCGAAACACCAGAGCAGCAATTCAAAATTAGCCCTATGGAAATAGGATTCTCACACCCCTTGAATGAGATTTCTAATAGTTGGCATGATACCCGACTTAATGCATCGTTAGAAGTAATTCTAAAAGCTTATGAACATCCGATATTACCATTTTTATTTACCAAAAATAGCCATCCTATTATTGATGAAAAAGATGAGTCGAAAGTATGCGATACCGATTCGCTATATGTTGGACTGCGTTCTGGTATCAGAATGTTATCAGGGCAATCGTATGATGTGAATTTCCGTTCGGCCTATTCGAGACTCTCATCTGCTATTCTAAATATGTCATTGTTTGTTATGAAGCTTTCAGAAGTTGATTTTATGCGTGCCGAGGGTGCCTTGCACGGTTGGAATATGGGTGGTACAGCTGAGTATTTTTATACAAAGGGTATTGAAAATGCATATGCAGGTTCGGATTTGAACTACTTAGATGAAATGACTTGGGATTTCATATTATTTAGCGATGATGTGTACGAACCTTTTCTTACAGAATATCTCAACATAGAAAAAGCAAAAGAGATTGAATATATTGATCCTGCTAACTCAAAGCATAATGCTAAAGGGCTTGTGGAAGTTGGTGTGAAATGGAATAACTCGGATTCAAATGAAGAAAAATTAGAGAAGATTATTACACAAAAATACATCGCTGGTTTTCCCAATTCATTTACAGCATGGACAGATTTGAGACGCACGGGCTATCCTCGCATATTCCCTGTGATAAATGATGATGGCGATGGCTCAATAGCATTTAAAGATATAATCAGACGTATTCCTTTTTCGGGTAAAGATCAAGAATCTACTCGTATTGATATAGAAACCACTGGTATTGAGGCTCTCGGAGGCGATGACAAACAAGGCACACGCTTGTGGTGGGATTTAGATATAACTAATTTTTAATATTATTAACAATAGGAATGCACTCCAGATAGATAGAATGCATTCCATTCAAAAAATCAAAAATAAATGAAAAACAAAAATTTATGGATGATGCTTTCAGCATTATTAATGACTGTATTTAGCTTTTCTTTAAGAGCTGGATCACCTACAGCATCGAAAGAACTGTTTGATTGGACACCTTTTGGCGACTCCAAAATGTTAGACTTATTTTATGATGCTTTGCAGGATGGACGAAACTATCCTACAGATCAAGAGATGATAGATGTGTTTGGCTTTGATATCGAGTTTGCTCGTTCTCACGTTCGTCAGCGTGAGGTAATGTATAATCAAGAAAAACAGTTAAACCCTGCTATTAATCCGAAACGTAAGGTATGGATGAATTTACCCACAGGAGTTGGAAAAGATATAGGTGGTTACCCATCTTCAGCATTTAGTGACGATGTGTATTCTATGTGGAACTACACTCACTTATTTGGAGCATGGAATCACGGTATGTTTCAAGCTCCCGGTGTTTGGGCTGATGCTGCTCATAAACACGGTACAGCTATGTTTAGTGGTATTAAGTTCTTCGAAAGCTGGACACCAGGAAGTGGTGATAAAGACTACTCTGCATTGATAGGTCAAAAAAATGCGGATGGAAGTTTTAAATATGCTGAGCCATTAATCAACATTTTGATGTACTTAGGATTAGATGGGATAAATTATAACTGGGAAGATGGTAGTTATAGAGACGATGATGTAATTGCTTTTCACAAAGAGTTATTTAGAATAGCTGACGAAAAAGGCTATGAAAACTTTCACATTGGACTATATACAAGTGTATCAACTTTAACATCGGCTGGTATTAACTCATTGTACTACGGACATAAACCAGAGGAAAAAACAATTGATTTAATGTTGAACTACGCTTCCGGTGATTTTGCATATTCAAATACGCCTACCTCAATCGCATCAGCTAAAAGTGTAGGACAAACTGATGGTTTGTATCAAGGAGTTTGGATTGTAACAATGGATAGAGCATGGCCTGCTATGGATACTGAAGCCAGAAAAGAGGCAAATCTTTGTCTCTGGGGTGAGCATGGTCAAAGCCGATTTATGAGCTATAACTCAGGTGCTGATGGTTATGACTTTCAGGAAAACTATCAAAAGCTGTTGGAGCGTGCTTTCTCCGGAGGTAACAGAAATCCAGCCGACTTGCCTGCACTAACAAACTCAGGCAATAATTGGGAGCAAGTAGGTGATAAAGAGCCTCTTTCTACTTTTGGTGGTTTGGCAACTATGATTGCTGAGAGAACTACTATTCAAGGGCAATTACCATTTGTTACAAACTTCCAATTAGGAAATGGAGAGCGTTACAATTATAAAGGAAAGAAAGCATTTGGAAACTGGTACAATATGGGGGCTCAAGATTATCAACCTACTTATCGTTGGTTGGTATATAAAAGCGGTACTACTGATGTTGATTATTCAATTCAGCCAAGATTTACGCACCGTGATGCCTATAATGGCGGTTCAACACTTGAATTAAGCGGAAAAGCTACTGCAGCTGGAAATGATATTATCTTGTATCGCACAGATTTAGAAATCTCGGCGCTAAATCCAATTGTGAATTTGGCAGTTAAAACCTATAAAGAAGGTGAAACCCCAACTAATCTTTCTGTAATTCTAAGAAAAAAAGATGATAGCACTTGGTATGAAATCCCTTATGGAAGCACAGCTGATAAAACTTGGGAAGAAAAAACTCTTGAGATGACTGGTTTTGAGCAAGGTGATGTTGTCGAATATATAGGATTGCGTGTAAAAGCAGAAGGAAGCGACGTGGAAAACTATCAGATATATGTTGGAAAACTTGCTTTGATGGACGATCGTGAAGTAGAAGTAGCAGAAGTAGAGAATCTAATTGTAGAGGTGAAAGAAGAGACTACTAAATCCATGTCGCTAAAATTGAATTGGAAAATTACTCCATTTGAGATATCAACATTAGCAACGGAACAAGGTTTAGTTTATAACGACGAAGCCAATGTCGATCATTTTGAGATTTTGTATAAAAATGGAGAAGATGGTTCAGTTAAGGCTGTTGGTCGCACAACTTCGTGGTCAGCATTTGTAGGTAACATCATATTTGAAGATATGACTTCAGTAGATGAGCCATATATTGGCGTTCGCGCAGTATCAATTGATGGTAAAAGTTATTCACATCCAAACTGGGTGCAAGTTACCCGCGCCGATGCTACGCAACTTCCAGAATTTGTTGATGATCGCTATTGTAAGTCGGATATGAATCCAGCAGCAGAAGGAGCAAATGTGGCTCGTGTTCAACGCTATTTGACAGAGGTAAAAACTATTGGATTGGAAGACAATCTAAACTTTACTTCCAATTCACCCGTTGAAGATGGTACGCAATACTTAGATGCAACATCTTATTCTTTTACAGCCAATCAAGGAGATACTTTTGATTTTTTCTTTAAAGCTGTTGATACTTCAACTGGGTTTGGTGCAACAGATGGGTTACGCTACTGTTTTGCAAAAGCATACATCGACTGGGATAATAATGGTGAATTTGACGCAGAGGAAGAGTTGGTATTTGACTTAGGTAAAGTTAGAGCTGCTACTCCCGAATTTGAAACTACTGGTGTTACGCAATCCTTTACAGTTCCTGAAGATGCTGCTCCTGGTGCTGTAAGATTACGTATTGTTTTCTCCGATGCTTGGTTTGCACATCCTGGTCCTTGCGGACAAACTGCAAAAGGATTTAGTATCGACTTTACGATGAATGTTACTGGTGATAATCCAGGACGTGTAACAGAGGATAGTCGCGACGCGGGTACTCCTGATGAACCAGATCGTATTAATGATGAGAATCCTAATGCAAGTGATGGTACAGGTGTTTCTCAAATTTCTAAAGGTGATTACACTTTCTTCTACCCAAATCCAGCTACTGATTTAATTCATTTTGAAGCTGCTGAGCAAGTTTGGATTTATACCTTAGAAGGTAAGTTGGTTCATTCTCAAAAAGGATATTTGGAAAATGTAGGTATTGACCACTTGGACGACGGTGTTTATTTGGTAAAAATGCTAAATAATAACGTGATTAGAAGTCAAAAATTAATTAAACAATAATACAATAGATAAAGGCTGTGCGTTAAGATGTTAATGCACAGCTTTTTATAATTAAAAATATAAACAGAAATAGATGAAGATCAGATTGCTACTAATCTCAATGATATTATTTTCATTGAATATTTGGGCTCAACGTTCTCCTGAACACCCACTAGATATCCCACAAGGTTCAACAGATTTATATACAATATTAGAAAATTGGGAGCCAGGTACTCCGCCTCCAGGTACAGATGAGTTTGATGATCAGTTTTACATCTCTCGTGTAAGACCATTAAAACGAATTGTTGATGGTGACTATCAAGTGAATCAATCATTAGATAGAGAGCGAAAAATGTTGTTGTGGGTTCCTTTGGATGACCCAAGCACTGCTTGGAAAGCCTTGCCTCGCTATAGTTTTGAGGGCGATAACTTCTCCATGTGGTCATACGTTGACATTCATGGCAACTGGACAGCACCTTGGATTAGAGTTACCGCAGGTATTACTGATGTAGCTCATAAAAATGGTGTGAAAGTAGGTAGTGTATTAAGTGTGCCTTTTGCTGAAACCCTCGCAGTGTCAGATCAAGGAAATGATAACAGTAAACTATTTTACCGACTTTTTGAAAAACAAGGTGCCAGCTACAAGTATTCCGAAAAATTGGTGAAATTAATGAAGTATTACGGAATTGATGGTTTGGGATGTAACTCTGAATTTAGAACTAATCAAGCCTTCATGAATCATTTGATGGCATTTGTAAAAGAGTGTAAATCTCATGCAGAAGCAATGGATTGGGAATTTCAATTACATTGGTACGATGGTACAAATGATTTTGGTAGTATTTCATTCGATAATGGTTTGGGTAATCACAACAAAGGTGTCTTTGGCACAGGAGCGGCTCCAGTTACAGACGCTTTATTTTTTAACTATAACTGGCATAATAGTATTTTGGCAAACTCAGTTGCCTATGCTGAAAATATGGGACGTAGCAGCTATGATCTTTATGCTGGTTTTGATATTCAAGGTAGAGCCTATAAAAATATGAATTGGCAAGCTCTTAAAAATAATAAAATATCAATTGGTTTTTGGGGCGCACATGCTCAAAGCTTAATTCATCAAAGTGC
>CAYFTO010000052.1:11798-13324 GCA_964346125.1 uncultured Paludibacter sp.
CAAGATTTCCTGCCAACTTGGCGCTGGTGGATTACTGATGCTAATGATCAAGTTACAAAAGCTAATATTGATGGCTTGATTAAAGCTGATTTTACATTTGATGATGCGTGGTTTGGTGGTTCTTCTCTGAAAATTCATGGTAAAACCGTTTTCTCACGTGTAAAACTATTTAAAACAAAATTAGATGTTCAGCCTAATCATACGCTTAGTTTAACTTACAAGGTATTGAATGGCACAAATCCAAAAGCAAAACTATTTGTTTCGAAGCTGAATGCTATTACAGATTACAAAGAGATAGCACTTCCAAATGCTGACGAAGTGGGCAAATGGCATACATATACAGTTAAACTTTCAGAATTGGGTATTGCTGCAAATGATGTCGTTTCGATGTTAGGTTTGGTTTTTGAAAATACGGATGCTGATTATGAAATCTTATTGGGTGAAATAGCTCTTGTTAATCCAGAAGAAACCTTTGCAACTGTTAAACCTACAATTACAAAAGTAGATATTTTAAGAGGTCGTCACAATCAGGTTGATTTTAAGATTTTCTATAAAAGCAAAGACGAATCAAACGGTGTAAAAACATACAACGATGAAGTTGATACATGGTATTATGAAATTTATTTCCAACAAAAAAATCAAGAAGAGCAATTGATTACAGCTACTACCTCTTGGGCAGGCTATGTAATTGACGCTCCTCTAACTGTTGGCGAATCACGTGATGCTCGTTTTGGAGTTCGTGCAGTATCTCCTGATGGTGAAAATGGTTCTGAAATTTCATGGTCTGATTATATCGAAGTTCCCTACAATCAGCCCGTACATGATGTTGTTGCGGATAAGCCTGTTATCAAACCCAACGAAGAGTTTACTTTGAAATTTGAAGACACTCTTCATGAGCCAGCTAAAAAATGGGCTGTTGTAAATCCATTAGATGGTAAAACTATTGCGTCTGGTGCTAATTCAACAGAGCTGCCCCTTACTATTCCTCAAATAGGAGTGTATGACTTAGTGATAACTGACGAAAATAATAAAGAAACGATTATTAGAGGTTTCGTGCAGATCACTCCTGAAGAAACAGGTTCTGTACCACGTATTCTAAGCCTTGAATCAAATAAGTCAGAAGAAGAGATAAACCAAGCAGTTAGATTGAATTACACTTCTAAAGATGGCGAAGGCTCTGTTTCACGTGCATTGTATATTAGCGATCCAGATATGTTTAGAGTGCCTGCTGCAGCTCAAACCGGAAAAGAGTTCTCTTACGCTCTGTGGTTCAAAGTTGAAAAGTTTTCGCACGACAAGCAAGGTACAAACTTGATTAATAAAAATACCATTGCCGATAGTTGGCCTCACAACAACTGGGGTGATCTTTGGGTTACTATTCGTCCAGAATGGAAAAGCTCTTCAAAAACTCATCCAGCAAATGAGATTTCCTTCAATACATTTGGTTGGTCTGCACATGATGATCCGAATGAGAAAATGATGAGCTCAAAATATAGTGTTACTCCGGGTGTATGGAATCACTTGGT
>CAYFTO010000053.1:0-13282 GCA_964346125.1 uncultured Paludibacter sp.
TATGAGTTTTCAGTTAACACGCTGCAAATCAGATGTGTTGTAAAACATGTTTTTTACAACTTTTTTTTGTTCTATTGCACTTATTAGCTCAAAGACACTAAAAAGGGAGCAAAATGCTAAACTTTAAATCTTATTTGATAATAATCTTGCGATTGATTATGGAATTTTCACCCATCAACTTAACAATATAGATACCGGGCTCTAAACCAATTGATCGCAAATCAAAACTTTTATTATTAGAATCAAGCTGAGTTTGTATCAATTTTACGCCATTAATATTATAAAGTAAAAACTGAGCATCTCTTGCATAATTAATATTCAATGTGTTTTCGACCAAGCTTGGGTAAATTTTCACTCTTTCATTAAATGACAAATGAGAATTATCCGAAGTTCTACCTAATGACAGACCTATTATTACAGGATCATGATCAGAACTTCTATACATATTTGGTTCATAATTTCTACCATCATAGCCAAAGCTGCTCAATTCATCAGCGTTTATATGAAAATGAGTTGCACCTGTAACCTGCGCAGCCATCGTTTTATTTGCTAAAGCATGGTCTAGTGTACCAGCTTCTGTACGATAGACATATGAATATGAGTTATCATCTTGAAATTTCGATATTAAATTTACAAAACCTGAATCTATAAAAGTTTGAATTGGGTCTTCCATACTATAAGCATTCAAATCACCTACCACCAACAAATCATCCTCTTCATAATATGCTGAATTTGTAGTATAAGCATTGATGACGGCATTAGCTTCTGCGAGACGAGTTGCATTATAGCAACTTTGGCCATCAAAAAAGTCAATATTTCCACCAGAAGCATTTTGACAACCAGATTTTGATTTAAAATGATTGACACTTAGGATAAATCGCTCTCCATTTGATTTTAATTCGAAAGCTTGCATTTTCTTTCGATTAATGGGAGAAGGTGAGTTTATATTTCGCAAAGATTTATAAGTACTGATTTTATCTGACCTATATATATAAGCTACTTTAGTAAAAGTACCATTTACTACACTCCCATCATCTACGTATGTGAAAACTTTGCCCTCTTTAATATTATCGAGATTCTTATTCAAATCATTGACTAATTTGCGAAGTGCATTCTGTCCCTGCTCAATCTCTTGCAAGGCATAAATATCTGCATCTATTGCTAAAAGAGCATCCATTATTTTTGTGTGTTGCTTATTGACTTCATCTTGCGAACTTGGACCCATCGTTGTAGAATTAGGTGAAGTTAAATAAAACTCTATATTAAAACTACACACTTTCACGTTATAATCGCCTATATCGGCATGCTGTCTTGTACGAGGATTTCCATAAAACTCAAGTTCACCTAGCGGATAGAGTACATATTTATTGTCTATTTGATCAACAATAGCCTTTAGATTATCTACTTTTTCACCCAGTCGGCGAGTACCATTTGCATCTGCAAAACGAATAGGCGTAGTATATGTAGATACATATGCATCATCTATATATATAGGAAGCTGATCACTTTCAGTAAGTAAAGAGACATAATGAGTGGACCCAGGTAAGGCTACATTAGTTGGGGATGGACGACGTTTCACTCCTAACTCCAACTCTCCATCTTTTTCTAAAAAATAATTATTATTTACATGTAGTGTTTGGTCAAACTCAATCAACATACCTTCTAATCTCTCCCAATTCCAATTATTAATATTGTACTCTATTTTAGTAGGTTCAATTTTCACATTTTTATTTACGACTACCTTATTCGAAATTGAAGATAATTGAGTTCGATTTTTATATTCAGTAACCACTCCAGTGATCTTAATTTCATCACCTATTTCAATATCAAAATCATTAGGAGAATAAACAAAAATAGCATCTGATGAATTTACATCATTATCTCCATGCTTATCCTGAAGGAAAAATCCATTGATAGTATTAGCTCCTTGAAAAACAGCAGTAACTATTCCTGTAGTATGTACTGTTTGATTAGAATAGGGTGAATTTTTGGATTTACCTTGGATTTGAGGAATTGTAAGAGTCTGTTGTGCACCAATTACCTGCCCAATTATAAAAAAGAGAAAAATGATTTTGTATTTCATTTATATATCTAATTAGAGTTTTCAAAGAATACAAATGTAATGAATTAAAAGTTTAATTAAGCATGATTCTTAATGGAATTATTTTTTTTTGTAACTTTGCATTTCTTTTAAAACAAATGAGACTCATTTGTCCGTTTTCAACAAAATTGTGATTTAACTGTTACTTTAATAGTTAATTAGACAGATAAAATAAAAATGATAGATAATTCAATATTCCAAAATAAAAAAGTAGCATTTCATACTTTAGGTTGCAAATTGAACTTTGCAGAAACTTCTGCTATCGGGCGTCAATTGGAAGAAGCAGGCTACACAAAAGTAAGAGGTGGCGAAAAAGCTGATGTTTGCATCATTAATACATGCTCTGTAACCGATATAGCGGATCATAAAAGTCGCCAAGCAATAAGGCGTTTGAATAGAATTCATCCAAATGCAAAAATGATAGTGACTGGTTGTTATGCGCAGCTCAAACCCGAGGAGATTGCAAAATTAGAAGGCGTTGATTTGGTATTAGGATCTAATGAAAAATTTGATATTCTAAAATATCTACAAGACTGGGATGAAAAGCAAGAAAAAATTGTAAGAGAGAATATCTTAAAGGTAAAACGATTTCGTCCTTCGATTTCACACGATGACCGCACCCGTTTTTTCTTAAAAATTCAAGACGGCTGTGATTACTATTGTAGTTTTTGTACTATACCATTAGCTCGTGGGCATAGCAGAAGTGGTACTATCGAAGAAACTATAGCAATGGCTAAAGAAATAATTGCTAAAGGGGCTAAAGAGATAGTTTTAACAGGGGTGAATACAGGAGAATTTGGAAAACGAAACGGAGAAACATTTTTAGATTTATTGAAAGAACTTGACAATATAGATGCTGAGGTTCGTTTTAGAGTTTCATCTGTAGAGCCTAATTTGATGAATGAAGATATCATTAAATTCATTGCAAACAGCAAACTTTTCATGCCCCATTTTCACATTCCACTGCAAAGTGGAAGTGACGACGTGCTGAAAATAATGAAACGCCGATACGACACTAAGCTATTTAAAGAGCGCGTGGAAACCATTCGAAAACATTTGCCTGAAGCTTTTATTGGTGTTGATACTATAGTTGGTGTAAGGGGTGAAACAGATGAATTTTTCGAGGATAACGTACAGTTTATCAAAGATTTAGATTTTTCACAACTACATGTATTTACTTATTCAGAACGCTCTGGAACCAAAATGCTACAAATAGAGCACAATGTAGATTTGAAAGAGAAAAAGCGTAGAAGCGATTTATTGCATCAGATATCTGATAGAAAAACCCGATTATTTTATGAAAAACATATCGGGAAGCCAGCCAAAGTACTTTGGGAAGCAAGACGTGATGGTACTGTAATGCATGGCTTCACAGAAAACTATATACGTGTAGAACGTAGCTATAATAAAGATTTAATAAATACTTTTGAAGAAATTACGCTTGGAGATTGGAATGAAGACTATTCTGCACTACGAGCTAAATCTAATGTAATTCAATACAACTATATCCGATGAAAGCAAAAAGAATTATCCCGTGTTTAGATATAAAAGATGGCAAGACTGTCAAAGGAGTTAATTTTGAAAACATAAAAGATGTTGGCGACCCCGTAGAATTGGCAAAACATTATGCTGAAATGGGAGCTGATGAATTGGTGTTTTTAGATATAACGGCTACCAACGAGAATCGAAAGACCCTTTCAAATTTAGTAAGTGAAGTAGCTAAAGTTATTAATATTCCTTTTATTGTAGGAGGAGGAATAGCGAGTGTTGAAGATGCACATACTATTTTAAATAGCGGTGCTACAAAAATTTCAATTGGTACGGCTGCTCTTAAATCTCCTCAACTAATACAATCTTTAGCAGAAGAGTTTGGAAGCGAAAAAATCGTTATTGCCATCGATACAAAAGAGGAAAATGGAGTTTGGTATGTTGCTACTAACGGTGGCAAAGTTATTACAAAAACCAAAACTTTAGATTGGGCAAAACAAGTAACTGAGCTGGGAGCTGGTGAAATTTTACTAACATCAATGAGCCACGACGGCACGAAAGATGGTTTTGCAATAGATATAACCCGCAAGGTAGCTGAAGTAGCCAATATTCCTGTTATTGCCAGTGGTGGTGCAGGAAGAATAGAAGATTTTGAGGAAGTACTTACAGAAGGTAAAGCTGATGCAGCTTTAGCAGCGAGTATTTTTCATTACAAGGAAGTTGAGATACCTAAGCTCAAGGAGTTCCTTTTCAATAAAGGAATTAATGTTAATCAATAATTTTATATTCAAATAGAGAGTGTATTTTCATTTTACACTCTCTATTTTAATATATATCATTTAGTTCTTTTAAGAAACTATCAACCCGTTGATGCGGGCTATCATCATTATTTGTATCAAATACCCAATCTGCCTTTTCTATTTTTTCAAATTCAGGAATTTGATTTTTTATCCTTGCTTTGACAGCCTCTATATCAACACAATCTCGTTTCATTACTCGCTCAATTCTTACCTCTTCGGGAGCAGTAACTACTAATATTTTATCAACTAATACGTCAAAGTTTCCTTCAAACAAAATAGCACATTCCATAAATAGGAATTTGCGATTACTATTTTGATCCACCCATTTTCTGAAATCATCTTTAACAGCAGGGTGAACTAAGTTTGTCAAAACTTTAAGCCTATTAGGATCAGGAAAAACAATTGAAGCTAATTTTTTTCGATCCAAAACATTTTCAATATAAATATCTTCACCAAACTCGGATGTTATATTAGCAATTAAATCTTTATTTGTGTCTTGAAGAATTTTGGCTTCCATATCCGTATCGTACACCAATTCTCCTCGGCGCATTAAATATCGAGAAAACATGGATTTACCCCCACCTATTCCTCCTGTTATTCCTATAATAATTGGTCTATTCATGTACAATATTGCATTCGAATATCAAAGATACTAACAAGTTAGCAAAAAAGCAAAGTAATTAAAAGCAATAAAATTAATTGACTACAAAAATTTCAATTATCAAAAACCAAAACTAAAACCTATAGTCAGCGTATTATTTTTACCATGTAAAAACGGTGGAGAAAAGTAGTTTAAGGATTCTTCAGCAGTCATTCTATTTTCACCTCTAATAGGCTCAGATAGTGCATCATGTCCTTGAATATTACTATATTCAAATTTTACAATGGCATAGGCATTATTCATTATTTCATATAAAGCCTTGAAACCAGCTGTTTCATTCGACCAAATGACATCGCCTAATGATGGTTGACTAATAATTTCGCGAATACTACCTATTTCACCACGACGTGCGTATTGGTATTCATTACCATGCTTTGCAATTAAATAATACAAGGACAAATCAAGTCCACGAATAGGCTTGTAGGTAAGTGAAGTGTAAGTTTCTTCAGAGTTGTCACCCAAATAGTGCCCAAGATTGTAGCTATTAGAAGCATATGTAAGAGCACTTATCGAATGTTTATAATTAATTATATTAGAACGAGTGTATTCAAGATTGAAACTCAAGTTTTGAATTGGAAAATTATCAACTTTTGTACCAATTTTTAATGAAATTGGATTGTTTTCAGCTTCAGAAGGTTTGAATCTTGAAAATTTGATTTCATCAACAAATATTGATGAATAAAGATGAGTATGCTTTATATTCCGTGAGCTTAAATTAATAAATAGCTGAGAATTTTGATTTTCAGTTCTAATCCCTTTTGTTAATGTATGGTCTATTGATTTATAAAATGCTATAGGTAATAAATAAGCAGGCTGCACATTATCTTCAGCGTAAACAATCGAATTTCCAAATGAAATTTTCAACCTATCAATAGGAGTAAAAGTAAACATATTGGCAGCAATGTATTTGTTGTGATTGCGATACCATATTTGCTTATCATTTTCGATATAATAACGAGCACTATCCACCACGTTAGAAACCAGCCAAGCATGAATGTAGTTTATTTCAAACCATTTTGTAGGGCGCAGTTGCAAATTTATCATAGGAAACGACGGCGCACGACCCGATAATATATTTGATCCGTGATAATTATCGCCCCAAACAATATTATCTTTCATTAGACCAACTGATCCCCAATCCCAACCAAGTTTTATTCCACCACGTGAATCGCTAAAATCATGTGGCTCTTTGTATTCATACCCTGCAAAATCTGTTAGATAATTCGGATTTGAAAGTCGTGGCAAAATACCATCAGATGCAGCAAACGAATTATCACGTAAGCTCCCATAAACACTTAAGTTTTTACCAATAACAGCTTGAAAATCTGCACCAAACCAACGATGAGTTATTTGCCCTCTTTTATTGTTATAAATGTGCATACCTAATATAGGTTGAATACGAGCTTTGAAAGTTTCATCTTTGTATGAAAACAGAGGTGGGGCTAAATCTAATTTAGAGTTTTCATTATCTATTAATGGAAACGGATTATCAGGCAATTCATTCAATTCTAAAGCAAACTCTTCCATATATGAGTAGAGTTCAGCCTTTTGTCTATTGTTTAACTTGTCTTCTTGAAGCCTTGATTCAATGAGTTTATCTGCTATAAATTTACGTGAATAAGGTTTTATCGCACTATTAATATCTATTAAGCCTTCATTAGCAAGTTCATCTAAGAATTCATAAACACGTGAATACGATACGTGATAAGGAATATCTTGGGCAGATATAGTGATAATAAAACCGATATTAATAAGTAGAATAAATATATTTCTCATAAACACATTGAAATTAATTAAATTTTGAATAGTATTACTTTTAAGACTCAAGCACTTCTTGCTTTTTTTATAAGTATATTTTTCAAAATTAAGAAAAAGTATTTGATATCTGTACGAAATACACCCTTATCATCACATTCATTCAGATAAGTTTTTTCAGAAGCTTCAATTTCTTCTAAAGTTTTTGGCATATGTGCATAAAATGGAGGTAGCAATCCAGGCTTATGTCTTATCCGCAAATCTTGCAATTCTTTTGTATACAAGCTAAAATAATGGGCACTCAAAGGCCGCACACCTACCAGTTTCATTTCACCTTTTAGTAGGTTATATAGCATTGGTAATTCATCTAACCAATATTTTCTCATAAATTTACCAATTGTGGTAACTCGAATATCGTATCTAAATTTCCCCCCTTCAGCTAAACTACTTTGTTGATATACGTAATCTTGCAAATACTCAGCATAGGGGTGCATTGTTCGGAATTTATATACATTTATTAATTTTCCATTTTTTCCATGTCGTTTTAATTTTATTAAAACTCCGTACCTTTTCTGAATAAATTCACCAGGAGTGGTAAAACGACGAGCAAAAACATAGTGCACACCATCAACTTTAGCAATACGTTCAATCTTAAAACCATTATAATTAAGCCTTCCCAAGATCTCAGTTTTTGACAAGGTTCTATTTTCTCCTTCAGTCAAATCAAAGTAAAGTTGTGAACCAAAGAAAATTTTAGGTAAAAATCGATGCTTTAGAAAATGGAAAAAATAAATAAAATCAGCAACACCTCTCTTATGTTTTTTAAATATTTTCTGCTTTGTTGTATGTTGTGAAGTATATGAGCTTATAAAAAGTCCGTCAGCAGGAAGCAATCGATTGACTTTTGCCATTAGTTTATTTATTCCACGAATATTATTATACTTTTTGAGTAATACAAATTCATTGTATTTATTTGGCTCATATTCTCTTAATTCCTCAAGTTTAATTTCTGTAAGGATATGCGTGTACTTACTAAAGATATTGATATTTTTCTCCAAAAAACTAAAAACTCTATTTCCAGCAAACTGTTCAATCCTCTTTTTTCTCTCATCTTGAGCATCTTCGCTAATTAGCTCAATAGGCTTATCAAAAGCTTGGTGAATTTCACTCTCTTCAAAAGCCTCAATATCTTCGTATTGTGTGGCATACTTAAAAGCATGATACACTATATGGAAAAGATAGATGGAAATAAATGAACCCAAGACTATTGTGGATAAAACATTGATAGAATAGCCCTGATATGTAAAAACATAATATATGAGAATCAAGAGAGTTAAAAATGTAAGAAGAGTTGACCAAAGCAATCGAAGAAAAGTATCAAAAAAGCTAGTTTGACTCAAGCTCTTATATCTTTTAAATATAAAAGAGTTAACCACCCATACTATAAGAAAAATTATTATCAAATTTTTATACTTTACGAATGGAGTTTGCGTAGTTAGTGGAAGAAATAAAAATACTGCTAAAATGTTGAAAACAATAATCAACAAATCAACAATTATTATCCATCTTTTTGGTTTATAAAACAGCCTCACAATACTATTAATTAATTTTTAAATCAAAATATCTATAGGATCAAATGGTTTATAAGGACCATCTTTTACTTCAAAAACAGTAGTACCACTCTCTAAAGAAATAACCCTATGCCACTGCCCAATAGGAACATGAAGTCCAAATTTACCTATAAGTGGATCTAATACCATCTCGTCTGTTAAGATTTTATCATCATTGTAATACTCTACCTTTAATTTTCCTCGAACGACAATATAAGTTTCAGCCGTATCCTGGTGTCGATGAATAGGAATTACAGTATCAGGTTCCAAAGCATTAAATAGTCGCTGAGCTTTTGCATCTAAGGAGTCGTGCAAATTGTAATTCATACGTAAGCGCTCATTCTGTTTTGCTTCTTCGGTTATTTTATCCAACAAATTATTGTCTAATAATTTCATAATGCTTTTTATTTTTTAATAATTTCTGTACCAATTATATATTCTCTGCAAACCTTCGTCAATTTCAATTTGATGCTTCCATCCCAATGAGTTTAATTTCGAAACATCTGTCAATTTTCGCATCGTCCCATCGGGTTTGTTCGTATTAAAAATAATTTTCCCTCTATAATCAATCATCTTTACCACCTTTTCAGCCAAATTCTGAATACTAATTTCAATCCCCGTGCCAATATTGATATGGCAATTACGTATCTCGTCCTCTTCGCCTTTCAAATCATCAAAATTAATTCGTTCCATAATGAATACGGAAGCATCAGCCATATCCTCACTCCACAAAAACTCTCGCATTGGTTTCCCACTACCCCACAGCTCTACACTATTTTCGCTTATTCCGTATTTGCTTAATATGGATAATATCTCATCTTTTGAATGATATCCTGTAATACCTTCAATTGGCATTTCGTTCAAATCACTCTTTATAACACCCCACTCTGCCTTATTTAGTGCATTAGCCAAATGTACTTTACGCACAATAGCTGGTAGAACGTGACTTTTTTCCAAATCAAAGTTATCATTTGGTCCATACAAATTAGTTGGCATTACTGCTATAAAGTTTGTACCGTATTGGATATTGAAGCTTTCGCACATTTTCAAACCAGCAATCTTAGCTATTGCGTAAGGTTCATTTGTATATTCCAGAACATTTGTCAGTAAATAATTTTCCTGCATCGGCTGTGGGGCTTCTTTAGGATAAATGCAGGTACTTCCTAGAAACAACAGTTTTTTCACACCACAACGATAACTTTCACCAATAACGTTATTTTGAATTTGTAAATTATTATAGATAAAATCGGCTCTATACGTATTGTTTGCCACAATTCCTCCAACATGAGCGGCAGCCAAAAACACATATTCCGGCTTTTCTTTTTCAAAAAACTCTTTGACAGCACTTACATCCATTAAGTCCAACTCTTCACGAGAGCGGCCTATCAGATTGGTATAGCCTTTTTGCAAAAGATTTTGCCAAATAGCAGAGCCAACTAAGCCCCGATGACCTGCAACGTATATTTTACTGGTTTTGTTCATTGTTTATAAAGCGATTAGCTATTAGCTATTAGCAATTAGTGATTTGCTACTTATTAAATATCTTTTACTTTTCTTATTAGCGCTGATAGCATTTTTTTTATTTCTTCAATTTTCTCGTTTAATACTTTATATTCGTCTAAATTAATGAATTCTAAATCTTTTGAAAGCAAAATACAATAATCAACTTCATTAGCGGAGCCAAGAGCTATTACCAAAAAACGTCCAAAATCAGCATCGCTATTCCTTCCACAACCTTCCGCTATATTTAATCCAATTGAGTAAGTAGCTCTACGAAATTGAGATGTCAGATTAAACAACCCGTCTTTTGGAAAATTTCTTGTTATTTTATATACATCCAAAGTTAAATTATGTGATTTCTCCCACACCTTTAATGTCCTAAAATCTTTCATAATATAGAAGTTGTTATTTATTAGTAATTAGCAATTAGTTATTTGCTCTGTCGCTTTGCTTATTGCTTATTGCTTATTGCTCATTGCTTATGTACAAACTCCATATCATGCTTCACCATCAATTTCACTAATTCTTCAAATGATGTTTTTCTTGGATTCCAACCCAATAGTGTTTTAGCTTTTGTGGGATCGCCAAGTAATTGCTCCACCTCTGCTGGTCGGAAATATTTTGGATCAACTTCTACTAAAATCTTACCACTTGCTTCATCAATTCCTTTTTCATCAAGCCCTACTCCTTCCCAACGTAGATTAATACCAGCTTCTTTGAATGCTAATGTGCAAAACTCACGCACTGTGTGCATTTCACCCGTTGCAATGACGAAATCTTCAGGTGTATCATGTTGCAACATAAGCCACATACACTCTACATAATCTTTTGCATAGCCCCAATCGCGCTTTGAATCAAGATTTCCCATATATAGTTTTTCTTGCAAACCATGAGCTATTCGAGCGGCTGCCAATGTTATTTTTCGTGTAACGAAAGTTTCACCACGACGTTCACTCTCATGGTTGAATAAAATTCCGTTAACTGCAAACATTCCATAGGACTCTCTATAGTTCTTGGTTATCCAATAACCGTAAAGCTTTGCTACTCCGTATGGACTTCTGGGATAAAAGGGAGTTGTTTCTTTTTGAGGTACCTCTTGCACTAAACCAAAAAGTTCAGATGTTGAAGCTTGATATATTTTGGTTGATTTTTCCATACCTAAAATCCTTACTGCTTCCAACAAACGAAGAGTGCCCACGGCATCTGTTTCTGCTGTGTATTCAGGCACATCAAAACTTACTTTCACATGACTTTGAGCAGCAAGATTGTAAATTTCATCCGGTTTAATTGTTTGAATAATCCGAATTAAAGAACTTGAATCAGTCAAATCTGCATAGTGCAAATTGATTGTTCTACCCTGTTTCATATCACGCACCCATTCATCAAAATAGAGATGCTCAATACGTCCGGTATTAAAAGATGAAGAGCGACGAAGCGTCCCATGTACTTCATACCCTTTTTCTAATAAAAACTCGGCTAAATAAGAGCCATCTTGTCCCGTTATACCTGTAATTAAAGCTACTTTTTTCATTTTTTAATTTATTTTTAGCTGAAGATTAGAGAATTATACTTCTATCTCCTTATTCGTATTTTTAAAGTATTTTTTATAGCTTGTTCACTTAACAAAATCAAATACCCTCCACCACCGGCACCACTTAATTTCCAACCCAAAACTTGAGATTTCAATGAATTTAATTGATTGAGAATATCCTCTGTTACCATATTTGGGAACATCGATATTTGAGCATCAAAACTTTCTCGCATACCTTTTCCAGCTTTGTTAATATCCATTTCTAAAATTCCATCCCAACAAATATCTGCAGCTGTACTTAAAGCCTTAGCCCCTTCTTCATCAATTTTTGTATTACTCAACACGTCATAATCAGCAACACGAGGATACAAAGGCATCAAGTAAATATGCTCTTCTAACCAATCTAATATATTATCATCCAATACTGAATCTATTTTTGAAGGCCAATAGTCATTTTCGTAATAAAGTCGATTTAATCCTGGAAGAGTTATTCCTAAAGAATCTTGTGAACCGCTCACATATTTCTTACCAGGAGGATTTTCATAACTAAAAAGAATACGAGCCAAATGCTCTTTATCTCCGTCTGGAATATCGGTTTGCCAAAGTTCTATTGCTCTATTTCTACTGCTTGTGGACATACCACTACGATGATTAAAATCAATATCCGGTTCGATACTTATTGTCAAAACTGCACCTGATGCATATTTACTAACAAAGGGTTGATCCAACCATCCTCCCGCCAAATCAATGCGGTATGGAATACGGCATACTTTACGTAAAGAAGTGGTAGAGCGCGATGGCAAATCACCGTGCGGAATTCGCTCGCTAACAATATACTCTATACCCAATTCTTTGCATAACTCCTCTTTAGCATGTGTATGCCCATCCGTATTTACAAAAAAATAATCCGGCTTGAGTTCTTTCAGTTGATCTACAAAATCCAATAAGCCACTACCACTATTAATCCAAGCGTCTTTAACCACTTTCAGAGCTTTTACCATATAAAGGCGCTCACTTTCGGGATTGACGGTTTTTCGTGCTTTCAGTTCATTGATAGTTTTATCAGATCCAATACCAACATACAAATCGCCATAGGCTGCTGCTTCAGTAAAAAATGCAACGTGCCCACTGTGTAACATGTCATAACAACCCGATACAAATACTTTTTTCTTCATTTATTGAATTTAGCTTAATTGAGAATAATTATACATTTAAGTATGTATATGTTTTCAAACTAATTAACGAATTAGATTGATTATGCAAATTTACAATAAAATGATGATACAAACTAC
Organism: uncultured Paludibacter sp.; assembly: GCA_964346125.1. Taxonomy (GTDB): domain Bacteria; phylum Bacteroidota; class Bacteroidia; order Bacteroidales; family Paludibacteraceae; genus UPXZ01. Next base: position 12,739 of record CAYFTO010000053.1, read on the forward strand.
TTTTACAAAACAAATATGGAATTAAGTAAAGAATACTATAAAATCAGCTTGAAGTATTGCTGAGAGATTGAATGAAATTTGGTGTGGAAGAGAAATTAAAAGAACCACATTGCATAAATCGCTATCCCCACGATGCTCAACCAAAGGATATAGCTTGGGAAATAATCAAATTTATCTGATTGTTGATTTTTATCAAAAAGAGTTGGTCTTATTTTTTTTAATAAAAAATAAAGAAAGATAGCTACTACTATTCCCACTAAAGTTCCACCCAATATGTCACCGGGATAGTGAACGCCTAGATAAATTCGCGAATAGGAATTGACAATTGCCCACAAGAAAATAGAAAAACTGAATAGTTTGTTTCTAAAAAATAGAGCAGAAAGCAGAGCCAATGCAAATGAATTAGCTGCGTGTGAAGAAACAAAGCCGTATTTTCCTCCACGATAGCCTTTAACGAGATTGACAAACTCTGAAATTTCAGGACTGTGTGTTGGTCGAAATCTCATAACAGAGGTTTTTATTATTCCTGAGGCTATCTGGTCTG
>CAYFTO010000054.1:0-13100 GCA_964346125.1 uncultured Paludibacter sp.
TAAATAGAAGCACATCTTTCAACATTAAATCTGTAGTAACAGCACGCCCTAATTCAGGATCTGAGTCGTGTCGATTAGCACCTTTGAAAAGAATTCGCTCACCATTGATATAAACCAAATTGTTCTTTATTTCAATAGTTCTAAAGCCATATTTTGTTGCAAATGCTTCTGTCTCATTCCCATTGCTATCTTTCAGTTTTACGATTACCGTGTAAAGATTTGGGTGCTCCGCACTCCACAATTTTACGTTAGATACAGCAGAACTTAAAGTTATTTTTTTCTCTTCGCCAGCATTTAATGAAAAATTAGTTTCAGACCCTATACGGTCAATAAAATTGCCTGATGCATCTAAAAATTCCACCTCTACTTTTCCAGAAGAGCTGCTTCCGCTGCTATTGGACACCCGTAAATCAACACTTAAGTTTCCATTATTAGCAGTAGGACTTGCCATTATTGAATTTATTTGATGATCTCGTACATAAGTTTTAGGCACTGCTATCAGATTCACATCTCGATAAATACCACTCATACGAAACATATCTTGGTTTTCTAAATAACTTCCGTCTGACCAACGATGAACTTTTACTGCTAATAAGTTTTCGCCTGTTTGGATATAATCTGTTATGTCAAATTTATGGTCAGTATTAGCAGCTTCGGTATACCCTACATACTCACCATTCACATAAACGTACGCTGCACTATAAATCCCTTCAAAATTTATAAAGACCGTTTTGTTATTCCAGTCAGAAGGAATTGTAAAGTTGCGTCTGTAACTTCCAATTGAATTATTATCATAACCAGACACATTACCTCTAACCTTGATATAGGGTGGTTGATTTTCAAATGGCATCTCTTCATTCATGTAGAATGGATGTCCAAAACCTTCCATTTCCCAGTTTGAAGGAACACGTATATTACTCCAACTGCTATCGTCGAAGCTTTTTGAATAGAAACCTTCGATTGAATCACTTGGTTGTTTTACCCAGTTGAATTTCCAAGTTCCATTCAATGATTGTATTCTTGTTGTATTTGGGTTTAGCCAAGGATGTGCGAAGTGTGCATTATCAGCCAGCAAAGCCGCTTTATTTGGATAGGGCGTATAAGTCGCGTTAGCTTTCTCTTTGTTTTCTTCAAACACAGCCTCATCTTCCCAATAGGCCTGCTTTGGATAAGTTACTTCTATATCTGTAATTACAAGCTGAAATTGTTGATTGCTTGCACTTGAATTAGCCGCAACAGCTGTCAAAGAATTATTAGCATTATATGCAATATTCTGACTAGGATTAGAACGAGCTGACAGCGTGTACCAACCTTCTTTACCTGCTACCTCAGTAAGTTTCCAATGCTGATTTTGGTTAGCTGGGCTATTGGTCCATTGCAACACTTGACGTGTTCCACTGTTATTATTATCCAAATTTTGTCCATATGTAGTGTTTTTAATTATTACAAAACCACCACCTACATTTTCTATTGCCCAATACTGTCCTTTACTAGAAGTATTTAGGGTTTCCATATAAACGAATGCACCTGCAGTGGAGCTGTCACCGTTTCCTACTACTTTACCTTCTGCATTTTTGATATGATAATAAAAATCGCTTGAAAAGTTTTGAGCTGTTAAAGACAGAATAAGCCACAACATTGTTAGTGCAGCAAATAATCGTGATTTAAACATAAATATAAAAGTATTAGAGTGAAATTTTCAATTTCATTTGTATCAATTGGCAAAGTTAAAAAAATAAGCTGATTATCCAATAGTTATCTTTCAAAATCAACCTTTCAGGAGCTAAGAACTGCTATTAAGACGCAAACTTATTTCCAATTTATTTTATGCCCTTTCTTGCCAAAAATCAGTAAGTTTAGTGTGATAATCGGAAGAAGTATATCAAATATAAGGACTGTAAAATAAAACTTTCGTTCTCCGAGTATCTTTGCGGATTTATTTATCGTTTGAATTTGAAGAATCAATCTACCTATAAAAAACAACAATCCTAATCCTAATGTTATCCAGTTAAACTGGATTATAGAAAATACAGTAATTGCAATAAAGCATAAATAGAAGATTGCACGAGAGAAAGGTTCCCAAAACAGTCGCACTTTACTACTTCGACTATAACTACCTGAAACAGACAAATGACGTTCTTTTTGCTTATACCACTGCTTGAAATTTTCGCTTGGAACCGACCAAGTACTTCCAGCTTGACTAATCTCTACACGCGTGTTAAATTTATTAGAGGCTTTATTTATTAATAAATCATCATCACCTGAACGAAATTGCAAAATAGAAGAAAAACCTTTCATTTGATAAAAAGCCTCTTTTCTATAAGCCAAATTTCGACCAACACCCATATATGGACGTTTAGCAATTGCCATTCCAAGATACTGAATCGCAACAAAGAGCGTATCAAACTTAATCAGCTTATTCAAAAAGCCTTTTTTATCTAAATAGCCACCATAGCCTAAAACATAATCTGTACCCTCGGTAAAATTGCGCACTATATTACTAATCCAATCTTTTCCGTCAGGCATACAATCTGCGTCGGTAAAGAGCAATATATCATTTTCAGATGCTTTTATACCAAGCATTAACGCCAATTTTTTGGTACTTAGGTTTTTGGCTCCCTTTGGAACAAAACTGCTTCGCAAATTAGGATATTTATCTTTCAAATAGGTTAGCACATCTTCTGTTGCATCTTCTGATGCATCATTCACCACAATTACTTCAAAATTTGGATAATCTTGCTCAAGAATAAAAGGAAGGAATTGACGTAAGTTTTCCTCCTCATTTTTAGAAGCAATAATCACAGATATAGCAGGCTTCTCATTTAAGAATTCAACATCACCCTTCTTCACTCGCTTTGTATAGCGTATTATCCCTCTAAAATAACGAAAATAATAGTAAAGCTGAATAGATAATGCAAGCAGTAAAATTCCTACTAAAACAATTAAAACATATGAAAAATAAAAACCTAAAATATCCATCTCAAAACTCTTCTTACGCTCCTCTTATTTATCAAATTGTGTGTTATAATACGCTTTTGGTAATTTACGCATATTATACTGTGACGCCATCACTTCGCCATAAGCTCCTGCACTTTGGATAGCCACTAAATCTCCTCGCTTTATACGATTCATCTTATACTCTTCAACAAAAATATCTGATGATTCACAAATAGGTCCTACTACATCATAGGTCTCCTCCTCCAGGTCTGAACTTAAATTTACTATCTTGTGAAAGGCTTGATACAGTGCTGGGCGAATTAATTCAGTCATTCCAGCGTCTAAAATAGCAAATTGCTTTCCGCCACCCTCTTTTACATACAGCACCTTTGAAATAAGTGTACCGCACTGCGCCACTATTGATCGACCCAATTCGAAATGAAGGCTTTGATTATCTTCTACAATTAAATGCTGGCGGAATGTATCAAAATAAGCTTTGAAATTAGGGATTTGAGCAGTTTTTGGATTTTCATAGTTAATACCTAAGCCTCCGCCCACGTTGATGCTACTAAAATAGATTTGCTGCTCTTTAAAGTAATTCACAATTTCATTTACACGCAAACTTTCATTCTTAAAATCATCCATATTCAAAATTTGAGAACCAATATGAACGTGCAAACCCATCAACTGAATATTTTCAAGAGTAGGAAGTATATCAATAAACTTAGGTAAATCCTCTTGATTAATTCCAAATTTGTTATCGTTATTTCCCGTTTTTATGTTTTTGTGTGTATCTGCTTCTACATCAGGATTAACTCGAAGAGCTACGCGTGCAATCTTTTCCTTCTTACCCGCTAACTCATTAATCACTTCCAATTCAGCAAGCGACTCAACATTAAATGCTTCTATTTCATGTTCTAATGCTAAATTTATCTCCCAATCAGCCTTACCAACACCAGCAAATACGATTTTCGAAGCAGAAAACCCATTATCAATAGCTGCTTGTACCTCACCTCCACTCACACAATCGGCACCAAATCCATATGACGCGATTAGCCTTAAAATTTCGGGGTTTGAATTTGCTTTGAGTGCATAATGCACCATCCAATTACTTGGCAATCCAAGAGCCTGAATCTCTTTCAAAGTCTTTTCAAGAAGTTCTAAATCGTAATAATAAAAAGGGGTAATTAGTTTTTCAAACTGCTCAACGGGAAATTCTTTTATCATTGTAAAAATAAAATAAAGCGATAGATTGATAAAACCGATGAAAATTACTCTTCATCGGTTTGTATTCTATTTGAAAATAGCATCACTCAATAAGTTAAGAGCTTGCTCTTTATCTTCGGCATTTATAAGGAAAGATATATTGAAATTACTTCCACCATAGGATATCATTCGGATAGGAATGTCGCGTAAGGCATTAACGACTTTAGCCTGAAACCCAACCATATTGTGATCCATATCACCTACAACACAAACAATAACCTTATCTGTATCTACGGTAACAGTTCCAAATTTTTTCAATTCATTGATGATTTCACCCAGCTTACTTGTATCGTCAATCGTTACTGATACTCCCACCTCAGACGTAGTAACCATATCAATTGATGTTTGATTTTTTTCAAAAATCTCAAACACTTTACGCAAAAAACCATGCGCCAAAAGCATATGTCCTGACTTGATTTTAATAGCTGTAATATTATCTTTTGCAGCTACAGCTTCAATAACACCGGGGATACGTTTATTAGAAATAAGCGTGCCTTCACCTGCTGGGTTCATTGTATTCAACAATCTTACAGGTATATTATGCAGTTTTGCTGGTAAAACACATGTTGGATGTAAAATTTTAGCACCAAAATAAGCCAACTCAGCAGCCTCGTCAAAATGAAGCATTGGAACTGGTCTCGTTCCCTCAACAATACGCGGGTCGTTATTATGAAGCCCATCAATATCTGTCCAAATCTGTATCTCTTTAGCACGAATAGCTGCTCCTACCAAAGATGCAGTATAATCACTTCCACCACGTTTCAGATTATCTATTTCTCCATAAAAATTACGACAAATATAACCTTGAGTTACATAAATATGCTTATTCTTATTTTCTTCAAGTAATTTTGAAAGATTTTCAGAGATAAAAGCAGTATCTGGCTCGCTATTTTTATCAATACGCATAAAGTCTAAAGCCGGCAACAAAGCACTATTAACGCCAATCTCTTCTAAATAAATTTGGAACATATTTGTTGAAAGCAGTTCTCCTTGAGCCAAAATTGCTTTCTCTTCAAAAATAGTGAATATATTTTTAGAAAAACCACGCATGAAATTAAATATCTCGTTCGCAATTTCCAAAGCTCGTTGCTTATTCTCTTCTTTTGAATAAAGAGAGTCTATTGTCTCTTCATAAGCTTGCTGTAAAATATTTATCTTTTCAAGCGCACCAGCTGAATTATTCTTATAAAAATAATCTGAAATCTCTACCAAGCTGTTAGTTGTTCCCGACATAGCCGAAAGAACTACTACTTTTTGATTTTCATCTTCAGATATTAATGCTGCTACATTTTTGATACCATCAACTGAACCAACCGACGTACCTCCAAATTTTAAAACTTTCATAAGCTTTCAATAAATTAATAGAAATTTGGCTTTAATCGAAAAAAGGAAGCAACAATCGTGTGCTTCCTTTTTCATTGCTAAGGGTGGAAGACGGGATTCGAACCCGCGACTTTTGGAACCACAATCCAACGCTCTAACCAACTGAGCTACGACCACCATTTTATTTGCGGTGCAAAGATAGTGCGCTTTTTGTTATTTTGCAAATTTATTATTAGAAAAAACTTCAATATCTTTGCAAAAAGAGAAAAGGACTAAATAATATCAAGAGTTTATAGCAAAACTTATCTTGCTCTCAGATTTTTTTGACCTTCTCATCATATTATATTCAACAAATCAGCTAACAGAAAAACGATATGGCTAAATTTTATTTAGGAAACCCAGAGATTGACGAAACAATTAAGACTATTCGTAGAAAAATTAGACTCTTAAAAAATGGAGAAGTAGCAGAATCAATGCGTGAAAAAGGACTTCACTATAAAATAAATTGGGGCGCTTCCTTACTTCATCTTAAAGAGATTGCATCTGAATTAGAACCCAATCATGATTTAGCTATTAGATTATGGGATTTTAAGCACCGCGAAACTATGATTCTTGCTACTATGCTTGAACCCATAGAATCATTTGATAAAAAACAATTTGATAAATGGCTCATCGACATCAACAATATTGAATTGGTTGAGCAAATAAATATGAATTTGCTAGCCAAACATCCCGAAAAACTCAAATGGAGTATCAAGCTTATTCAAACCGATCAACTGTGGCATCAAATTATTGGGTTTTCTTTAATTACTCGAATTTCGCGTGAAATTAGCATTGAAGAAACTGAAGTATTAACTGACAGAGCTGTTATTTTAGGTAAAACTGATGAATATTTCCTATACCGTGCCATAGCCACAGCTCTTTCTCGTATTTGCCGCAATGGGAAAAACCACATCGAAATGATTAAAAACAAAACTTCTAAACTATGTGATGCTGAAACCATTTCGACACAGTTTATTTGCAATGAAATAGAAAATGAAATCTCATTTTTAGAAGATTAAGCAATGAATTTGAAATAAAATGAGTAATTTTGTTGGGTTTTGCTATCGAATTAATTGAATTTCATAATGAAAGATGACCTCTCATTTGATGTTGTAAAAGATGTTTTCACACAATATTTAGTAGAAAAAAAGCATCGAAAAACGCCTGAGCGATTTGCTATTTTGGAGCAAATCCATAATTACGACGGGCATTTTAATGCTGAAACGCTATTTAATATTATGGAAAACAAATATCGGGTTAGTTTAGCTACTATCTATAATACTTTGGAGCTTTTAGTAGACTGTCGCCTTGTAGTAAAACATCAGTTTGGAGAGCAAATTGCAGAATATGAAAAAACGTTCGGACCTCATACTCATCATCATCTCGTCTGCACAAGTTGCGGAACAGTGAAGGAGTTTTCAGATAGGAAAATACGTAATGCTGTACAAAGCAAACGTTTTGCTACTTTTGACATTAGCCACTACTCCCTTTATCTGTATGGGCTCTGCAGAAAATGTAAAAACAAAGAAAATCAAACAAAAAAATAATTAATCAATTTACACGAATGAACAAAGTAGATGTTTTATTAGGTCTTCAGTGGGGAGACGAAGGAAAAGGTAAAATTGTGGATGTGCTTACACCCAAATATGATTTAATAGCTCGATTTCAAGGGGGACCTAATGCAGGACACACACTTGAATTTGATGGTAAAAAATTTGTACTTCGCTCCATACCTTCCGGCATATTTCAAGGAGACAAAACCAATATTATTGGAAATGGTGTAGTGCTCAATCCTACACTTTTTAAAGATGAAGTATCTGCTCTTGCAGCTTCTGGACATCCTCTTACTGAGCGATTAAAAATTTCGAAAAAAGCGCATCTTATCACCCCAACCCATTGCTTACTTGACCAAGCTTACGAATTAGCTAAAGGCGACGAAAAAATTGGAACTACTGGCAAAGGAATTGGACCAACTTATACGGATAAGATTAGCCGTAACGGACTTCGCGTAGGTGATATTCTAAATAACTTCGAAAACAAATACGAAAAACTAAAAAACAGACACTTAGATATTCTTAAACATTACGATTTAGAATTCGAATTAGAAAGTCTCGAAAAAGAGTGGTTTAAAGGCATTGAAGTACTTAAAACATTTGAATTTATCGACAGTGAAGAACTTATTAATACATCTTTGAAGTCGAACAAAACTGTTTTAGCTGAAGGTGCACAAGGTTCATTGTTAGATATTGATTTTGGAACCTATCCTTTTGTTACTTCAAGCAATACAGTTAGCGCTGGTGCTTGTACCGGCTTAGGAATATCACCAAGTAAAATAGGCGAAGTATATGGAATTTTTAAAGCTTATTTAACACGTGTTGGTAGCGGTCCATTTCCAACCGAGCTATTTGATGAAGTTGGCGATGAAATGCGCGTAAAAGGAGCTGAGTTTGGGTCAGTTACAGGGCGTCCACGTCGTTGTGGATGGATTGATTTAGTAGCTTTGAAATACACAATCAGCATCAATGGTGTAACACAATTGATTATGATGAAATCGGATGTTTTAGACCAACTTGAAACTATTAAAGCATGCGTTGCCTACAATATCGGCGATAAAGAGGTGAAAACTATGCCTTTTGACTTAGAAGATGTAACGGAACCCATTTACTACAAACTGACAGGTTGGCAGACAGATATGTCAAAAATGCAAAGCGAAAGTGAATTTCCACAAGCTTTTAACGATTACATCCAGTTCTTAGAGAAAGAGCTAGAGGTGCCTATAAAGATTGTTTCGGTAGGACCTGATAGAGCTCAGACTATTATTAGATAATGCATAAAGCAATAGCACCTTATTTGGCTTGAGTTTTGATATGATATTTACTCATCCAATGGATTATTAATTTTAACAAGATATATTATGCAAGATTATCAAACAATGCAGGCGAGTATTAATTACATCCCTTACATTCTCTTTGGACTTGTGGCATTATTAAGCTGGTTAGTACAGATTAATTTTCAATCTAAATTCAAAAAGTACTCCCAAATTATAATGCCTAATGGATTAACAGGTCGCGAGATTGCTGAGAAAATGCTTCATGACAATGGAATTTATGATGTAAAAGTGATTTCTACACCCGGACAATTAACGGATCACTATAATCCAATTAATAAAACGGTTAATTTGAGTGATATAGTATATGCATCAAACAGTGTGGCTGCAGCTGCTGTGGCTGCTCACGAATGTGGACACGCTGTGCAACATGCTAAAGCGTATGGACCATTACAAATGCGCTCTAAATTAGTCCCTATAGTTAGCGTATCGTCTCGCTGGTTGCAGTGGATTTTATTAGGAGGAATTCTTTTGTTAAATGTCTTCCCACAACTCTTACTTTTAGGAATTATCCTTTTTGCATTGACTACATTATTTAGTATTGTAACCTTGCCAGTAGAAGTTGATGCTTCTAAGCGTGCTTTAGCATGGCTAAGCAACACAGGGATGACAAATAACCAAACAGGAAGTGCTGCTAAAGGAGCATTGAAAGCCGCTGCTTACACTTACTTTATTGCTGCTCTCAGTTCATTAGCAACATTGTTTTATTACATCATGATTTTCATGAGCAGACGTGATTAAATAAGTTTGCGCATAAAGTAGAAATGATTTAGCTCTATTCACTTTAGATATTTTTACACTAATTATTTTCTACCCAGATTTATTTTAGATGAATTTAAGGCGTCAAACCCTGCAGCAGCATCTGTACTGTAAAAATTTTGCAACGAACGTCGTATTGAGCACTTTTGGAATAAAAGGCATCAAAATAAATCCAAGCAAAATAAAGAAACAATAGCCCAAAATAAAATTCACGGGGTGACTTTGAATTACCCCGTGAATTTTAATCTATATACCACAACAAATTTTTCGATGAATATCCCAAGGTAAAGACACTATATTACAGATCCTTTATTTTAAATGGATTATAGGATATATCCTCATCATACATATCTTCTCCTTCTTGCTTTTTAACCCATTTCACAATTCGATTAGTAAAAGGGAGAACTATAATCTCATATACCGTTTTCATAGTAGTTTGAGTCAACATCAATAAGAGCAAATCTCCATTAGAAATCACTCCGTAAAAAGCTATAGTAAAGAATATTAGCGAATCGGCACCCTCCCCAACCAAAGTAGAAACAATAGCACGAATAGAGAAGTTACGTCCTTTTTGCATTATCTTCATTTTACTCATTAGCATCGCATTAAGGAATGATCCAACAAGAAATGCTATAAAACTTGCTATAGTAATACGCTGCGTATTTCCTAATACCAAGGCAAATGCCTCTTGGTGTGTGAAATTGTCGGAACCTGGCACAATAATACTTAATCGGAAAATGAATATCGCTAAGAAATTCATTAAAAATCCGTACCAAATAATTAATCGAGCTTTCCGAAAGCCCCAAACTTCAGCTATAACGTCATTGATTACATAGGAAATTGGAAAAATTAGTAAACCTGCTGTGGCTTCAATCGGGCCAATATTAATCAGCTTTTGTTCTACTATATTAGCTATAATAAGACAGGTAGTAAAAAGGAGCCCACTAACTAAGTAGGCAACAGATAGTTGCTTTTTCATATTCTTGTTTTTTTAACGTGGTTACCAAGCACACGTATTATTAATTTATATTATTTGCTTCAGTTAAACTAACTTTAGAGCCTTATAAATCACCTTCTGACTTATTCTTTTGACTCTTAAAGAAATGAAATTTTTCAGGAACAGGATCATAGCCACTTCCACCCCACGGATTGCAACTAAGAATCCTCTTTGTTGACAACCAACCGCCTCTAAAAACACCATGCTTCTTTACGGCTTCCACCGTGTAGGCTGAACAGGTAGGTGTATATCGACATGAAGGAGGTAAAAGAGGCGAAATAAACAGTCTATAAAAATAAACTGGTATTAAAAATAAAAAACGTACTATCTCTTTTATCCTTTTCATCTTTCCGCTAAATTTCAGTTTGCAAAGTTATATATTTTATCTGACAATCTATATCTACCTATTAAATAAAAAAAAGAGAACATCACTATATAATAGAGATATTCTCTTTGGGGTTATATCAACGATTGTCAGCAAACTGACAATTGAAGTTTATCTACTTCTACCACCACTGCTACGAGCTGGCGAACTACTTCCTCTTGAGCTACTACCTACTGATGAGCTTGAGGAACGAGTAGGACTACTGCTAACGCTACTACTTCTTGCAGGCGCACTACTGCGTGTTGATACAGAGTTGCTGCTTGACGTATTTCGATTTGGTGAAGAAGTTACAGCGCTACTTCTATTAGTTGTACTTGAAGATCTATTTGTTGTAGAAGTTTGACGTTGTGGAGTAGTTGTTGTACTACGATTCACATTCGAACTTCCACCTGTGTTATTTCGACTTGGTGTTGTCACTGTACCACTATTTCTATTCCCAGTCGATGTACTTGAATTGGTCCTTGCAGGTGCTGTAGTAGTACTGCGATTTACAGTAGAAGAACCTTGATTTTGTCTTTGTACATTTGCATTATTATTTCTTACACTGTTCCACTCATTTGTAGTTCTTACAGCACCAGAATTCGTACGTGGTGAAGTGTTTATCTGATTTTGTCTAACATTACTTTCAGTTCGATTAGTAGTATTAGTACCAGTTCTCACACTTGTACCTGCACGATTTGTTGTTGATGCGTCGTTACCACGAACTGTACCTTGCGTGCGACCGTTATTTGTAGTTTCATTACTTCTAACTGTGCTTTGAGTACGGTTTGCTGTAGAGCTTTGTTCTCTCACATTTCCACTCGTACGTGAGTTTGAAACCAAACTACCAGTTCTTTGACCACTTTGTATTTGTCTTTCTAAATCTCGACGATTTGTAACACTATTTCTGGCAGAATTTGAAGCTGTATTATTTCTATTAACAAACGAATTATTTGGATTAGCTCGTTGGTAATCACTTCTACTGATACTACTTCTCATTGTGTTGTAGTTGTTATAACTTACGCGATTTGAATAACTGTAAGATGTATGATAATTATTACAGAAAATATTTATGTTATTCACATATACACGAGTAGGATATGGGTTCCAGAAACTCCAGTGTGTTGGATAGTATCCCCAATAATAGGGAGAGTGCCAGTGATAATACCTGGGACTCCAAAAGAATGAGAAAATACTTGGAGTATGTATATAAACGGGCTCAATGATATATCGAGGCCCATAAATATATGGATCTCCTATTACTTGAACCGTATGCTTACTCGTTCCTTTTCTCTCAACTACAATTGAGGCCACATCCTGAAAAACATCGTAACCAACAACAGCTTGTATCACAACCAAATGTGTATTACCATCTTGAGTTTCAACAACTCTTAAGTAATCAACTTGACCGTCGTTATTTAAATCCAAATTATTTACACCTAAGCTATAATCATTCAGTTTTCTTTCAAACTCTTCCAAATCATTTGCATCTGCAAAAAGATTTGCAACAGCTCGCAAGTCCAAATTATAACTTATATCATCATTATATGCCTGCACTGTTACATTCTTAGCGTTATATCGATTGGTTCCACTATAAGTATAAACGTCGTAAGCACTTCCCTGTGCATGCACCATACTCGGCATATTCAATAACACCAAAGCTACGAATGCCAGCATGTTATAAATTATTGTTTTCATAGTTCTACTTTTTTGAAGTGTGTTAATACTAATTTTATTTCTCTCTAATAAAAAATTGGAACCCTTTTATCTAAATGATATAAATAAATCCATCATAGTTTTCAATATGGCTCTTCATTCTTTATTTTATAAAACACAATATGTGTGCCAGAAGTAAATATGAAATAAATAGCCACTCTCTTTATCTTTGATTAACTTCTACAAGGCATTTTGTATCAATCTGTTAATTATGAATTAGTGCTCAAACATTAGCAACTTAATTTTGTTCCAAACATGTTAACAAAGCGAAATCTTCACTAATTAAGGAATTATTTCTCTATTTTGTTTTGCTAACAAAATTATTAATATTACTTTTGTACTCGAAAATTAAAAAGAAAGATATTCAACAAAAAATAAATCACTTTTATAAATTTATTACATGGCAAATTTAGATTTAACAAAGTATGGTATTACGGGCGTAAAAGAAATCGTTCATAACCCATCGTACGAATTATTATTCGAAGAAGAGACAAGACCAGAATTAGAAGGTTTTGAAAGAGCTCAAGTTAGTGAACTTGGAGCGGTTAATGTTATGACAGGTGTTTACACAGGTCGTTCACCAAAAGACAAATTCTTCATCATGGATGAAACATCAAAAGATTCAATCTGGTGGACATCTGACGAATATAAAAATGATAACAAACCATTATCAGAAGAAACTTGGGCAAAATTGAAAGACATTACAGCAAAGCAATTGTCAAACAAACGCCTATTTGTTGTTGATACTTTCTGCGGTACTAACGAAGACTCACGTTTGAAAATTCGTTTCATTATGGAAGTAGCATGGC
>CAYFTO010000055.1:0-13043 GCA_964346125.1 uncultured Paludibacter sp.
ACTAATTAATTCGTGTGCAGCTTCACTACCTATCAGACCCGTGCCGCCAATCATAAATACTTTCATGGTGTTTTGTAAATTTAAGTTTAAGATTTATTGAATTTCAATCCAAAGTTATTAAATTATTTTGAATCCCGAAGTAAGCTTCCCAGTTATTCAAATTTAACTGGACCTATCTTTCCCATTAAATTGACAATATGATTGGTGCGACGCTTTATATAGTTGCTTTGATTGACAGGATGATAGACCCTTGGATTAGGCAAGCAAACTGCAATCGAGGCCGACTCCCATTTGCTTAGTTTTGAGGCTTTTTTATTATAATAATGAGAGGCAGCTGCTTCTGCGCCATAAATACCATCTCCCATCTCAATCACATTAAGATAAACTTCCATAATACGCTCCTTACTCCAAATAAACTCAATCAGAACAGTAAAATAGGCTTCAAGTCCTTTTCGTATCCATGATCGCTTAGGCCATAGGAATACATTTTTTGCAGTTTGTTGCGATATAGTGCTTCCACCTCTTATTCTTTTTTTCGTTGATCTACTATCAATTGCTTTTTTAATATCGTCGAAGGAGAAACCATTGTGTTGTAAAAACAAATTATCTTCAGAAGCAACTACTGCCTGGATCAAATTGGGCGAAATTTCTTCAAGAGGCACCCATTTTTTACGAATTATTGAGGGCTTTTGTTTATGTACATTTTCAACTTTACGCAAAAGCATTAAAGGTGTGTAATAGACTGGCACAAAGCGATACAAAACGACCGACCCTAAGCTTAAAAGAAAAAAGAAAATAAGGCAAAGAAGTATAAATCGGCGAAAACGTGCAATTAAAGATCTTTTATTTTGTTGTCTCTTACTCATCTTATTTTGTTGTCAAATCCTCGAAAGCTTTTTCAGCCGTAGGATATTTGAATTGAAAATTCTGTTCTTTCAAACGGATAGAAAACACATTGGTACTATCCAAAACCAAGGATGGCTCAATACCAATAACAGGCATAGCTAAGCGCAGTAAAAAAGCTGGCGCAGGTAGTCCAAAAGGTTTAGATTTCACCTTGCGCAATGTTTTCATAAATAATTTATTACTCACTGGATGCGGAGAGGCCATATTTACAACACCTGTAATTTCATTATTGGCTATCAGATGCAAAATAATTTGAAAGTAATCTTCTATATGAATCCAACTTATCATTTGCTTACCGCTTCCTTGTGTACCTCCTAATCCCAAGCTCGTCAGCAAGTTGAATTTAAGAAAGGCACCACCCGATTTACCCAAAACAACTGAGGTTCGCAAAGCTATTTGTCGGGTTTCTGCTAAGTTTTTTCTAAAAAAAGAGGCCTCCCATTTGCGAGTAACCTCGCACAAAAAATCATTTGCATACTGATCTGAAAATTCATGCAAAATTTTATCAAAATAAGTGTGGGCATAAATACCAGTAGCGCTAGCATTTAACCACAACTTTGGTGGCGTATTGCATAATTCAATAGCCTGATGAAGCAATTCTGTTGTTTCTACTCGAGATTGTACAATTTTTTCTCTATTTTTTTTATTGAATCGAGTATTGATAGTACTGCCAGCTAAATTAATCAGTATATCAGTTTGATTTAATTCAGAACTTAACTGCTCTAAACCCCAAAACAAATCTTGCCCAGATCTTGATACAATTTTGACAACATAGCCACTTTCTGAAAAACGTTTATTGAGATACGTTCCAATAAAACCACTACCACCTGAAATTAAAACTCTTTTTTCCTGCATAATCATTGGGGATTAATAAAGACAAAGATATAAAATTTAATTATCTCATTCTCTAATTTCAAATCGATTTTTCAAGCTTATATAGATGCTCAAGAATTTGGTATTCTTTGATATTGGGAAGGTGTGACACCAAACTCCTTTTTAAAAACTCGAGAGAAATAATTAGCATCGTAAAAACCTGAGGCTAAAGCAATATCTAACATGGATAAATTTTGCTTTTCATCATTGAGTAAGCGTTTAGCTTTTGTGAGTTTTACTTGAAGAATATAGCTAAGTGTAGATTTGCCCGTTATAGCATTCATTTTCCGATTAAGCTGTGATACACTTACAGACATCTTTTCAGCTATTAAAACAGAGCTTAAATCAGGATTTTGTATTTCACTGTAAATAATATCAGTTATTTTTTCTAGATAATTTATATTCTCATCTATTTCCGAATTATGAGAAACTCCAGAAGATTCAATAATATGTAGATATTTATCAATGAGAACTTTACGAGATTTTAATAAATTCTCTATCGTTATATTTAACTCTTCTCCTGCAAAAGGTTTGGTTAGATAAGAGACCGCACCACATCGCAATCCTTTTACACGATCTTCGTTGCTTGATTTGGCGGTTAACATAATTATTGGAATATGATTCAGTAACGGATTTTCTTGTAGTCGACGACATAGCTCATAACCATCCATAATTGGCATCATCAAATCTGTAACTATAACGTCAGGTACTATTTCTGTTGCTATTTCTAAGGCTTCTTGACCGTTTCGCGCCGAGTAGATCTGATAGGAATCCTTTAATATTGAATGAATAAAGGCATTTACATCTTTATTATCTTCAACTATAAGTACTATAGCTTGATTATCAATTTTATCAACTTCATCTACTTCAAATTCATTTTCCATCAGTTTTTCATCAACATGTCTATTATTATCTGACAAATTTGAATTGTAAATAGATAACGGCAGAGCTTTATCAATCGACTTATTTATAATTGGTAAATAAACAGTAAAAGAACTTCCTTTACCCAATTCACTTTCAACCTCTATTTTACCTTTCATTTTTTCAATCATCATCAACGAATATGGCATACCTATTCCACTACCTATACTACCATCATTTGATTTACTTTGAAAAAACATTTCAAAAATATTATCTTTTTCTTCTTGAGACATCCCAATACCAGTATCTATAAAACGGAGAATAATAGTATTGCTATTTTTTCCTTTTACAACAACAAAATCAATTTTGTCGCCAGCTACTGTATATTTTATTGCATTTGATAAGATATTACCTACGATTTTATCAATATAAAACGGAACAAAATCCATCTCCTGATAGGCTATTGCCGAATAAAAACTAAGATTAACACCTTTACTCTTTGCTAATAATTGAAAAGTTTCGACAATCATTTGTAAATAAGCAATAATATCACCCCGATACCAAGTTGGATTATTTTTGCCTGATTTTAATTTTGCAATATCCAATAATTGGTTTACCAATTCCAATAGATTATTGCTTTGTCTTGCAATCGCAGCATGATAGTTTGAAATCTCTTTTTCTGACAGGTCTTGTTTCTCATACAGCAAACTGTTGAAACCTTTTATCACTGTTAGCGGCGTTCTGAATTCATGTGTGATATTCGTATAAAAATCAGTACGATATTGTTCCAACTGCCGTAAAATCTGATTACTTTTCACACGTTGTCTATACGCATAAAAGAGCAATACGGTAATCAATGCACCTACAACTGATAAAATCAACATAAAATAGATGGTGCGCTGCTTGGATTCGTTACGTGCTTTATTAAGAGCTTCTATCCTTTCGATATCTTGTAGATTTTTGTTTTGTTCATAATTTAATCGTACATCTAAAAATCGATTAGCCTTATGAACACCTTGTACACTATCTTCTAACTCCTTGTATATTTTATAATTTTCAAGGGCTAGCTTAAAATCCGACTGTTTAATATTTTTTCTATGCTTGAGTAAATACAAATCAGCTAGGTGTCTGGGCGAGTTTATTTCATTGGCAGTTTCTTCAGCTAAACTCAAATAATGATTTAATTCAGAGAAATTGTTTTCTAATAAATTAATACGTGCAATAGATATACAAGCTTCTAACCAGTGCCAACGATCAGAAATTTGATGCATTAACTCATATGCTTTGAAATATTCATTTTTAGATTTTTCTAATTTATTCTCCTTTTCATATAAGTTACCAATATGAATAAGACATAATCCTATTCCTACATCAGAACGAGCCTTCTGATTGAACTCCAAAGACTTGTTATAATACAAATGTGCTGAGTCTAACTGATTGCGTTTTTCGTATATGGCACCGATATTGGCGTAATTAATGGCTTGACCAATATCACTATCCATTCTGATTTCATCTTCAAGAGCTAATCGAAAATGCTTTTCGGCATGTTCTAAATAACCAAGTGTTAAGCTTATATTACCAATACCATTTAGTGCTATAACTTTATTTTTCATACCTACACCTGGAATATTCGATTTAGAATATGCCTCTGCATAATTGAGAGCCATATAATGATAATTGGATGCCTCACCGTGCGAAGCTATTCTCCTAAGATCGGTTCCTAGATTATTATATGCTTGCACTATTTCAACAGTGTCATTTAACTTTAAAGCCAGTGAAAGATTTTCTTGATGATTAACAATTGCTTCAGTAAAACGAGCATTTTCACGATAATAGAGACCTAATTGCTTATACCCAAGCATAGTTCCCAAATCATTTTTAACAGAAATATGTTCTTGCAGTTTATGTTTTATAGAATCCTCGCTAAATCTATTTTGATAATACCAACTAGCCAATTCCCTTTTAATTTCGGGATTTACCTCTTTTTCATTTTTAAAAAAAGAACATGCTGTTAGTATAATTATTACGACACTAATAATTAAGTATCTTAAGATTTTATTTTTTGATCTTTTCATGATTATTAAGTGTCATGAAATATTAAATATTGCACCAAGTCATGGAGTCTTTTTTGAAATACAACGACAGTTCAGCAAGTTTTTTTACTTATCTTTTGTAAATCAAACACATAAACGTATTTTTCAGTCCCAAAGCTATAAAATAATGTAAATAAAAACAAATAATTTCAAAATATTATTCCAAAACTTAAGCCCATGGCTTTATACAATTTTGAATTTACTGCATTAGTTTCCTTACCTTTAGCAGTTTCTAAAAATAAAGCTACGTCATATTTATTATACACGTAACCTAACTTTGGTGAAAAAAGTACAGCTTTATACTTGTGAACACTTCGCATATAGCCTATTTGAGGCTCAATATACCAACCTGACATAAAATAGTTATAGCCAGCAAGTAGTGATAATGACCCAAAACTCATAGTTTTATCTTTATCAATCACTTCATTACCATCCATTGGATACGAAAGATTGCCGTGCCCGTTTATTTTCAAACTTAATGTAAATGCGTTATGACCTGTTTTCACCAACTCATTATCTGTATAGTACAATGATAATGACACACCTAAAGTATTTCCTTTGTAATCGCCATATTTAATTTGACTTATTTCGGGCGCAAATCGTAATAAGTAATTGTTTTGTGCATTAATTTGCAAAAGAAAAATAAAAACGAAAAAAATTACTAAACCTATTCTCCTGATTATATTATTCATTATGTGTATCTCTAATTTTATTGTAACTAAAATAAGTCCTTCATTTAATTTTTAAAATATAGCTGAGTTGACTTTCTTCTCTTATATGATTAATCTGCAAATATATTAAAAATATTCATCAATACATAAAGTTTTAAATTAAAGATAAAAGAGCATCGATTATCAAGTTACATCAAATTGAATATACTAAAATCTTAAATAATTTTTATAGTTATTATATGAAAATCTACATCCAATTATGAAACAAAAGGTTTATTTATTCGTTATAGAGTAGTAATGTACAGTTTTCACCACTATTTTGTTAACAAAGTAACATTATATGTTAACGTTAGTCAACATGAATTTTAACACATTATTTTTTATTAACTTTGTAAGGTATGAGTAAAAAAACGATTTGGATTTTAATAGCTGTTATGGGTCTTACTTTTTCTGCATTAATAAGTTTGCAAGTAAGATTTTTACATTCAACATCAGAAATGGCTGAAAAGCTTTTTGATGATGCTGTTAAATATAGCCTAATTCAAACCGTAATCTTGATAGAAGATAATGAAGCATTACAATATCTTGGTCAAACTTTAGAAGAAAGCCATTTAGGCAAAAACTCAAGCGCTACAAATAAGTTTAAGAACAGAAGTGATTTACAAATTAAAGACTCAGTAAAGCTTCAGTGGAATCAATCAAACAAAAAACCCTCAATTCAATTAAAATCAAGGCAGGGAATTTCTTCAATAGAAGCTACTTCTCGCTATTTAAGCGAGAAGTTTGAACAAGATTTTTCACGATCTAAAACAGTCCTAGATCAAGCTGTTTTTAACTGGATGAAAGATACAGAAAATCTTAGAATAGCTGATCGTATAGATTTTAATGAGTTGGATGAGATATTGGAAGTATTTTTGACTAAAAATGGAGTTGAATTACCTTTTCATTATTCAGTTGTTAACAAAAAAAATCAAATAATATATCAATGCCACAAAGAGTTTGATCAATCAAAAGTAAAAAACATAGATGTTTATACTCAACGTTTATTTCCTAGGGATGTAAGTGCAAATTCTTATTACATACAACTGATTTTTCCAACGAAAAAACACTTTTTAAAAGACTCTCTTAATTTATTACTTCCCTCAGTGGGTGTCATCCTTTTTACTTTAGCAATTTTCATTAGCACGCTTCTAATTATTTTCAAACAGAAGCATTACAACACAATGAAGAATGATTTTGTTAATAATATGACGCATGAGTTCAAAACGCCTATTTCGTCAATCTCTTTAGCATCGCAAATGCTACAGGAACCTGAAATTGGCAAAAACAAAAAGATGCTACAGCATGTATCTGGTGTGATACAAGATGAAACGAAACGACTTAGCTTGCAAGTTGAAAAAATCTTGCAAATGTCGATGTTCGAACATGAAAAATCAACATTGAAACTAACAGAAATTCATTTAAATGAATTAATTGAAGATATCATCAATATTTTTTCTTTGAAAATTACTAGCAAAGGAGGTGAAATTGTAAAAGAACTCAAAGCAAAAGATGATATCGTATACATTGATGAGGTACATTTTACGAATGTGATATTTAATTTGATGGATAATGCATTAAAATATTGTGATAAAACTCCTATTATAACTCTTTCCACTTGGAACGATAAAGAAAGAATTTGTATAGGAATAGAGGACAATGGAATAGGCATTAAAAAGGAGAACTTAAAACAGATATTTGATAAATTCTATCGTATATCTACTGGAAATCTACATAATGTAAAAGGCTTTGGATTAGGCTTGGCTTATGTAAAAAAAATAATTACTGAGCACAAGGGCAGTATCAAAGTAGAAAGCGAACAAGGATTAGGAACGAAATTTATAATAACAATACCAATATTAAAATTTTAGAGAAATGAGAGAAAGAAAAACTAGCATCTTACTATGTGAAGATGACGAAAACCTAGGTATGTTACTTAGAGAATACCTACAAACAAAAGGTTATGATTGTGACTTGCAACCTGATGGTGAAGCTGGATATAAAGCATTTGTACGTACTAAATATGATTTATGCGTTTTAGACGTGATGATGCCTAAAAAAGATGGATTCTCATTAGCTGCTGATATCCGTGCTATGAATACGGAAGTGCCCATTATTTTTCTTACTGCTAAATCGATGAAAGAAGATATTCTTCAAGGTTTTAAATTAGGAGCTGACGACTATTTGTCAAAACCATTTAGCATGGAAGAACTTTTGTATCGTATCGAATCTATACTAAGACGTGTACGCGGCAAAAAAGCAAAAGACACTACTGTTTTCCAAATAGGTAGATTTATTTTTGATTCTCAAAAACAAACTTTGGATTTGGATGGAGATGCGAAAAAATTAACTACAAAGGAGTCTGAATTGCTGACTTTGCTTGCTGCTAATGCTAACAATATATTGGAGCGTCAGTTTGCTTTGAAAACAATTTGGGTTGATGACAATTATTTCAATGCTCGTAGCATGGATGTGTATATCACCAAATTACGTAAATTATTAAAGGATGATTCGAATGTTGCTATTATCAACATCCACGGGAAAGGTTATAAATTAATTATGCCTGAAATCCCAGTTGAAGATGAAGAGTAGATTTTAGAATCAAGAATAGCCACTAAGCATAAAAAAACTGCATTAAAACAAATTTAATGCAGTTTTTTTATAAATCCATGTCAGTTTCAATTTTTAACTGGCTTAATCAAATCGTTGCCCCAGCTCCTCATTGCTTAATTGATAAATTATACGCTTACCATCAGGTGAGTGCTGATGATTTTCACACGCAAACAAATCTCTATAAAGCGAACTCATCTCCTCATTAGTTAATCGCTTACCTCTCTGGATAGCAAACTTTCGCGCTATAACGATAGCTATTTTTTCTTGCAAAAGAACTTTTACTCTTAGCACTTCATTATCCATTTCATCTATTAATTCTCGCAACACAACAAGTCCCATCGAGGGCGATAAGTCCGTAGGAACACCATTTATTATATAATTATTTCTATCTGTTTTTTCAATATCAAAGCCTGCCCAACGCAATTCGGGTAAAATCTCTTCAAAAATAGCATCCTCCATTTCATTCAAATTTAACGTCTCTGGAAAAAGTACTTTTTGAGATACACCTTGCTGATTTTGAATAACTATCATGTACCGATCAAAAAGAATACGAAAATGCGCACGGTATTGATCGATAAACATCAAGCCTCGCTCCGTTTCAGAGATTATATAACGATTTTTTACTTGAAATAGAACTACCGATTCCTCATCAAATGCTAAAGTTTTTGTCTCCTCTTTTGACTCATCCCTCATAGCCTCAATTTGATTCTTCTCTGTACTATGGCTTGAAAAATTTTGGTATAACTTTTCCCAGTTATAATCACTTTGCTTAGGTTTGGGTGCAACAGAAGATGCCGAACTTGTACTCTTAAATGGATTATAATCTGCATTAAAACTTACTTCAGGTGGCATCACTATCTGCTTGGAGCTTATGTGAGGTATATCAGGCGCTCCTTCTGTATCAAAATCGATGGCTGGCATCACTTGAAACTTTCCTAAAGTCTCTTTAACAGCAGCTTGCAAAATAGAGAATATGACTTGCTCATTTTCAAATTTAATTTCAGTCTTCGAGGGGTGCACATTCACATCTATTTCGTTGGTATCT
This sequence comes from uncultured Paludibacter sp., assembly GCA_964346125.1. Taxonomy (GTDB): domain Bacteria; phylum Bacteroidota; class Bacteroidia; order Bacteroidales; family Paludibacteraceae; genus UPXZ01. Next base: position 9,102 of record CAYFTO010000055.1, read on the forward strand.
ACCTCTAAATAAATAAAATAATTTGGATACTCTTCTTGCTTCAACATCCTCTCATATGCCAACATAACAGCTTTATGAAAATAGGGATGGCGCATATATCGATTATTGACAAAAAAATACTGATTAGCTCTTTTACGTGCAAATTCAGGACGACCAACAAAGCCACTTATCTTCACTATGTCTGTATTGATATCAATAGGCAATAACTGTTGGTCCATCTTCAATCGGGATGAAGTTGCGCCAAACACATGATCAACACGCCCTTTTAATGAAGTTTCGGGCAGATTAAACAATTCAATATCTCCATCATAAAGAGCAAATCGAATAGCGGGATGCACAAGAACAATTCTTAAAAACTCATTACGAATATGACTCATTTCTGTTGAGGCAGCTTTTAAAAATCGTCTTCGAGCTGGAACATTGAAAAATAGATTTTTTACTTGGATATTGGTTCCTTGTGAAATTTGTTGACGTTCTTGTTTAAATACACGTGACCCTGCTACCTCTATAAATGTTCCTAAACTATCATCAGCTTTTCGGGTTCTTAACTCAACCTGAGCTACAGAAGCCACAGAAGGCAAAGCCTCTCCTCTAAAGCCCTTTGTCTGCAACATAAATAAATCTTCAGGATTTTTGATTTTTGAAGTAGCATGTCTTTCAAAACACATTCGAGCATCAGTTTCACTCATACCTACCCCATCGTCTATCACCTGTATTAATGTTGTGCCTCCATCTTTTATAACAACTTGAATAAATTTTGCACCTGCATCTATTGAGTTTTCCATTAGCTCCTTCACTACAGATGCAGGTCGTTGAATTACTTCGCCTGCTGCTATTTGATTGGCAACCGAATCAGGCAATAAATTAATTATATCAGACATAACTTTTATTCACTCTTTTATTAAAAATATAAAGCTCATGTAATACATGAGCTTTATGAAACACCAATAAAATCAATGTTTATACTCTATTTCTCTTGTTTTACGAAAATTTACCGTTGTACTTGAAGTTTACATCATTTACTATCTGACGAATGTGTGATTCATCTTCTAATTTACATATCATCAACACATTATCAGATTGTGATACAATATAACCATCTAAATCTTTGATTACCGCTAAATTTCCTTCAGGCAAAGTTACAATATTGTTTTCACTTTCATAATATATAGCATCACAAATTAATGTGCTATTATTATTTTCATCTTTATCTGACAAATCATATAAGGATCCCCAAGTACCTAAATCAGACCAACCAAATTCTGAACACAAGACATAAACATCCTCCGCCTTTTCCATTACTCCATAGTCAATGGATATACTCTGACAAGTTGGGAAAATTTCATTGATAAACTTCTGTTCTTTGTCTGTATTAAAATATTCTATCCCCGATTCAAATTTTGTAATTATATCAGGTAGGTGTTTTTTAAAAGCATTCTCAATTGCCTGCAAATTCCACAAAAATATTCCTGAGTTCCAATAAAACTCCCCAGTTTCAAAAAACACTTTTGCTAATTCTGCATTCGGTTTCTCCGTAAATGTTTTTACTTTTCGAGGGTTTGACTCTCCTTCATCTACCTGAATATATCCATAAGCAGTTTCAGGACGACTCGGCTTAATCCCTAAAGTTAGTAAATTATCATTTTTGTCAATAAATTCAATACCTTCTTGTATAGTTTCAATAAATCGTTGTTCTTTCAGTATCAAATGGTCCGAAGGAGTTACAATAATATTTGCTTTATTAGTAATCGCTTTTATTCTACTAATTGCAAACGCTATACATGGCGCAGTATTTCTCCTTGCTGGCTCTAAAAGAATTTGATTTTCATTCAGCTCTGGGAGTTGTTCTAATACTTGATCTTTATATTGTGAATTTGTTACAATTAATATATTTTCAATGGGAACAACATGTCTAAATCTATCAAAAGTCATTTGAAGCAAAGAGCGTCCGGTGCCAAAGAAATCTAAAAATTGTTTGGGCCTTTTTTCTCGACTAATTGGCCAAAATCGTGCACCTACACCGCCAGCCATAATTACGCAATAATTGTGTTTATTCATATATTCTCTTTTTATGATGTACCTACAATTTGATTAATATTTGTTTTATTAATGTTTTTATAAAAGCTCATTTAATAAATTATAAGTAATTATATTTGATCTTTTCTTAGTTTAATATACAACTACTAAATTAACGATTTATTTTAAAAGAGGCAAATTAAAAGGCTATTTTATAAATTAAACAGAGTATTTAATTATATATAAATATACTTCAATATGAATAGCACTGCAAGTACATACATCGGTATAGAGAGCTTATTAAATTTACCTGTCAGCATATTTAATAACACATAACTTAATACACCCAAAGTAATACCTTCGGCAATACTATATGCCAATGGCATAGTAATTATTGTAACAAAAGCTGGAATTGATTCTGAATATTCAGTTAGATTCAAATCTTTGATTGAGCTCATCATGAATAAACCTACCAAAATCAATACCGGTGCAGTAGCAGCTCCTGGTATAGCGATAAATAAGGGAGCAAAAAACAGAGCGAGTGCAAAACACAAAGCAACAACCAAAGCTGTCAATCCTGTTCGTCCACCCTCTGTTACACCTGCCGCACTTTCTACATACGTAGTTACAGTGCTCGTGCCCAGAATTGAGCCTACTGTAGTACCTACAGCATCTGCCATAAATGCCTGTTTGATTCGTGGCACTTTTCCCTCTTTATCAAGCATATTGGCTTTTGTGCTTACACCAACTAAAGTGCCCAAAGTATCAAAAATATCAACAAATAGAAAAGTGAAAACAACTATCAACATATCAAATGATAAAATATGCTCAAATTTAAATTTGAAGAAAATAGGTTCAATAGATGGTGGGAGGCTTGCAAATCCATTAAACTGAGTAATCCCCATTGGAATTCCTATAAGCGCAGTTATAATAATCCCGAGCAGCAAATCTCCTTTCACTTTTTTAATCACAAGCACCGAAGTGATTATCAAACCAAGCATACCAAGCAAAGCTGTTCCTGACGTAATGTTGCCCAACGCTACTAGTGTTGCTTCATTTTTTACAATAATACCGGCATTTTGCAAACCAATAAAAGCAATGAAAAGGCCTATCCCTGAACTTATTGCATTTCTAATATTTTTAGGTATTGCATCAACTATTAATTCTCGAACATTGAAAATTGTAAGCAAAATAAAGATGATTCCCTCTATCAAAATCGCAGTAAGTGCAAACTGCCAACTGTAGCCCATACCCAAAACAACAGTGAAAGCAAAAAATGCATTCAACCCCATGCCTGGTGCTAATGCAAAAGGCAATTTAGCCCAAAGTGCCATCACTAAAGTTCCTACAATAGCTGCCAAAGCGGTAGATGTAAAAAGTGCGTTCGCATCCATTCCTGTAACTGACAAAACACTTGGATTCACAGCCAAGATATAAGCCATTGTTAGAAATGTTGTAATACCGGCAATTACTTCTGTACGAACCGTCGTACCATTCTCTTTTAGTTTATAAAACTTTTCAAACATTTGTATATGTTATTATCTTTGATTAAAAATTCCATTTCAAACCCAATGCCGGACATGCTTTGAAGCCATCAACTGCACCAAAATTGGTAGCAAGTTCAATTTCACCACCAAGTGAAAGATGCTCTGTAACATTGTACCACACTTGAGGTTCTGTCATAAACACATATTTTGTATTTGTTGGTGTGGCTAGAGGCGCGCCTTTAGCATTTACAAAATTGATATTATCTTCACGCCAAAAATCAGCAAAACCAGATAAGGTAAGTTTAGAATTAAAATAATTCAGATTCCAAACTCCTGTTATTTGAAATGAATCTCTGTTTTTACCTACAATATTTTTATATAAAAGCTGAAGGTTAAAAAACTTAGTAAAAGATTTGTCCTTCCAACCAAAATCAACACC
>CAYFTO010000056.1:0-12727 GCA_964346125.1 uncultured Paludibacter sp.
AAAAATAGACTTTCTCAAATTTGAGATTTTGTAGTCTTAGATATTTGCTGTGTTTTTGAAATGATTGACTAAATAGTGAATTATACGTTAAATTTAATGCATTATACAGGTTAAATATATATATTTGTTTTACTTTCTAAATTAAAACCGAATAAATACAATGCTTTTATTTTTAATAGGCTATATGGGTTCAGGGAAAACCACAATAGGAAAACTTGTTGCTCAGAAACTTAACTATGATTTTATAGATACAGACCTTGAATTAGAGTTACGTGAAGGAATGGATGTTGCAACAATTTTTGAAACGAAAGGTGAACCTTATTTTCGAAGTTCGGAGCGAGATGTTTTACACAGTATGGCTTCAAAAACTAAAACTGTCGTATCAACAGGAGGTGGTGTTCCTTGCTTTTTTGATAATATGCGCTGGATGAACAAAAAGGGTACGACAATTTATATTGATTTGACAGCAAGAGATTTAGCCATGCGTCTGCTCACAACAGACCTTTCGTCAAGACCGCTTTTGGCAGAACAAGACGAAGAAAGTTTGGAAGAGTTTATTCAAATGAATCTTAATCAGCGCGAAAAATTTTATAAGCGAGCCAAAGTGAGTGTCTCAGGCTTAGATGATGAGATAGTCACAAAGATTGTTCAACTTGTTGAATCTAATGGAATAGCTTAAGAATAAGTTGTTGTGCATTTAGCAGAATCAAATACAGCGTTTTAAATATTATTTAAAATCTCAATTCAATAAAAAAAGTGAATTAGTTAGCTTTTGGCTTTCTAATTCACTTTTCGTTTATGTGACTTAAATGCTTTCTATCCTTTTAAGGCTATAATGCTTTCTTTTAAAGCTTTAATTTTACTTTCAGCATCAGCTTGTTTTTTTCGTTCGTTTTCAACAATTTCTGGCTTAGCATTTTGTACAAATCGTTCGTTACCAAGTTTTTTCATCACCGATTTTAGAAAACCCTCTAGGTAGGTAATCTCCTCCTCCATCTTGATGATTTCTTCTTCAATATTAACCAAGTCACCCATTGGAACAGAGTATTCAGTCGTTCCAACTCTAAATGCTACAGCATTTGCGAGTTTCTCAGAAACATATTCAATCGTATCTAAATTACATAACTTTGATATAAGAGAATCGTTTGCTTTGTCATGATTACCAATAATTTGTAAGCTTAGTGCTTCTTTGTTTGGTATGTTTTTTTGCAGGCGAATGGTGCGTACTCCCGCAATAATTTCTTTGGTCTTTTCTACCGAAGCAAGTAGTTGGTTATCTATCTCATTTGCTTTAGGCATCAAGCTTATCATGATACTTTCTCCCTCTTTTCGTGCTTCGAGTGCTTGCCAAAGTTCTTCGGTAATAAACGGCATAAAAGGATGAAGTATTTTCAATAAACTATCAAAAAATCCGAGTGTTGCATTGTAGGTAGCTTCATCAATTGGCTGTTGATACGCTGGTTTTATCATCTCCAAATACCAAGAAGAAAATTCATCCCAAAATAGTTTATAAGCTACCATTAAAGCCTCTGAGAGTCGATATTTGCTAAACAAGTCATCCATCTCAATCAAAGCCTTGTTGATTTGTTGCTCAAACCACTTAATTGCAATTTTTGCAGTTTCAGGCTGCTCTACTTCGTCGTTGCTTGCCACATCCCATCCTTTTACAAGGCGGAAGGCGTTCCATACCTTATTGTTAAAGTTGCGACCTTGCTCGCATAAGCTATCATCGTATAAGAGGTCATTACCAGCAGGCGCAGTAAGCAGCATACCCATTCGCACACCATCCGCACCGTAGATCTTCATTAATTCAATTGGATCGGGTGAGTTACCTAATTGTTTTGACATTTTTCGGCCGATTTTGTCACGTACAATTCCTGTAAAATAGACATTGTTATAAGGGCGCTCATCTCGGTACTCATAACCAGCCATAATCATTCGTGCTACCCAAAAGAAAATAATATCAGGGCCTGTTACTAAATCGCTGGTAGGGTAGTAGTAATTAATCTCCTCGTTGTTGGGGTTGTTGATACCATCAAATACTGAAATAGGCCACAACCATGATGAGAACCAAGTGTCTAATGCGTCATCGTCTTGCTTTAAGATAAAGTCATGATTGGCTAATTCAGGGAATTGAGACAATGCTTTTTCAAGTGCTTGCTCTTCACTCTCTGCTACCACAAATTGATTCCCTTTAATTGGAAAATCTTTGTTGTTTTCATCTTTTGCTACAATATAATAGGCTGGAATACGGTGCCCCCACCAAAGCTGTCGGCTGATATTCCAATCCTTAATATTTTCCATCCAATGGCGATAAGTATTTTTATACTTTTCTGGGTGGAATTTGACTGTATCATTCTCTACATTATCCAAGGCTGGTTTAGCCAGATCACTCATTTTTAAAAACCATTGCATAGATAGTTTTGGTTCGATAGGTACGTTAGTACGCTCAGAATAACCTACCTTATTGGTGTAGTCTTCTACCTTTTCTAACATTCCAGCCTCTTCCAAATCCTTAACAATTTGCTTACGTACTTCTAAACGGTCCATTCCTTCATACATAAGACCATGTTCGTTGAGTGTGCCGTTGTCGTTAAAAATGTCGATAGAAGGTAGATTATGCTTCACTCCCAACTCATAGTCGTTCACATCGTGAGCAGGTGTTACTTTTAAGCAGCCTGTACCAAATTCCATATCTACATATTCATCCTCAATTACAGGAATTTCGCGGTTGATAAGTGGTATAAATACTTTTTTACCTTTCAAATGTGCCGTTTTAGGATTGTCGGGGTGGATACACATAGCTGTGTCGCCCATAATTGTTTCAGGTCTAGTTGTTGCAACGATGGCGAAAGCCCCCCCGCCCCCCGAAGGGGGGAGTTGTAGTGCTGATTTAATCTTATCCAACACATTATCCGTATCTACTAATACTTCTTCATTGGTGAAGCGTATTACTCGGTAGCCTGAATTTTCAAGAATTTCAGTTCGAAGTTTATCCGATTCAGCAACATCGGGGTCATTATGGTAAGCACCGTCCACTTCGATGATTAAGTTTTTTGTTAAACATACAAAATCGACTATAAATTCGTCAATAATATGCTGTCTTCTAAATTTGTCCCCTAAATTTTTACGGCGAAGCATTTCCCATAACGCACTTTCAGCTTCCGTAGAAAAACTACGCATTCTTTTAGCGTTTTCTTTTAATAAATTGTAGCTTCCACCCTTAGATGTCTGATAGCCGTAGCTCTCAGAGTCCCCCCCTTGGGGGGTAGGGGGGCTAAGCTTATATCGTAAATAATATAGTTTCCCATTTTCCTCTTTGTGATTCACCTCTTCGTCAGAGACCGCTGTAAGTGCTTTTGGATCCCAGTTTACCATACGCACACCACGGTATATCAGTCCTTTGTCAAATAAATCGCAAAATACTTTTATTACACTTTGGCTACGTTTCTCATCCATTGTAAATGCAGTTCTGTCCCAATCGCAAGAAGCGCCCAGTTTTTTTAACTGCTCTAAAATAATGCCGCCGTGCTCATGTGTCCAATCCCAAGCATGTTTTAAAAACTCATCACGGCTTAAATCCGTTTTTTTTATGCCTTGCTGAGCCAATCTCTCTACCACTTTAGCCTCAGTGGCAATAGAGGCGTGGTCTGTTCCAGGAACCCACAATGCGTTTTTACCCATCATACGCGCTCGACGTACCAAAACATCTTGAATAGTGTTGTTAAGCATATGTCCCATATGAAGAACACCGGTTACGTTGGGTGGCGGAATTACAATCGTATAAGGTTCTCGCTCGTCAGGTTCTGAGCGAAAAAAATTATTATCTAACCAATACTGATACCACTTATCTTCTACTTCTACAGGGTTGTATTTGCTTGCAAGTTCCATTATAATTATATATTATTCTTGATAAAATAGTTACTCTTTTAGTAAAAAATTGACTGTTGGAATAGTCAATAATGCTTTTTTATTAAAATTGACTGCAAAGATAACTAAAAACACTATCATTCTAAAAAAAGAGTCTCTTAAAATTTGTTTTGTGAAAGCACTTATTTGTCTAAAAATGATTATGTTTGTATCAAACACTAATTTGATAATATGCTTGTTAAGACAAAGGGAATAGTACTTAATACGGTGAAATATGCAGACAATGCAAGTATTGTGACTGTTTATACATATGAGTATGGGCGAATATCTTTTGTAGCAAGAGGCTTGTATAGCAAAAAGTCTAAATTAAGAGCAGCACTACTACAAGCTCTATCTATTGTAGAAATAGACTTAGACTACAAACCCAAAAAAGAACTTCAATACATAAAAGATATTCGAATAGCGATTCCTTTTACGAGCATTCCGTTTAACCCAGTAAAAACATCTTTGGTCTTATTTATGGCTGAAGTAATGTATAAGGTTTTGAAACATCCTGTACAAGATATATTCCTTTACCAATTTTTAGAAGAATCCATATGTAATTTAGATGTATGTGAGATAGGTTTGGGAAATTTCCATTTGTTTTTTTTGTCAGGCCTTGCAATGCAAATGGGCTTTGCGCCAGAGCTTTCAGAAGATAAGGAAAACAGATTTTTTGATTTATTGAATGGGGAGTTTATAAGTCAACGGCCCCAGCATTTGCATTACATACAAGATAAAGCAGCGCAAAATTTTAAAGATTTGATGGAGTTGAATTTCGATAATTTATCAAGTATTTCTCTCTCGCGAAAAGAAAGAGCCGAATCTCTTGATTTTTTCATAGAGTATTTTAAATTGCATATCCCAGATTTTTATACTTTAAAATCGGTAGATGTAATGTATAAGTTATGGGATTAGGCCTATTTGTTAATAAATTATTAAAAGTATTGCTTTTTGGCAGATAATATGTATTTTTATAACTTAAAATAACCTGCTAAAATTACCTGGAAACCATGAAAACAAATATTTTAGCCCTAAAATTTATTAGAATTTATAGTATTCTGCTATTTCTGTTTTTTATACAGAATACGGCTGGTTCATTGTATGAAAATAGCTTAAAAACGGTGATTAGCGATACTGTTTTTCGTTCTTATGTAGGAAAAATTGTCAATGATAAATCAGAGCCTTTAGCATATGCGTCAATTTCAGTTGAGAATAGCAAAATATCAACAGTAAGCAATGCCGATGGAGAGTTTCTGATTAAAGTACCTTTTGAGTATCAGCGTTCTAATGTTTTAGTTTCATTTTTAGGTTATGAAAATTTAATTATCCCTATTTCAAATTTGCAGGAGAGTGGAAATCGTTTGGTATTAAAATTAGCAACAGTTGTTTTGCCTGACTTGCATGTAATTTTAGAAGACCCAAGTGCTATTGTAAAAAAAATGCTTGATAGTCGTTATGCGCACTATAGCAATAAAGATGTGATAATGACTGCATTTTATCGCGAAACGATTAAAAATAGAAATCGAAACGTCTCCTTGGCTGAAGCGATAGTTGATGTGTACAAGAGAGGCTATACCAGTGGTTTGCACGATATGGCGTCCTTGTATAAGTCAAGAAAAAGTACTGATTATAATCGTTTAGATACTTTAGTGTTTAAATTAATGGGCGGTCCTTTCAATACGATATATCTCGATGTGATGCGTTATCCCGAATATATTTTAACTGAAAATGCATTTGACTCCTATTCTTTTCGTTTTTTGAAAACAGATGTTATTCAGGATAGGCATGTTTACATTATTGAGTTTGAGCCTTTGGGGCATGTTGATGTTTTGCTCTATTATGGGAAGTTATATGTTGATATTGAAAGCTTTGCGCTTGTTAAAGCTGAGTTTGATTTAGATTTAAAAGATAAAGTAGAAGCAAGCAAAATATTTATAAAACGCAAACCAGTCAATGCTCGTGTTGAAACTACTAAGGCTCATTACGAATTAAATTACTTGCTGGTCGATGATATTTGGTACCATAATTATAGTCGAATTGAATTGGATCTCAAAATTAATTGGAAAAAGAAATTGTTTAATACAATATATCGAACAGTGATTGAGATGGCGACGACCGATTGGACAGATAAAACGAATAAGAAAGAGTTTAAATTAAAAGGGCGGATAACGCCTGCCGTAATTATTCAAAATGAAGCCTCTGGTTTTGCTGATGCTGATTTTTGGGGTGAATACAATATTATCGAACCCGATAAATCGATTGAGAATGCAATAGATAAAATAAGTAGACAGTTAAATAAAAAATAGATTGAGTATGAAAAGTAAAGATGTAACTATATTTTGTAAAAACACACAAGAGTACCATGTGTTTCCAATAGGTACTTCCTTATTGGAAATTTATGAAAAACTGGATATCAAACTGAAGTATCGCGTTGTCGCTGCCAGGGTAAATTATAAGGTTGAAGATTTAAATTTCTTAGTTTACAAGCCAAAAGATATTGAATTTATTGATGCAAGCTGCTCCTCAGGTATGCGAGTTTATGTTCGAACACTCTCTATGGTTCTATCCAAAGCTGTTCATTTATTGTATCCTCATGCTGTAGTGCACATTGAGCATCCTATTTCTAAAGGGTATTATTGCCAATTAGAAAATTTAGGACAAGCAGTTACGCCTGAAATAGTCGCTTCAATAAAGTCTAAGATGCAAGAGATTATAGATAGGGGCGAACCTGTTATTTGTGAGGAGAAACGAGCGGAGAAGGTAAAATTGCTTTTTAAAAATGGGAATAATAAAACATCTAAAGATACTCTTTTTGATAGTCTTGGTGAGCCTTATTTGCGCTATTATCGTATGAATGAGTACATAGATTATTATACCAGCATCCTATTGCCATCGACCGACTATATTGATATATTTGATCTTACTGTTTTTCATGATGGTATGTTTTTAAGAATTCCTAACCGAGAAAATCCAGTTGAGCTTGAAGAGATGGTAGATCAGCCAATGATGTTTGATATTTTTAAAGAAAACTTAAGTTGGAATAAACTAATGGGACTTCGTAGTGTAGGAGATTTTAACACGCTATCTATAGATAATCAGGCTTTTAATCTGATAAAAATAGCTGAGGCGCTACACGAAAAGAAAATGGCTCATATTGCAGACATGATTGATGAACGTCCAGATACAAAAGTGGTTTTAGTTTCAGGGCCATCATCATCTGGTAAAACAACGTTTAGTAAACGCTTGTCAGTGCAACTTTTAGTAAGTGGAAGAAAACCTGTAATGGTCTCATTGGATAATTATTTTGTAAATCGTGAACAAACTCCCAAAGATGAAAATGGAGATTATGATTTTGAGACACTTTATGCACTTGATTTGGAGTTTTTTCATAAGCAAATGCAACAATTATTAGCCGGAGAAGAGATTGAGTTGCCATTTTATAGTTTTGAAAAAGGAGAAAGATATTTTAAAGGAGAAAGGTTGAAGTTGGAGGAGGATACACTTTTAATTTTAGAAGGTATCCACGCTTTACATCCCGAATTAACCAAAGGTTTAGAAGAAAATAAGCTGTTTAAAGCCTATGTTTCGGCGCTTACTACTATCTCTATTGATGAGCACAACTGGATACCTACTTCAGATGTAAGGCTACTTCGCCGAATAATAAGGGATTATCGATACCGAGGTTATTCAGCTCGCGATACCATTTCGAGATGGCCGAGCGTAAGAAAAGGCGAAGATAAATGGATATTCCCATATCAAGAGGAGGCTGATGTGATGTTTAATTCCGCACTCACTTTTGAGTTGGCCGTGTTGAAGAAGCACGTAGTTCCTATCTTGGAGCAAGTACCAAAATATTGTGAAGAATATACTGAAGCGCATCGTCTTTTACGGTTTTTACGCTACTTTATAGCAACAGAAGACCATGAGATACCACCCACTTCATTGCTTCGAGAATTTGTAGGAGGGAGTAGTTTTGAATATTAAGCTAACATCTCTATTTACATATAACAAAGAATAAATTTAGCCATAAAACTTGTTTACTTTGACTTGGTGTGTCAAATTGTCATTTTGTGATAGTGTTTACGTTGGTCTGTATTTGCGCTTAATGGGTTTTTGTAAATCTTGTTGTGTCATATTGTCTTAATTTTATTTTGGTATTTTATTTGATTATAAGAGTTTGTAAAGCAATTCAAATTTATAACAAGTAAAATAATAGAAAGGATTAAAATTATGACATTAGTAAGATTTACAGGCAATCCATTGATTGACCGCTTTTTCGACAACGATTTGTTTGATTGGAGTGCAAAAAACTACTCAAAAACAAATACAACATTACCTTCGGTGAATGTAAAAGAGAATGATGAACGATTTGCAATTGAATTAGCAGTTCCAGGCTTTGATAAAAATGATTTCAAGGTTGAAGTTCATAACGACACATTGACTATCTCTTCGGAAAAAGAAGAGAGGACAGAAACTAATGAAAACAATGAGCATTACACCAAGCGTGAGTTTAGCTATCAGTCGTTCTACCGTTCATTTAATTTGCCAAAAACTGCTGATAGTGATCGCATTGATGCAAATTATGAGAATGGGATTTTGACTGTTTCGATTCCTAAAAAAGAGGAAGCTAAACCTAAATCTCCTCGTGCTATTGAGATTAGATAATAATCTATTTGATTGTGAAACAAACAAAATGGGTATAGCCAAAGACTATACCCATTTTATTTTTTTAAGCTGTTTGGTAGAATAGATTGGCGTCAATTTTTAGTTTAATGTGCTTCCAACCAATTGTTGCCAACGCCTACTTCTGCAATAAGCGGAACTTTTAAGTTGAGCACATTTTGCATTGTATTCACAACAAGATTTTTTACTATTTCAATCTCGTTTTCAGGAACTGAGAAATTTAACTCGTCATGCACTTGCATAGTCATTTGAGTTTTGAGTTGTTTAGCCTCTAATTGATCTTGAATTTCTATCATTGCTAATTTTATAATATCAGCAGCAGAGCCCTGTATTGGAGCATTTATAGCATTTCGCTCAGCAAAGCCTCTTACAATAGCATTTTGTGAATTGATATCAGTTAAAAAGCGCTTTCTACCATATATAGTTTCAACATAGCCCTGTTCTTTTGCTTTTTGAATCACACCATCCATGTAGTTTTTTACATCAGGGTAAGTCTCAAAATACCCATCAATTAGCTCTTTTGCCTCAGCTCGAGGAATAGATAATCTCTCTGCTAGACCGAAGGTAGATATACCGTATATAATACCAAAGTTTGCAGTTTTGGCTTTACGTCGCATATCCGATGTTACTTCGTTCAGCGGTACTTTGTAAATCTTAGCCGAAGTCGCAGCATGGATATCTTGTCCGCTATTGAAAGCATCTATCATCGTTTTGTCGCCACTTAAATGTGCCATAATTCGAAGCTCGATTTGAGAGTAGTCCACGCTCATAAAGAGACTATCATTTTCAGGAATGAACGCCTTACGAATTTCGCGCCCTTGTTCATCTCGAACAGGAATGTTTTGCAAGTTTGGATTGGTTGAACTTAACCGTCCTGTGGCAGTAACTGCCTGATTGTATGATGTGTGGATGCGTCCAGTTCTTTTGTTGACCATTTTTGGAAGAGCGTCGATATAGGTGCTTAATAACTTTCGAAGACTTCTGAATTTTAAAATTTCCTCAACAATTGGATGTTTTGATTTTAGTTTTTCTAAAATATCTTCTGATGTTGAATACTGTCCGGTTTTCGTCTTTTTTGCTTTTTCATCTAATTTCAAGTGGTCGAACAGCACTTCCCCAACTTGCATAGGCGAACCTACGTTAAAGTCCATGCCTGCCAATGTTTTGATGTGATCTTCCATGGCCAGCAAGTCTTTAGTAAGTATTTCCGAACTCTCCTTTAGTGCTTCAATGTCAATTCTAACTCCATTGGTTTCCACTTTTGCTAAAACTTGCATCAATGGCATCTCCATATTGTAGAAAAGCTTTTCCAAATTGTTTTCTATTAATTCTTTTTCAAGAATCTCTTTCAATTGAAAAGTGATATCGGCATCTTCGCAGGCATAATTCTTTAGTAATTCCTTGTCTACCTTCAAAATATCTTGTTTTGATTTTGGAATACCGACAAAAAGATCATCGTAAGCAATTGTTTTATGCTCCAAGTATATATCGGCTAAGTAATCCATGCCATGGCGCAGGTCTGGTTGTAAGATGTAATGCGCCAGCATGGTATCAAATAATTTGCCTGCAAGTTTTATATCGTATTGCTCCAGCACTAAAATATCATATTTCATATTCTGTGCTATCTTTTCAATATGTTCGGCTAAGAATATTGCTTTGAATTCTTGTAAAATAGCCATGCAGGCTTCACGCTCTTGTGGTAATGTTACAAAATAAGCTTCGCCAGCCTGATACGAAAAAGAAAGACCTACCAACTTGGCTTCAAATGGATCAATGCTTGTTGTTTCAGTGTCAAAGCAGATAGACTTTTGCATAGCCAATTTAGTAACAAGTGTTCGACGCTCTAAGTCTGTTTCTACTAAATGATATTTTACATCTGTATTTTGTTTTTTTTGCGTTTTTGCATTTTCTATGCTTCTGTTTGTGCTTTCTTCATTATCAGCGAATAGCGACATTTGAGCAGAAGCTGTTTGAGTGTTTTTAGAGTTTGTTGCAGCACTTTTCCACTTTCGATTGATTAAAGTTCGAAATTCCAGCTCCTCAAAAATAGACTTTAGAGCCTCATCATCAATGGGTTCATGCTCTAACTGTTTTTCGTCAAATTCAATGGGTACATCAATACGAATAGTAGCTAAGAATTTGGAGAATTTTATTTGCTCAACGTTCTCTTCCACATTCCTCTTTTGAGCACCTTTCAGTTTGTCTGTGTTTTCTAAGAGATTTTCAATAGAGCCAAATTCATTAAGTAGCTTCACCGCTGTCTTTTCACCAACTCCAGGACAACCAGGAATGTTATCTGCCGCATCGCCCATCAGTCCAAGTAAGTCAATAACCTGTTCGTGGCTTTGAAGATTGTACTTTTCTTTAATTTCATTAGCTCCAAGCACTTCATATCCTCCTCTAAATTTGGGGCGATACATAAATACTTTATCTGAAACGAGCTGGCCATAATCTTTGTCAGATGTAAGCATATACACTTCAAAACCCTCTTGTTCTGCCTTTTTTGCCAAAGTTCCAATAACATCGTCAGCTTCAAAGCCACTCACCTCAAGTGCTGGGATGTTATATGCTTTCAGAATATCTTTGATGTAGGGTACTGACTTTTTAATATCTTCGGGAGTTGATTCACGTTGAGCTTTATAGTCGGGAAAAGCCTCATGGCGAAATGTGGGCCCCTTTGGATCGAAACCTACAGCAATGTGTGTTGGTTTCTCTTTGTTAAGGATCTCTTCTAATGTGTTTACAAAACCCATTATTGCAGATGTGTTCATTCCTTTAGAATTGATTCGTGGGTTTTTAATTAAGGCGTAGTAAGCCCTAAAAATTATTGCGTAACCGTCTAGTAAAAAAAGTCGTTTCATGTGGATGGGTTTTGTTTAAAATAGCTAAAATCAAGTATCCCAAATGAATACTCAACTTGTATTAGTTTTTAAGCCGAGTTTTAGCAAGTCGGCATAACGAGTGTATTTGCTTTATTAATACTACTTAACTGCGATAGCCTCAATCTCTACCAGTGCACCCATTGGAAGGTCTTTTACAGCAATTGCAGAACGAGCAGGACTAACGTCGCCTAAGTATTTTGCATAAACAGCATTCATAGCAGCAAAATCTGCAATGTCAGCTAAAAATACAGTGCATTTTACAATATAGCTCAAGTTGCAATCGGCAGCGGCTAATACTGCATCTAAGTTTTTAAATACCTGTTCAGTTTGCTCAGTAATAGTTGTAGCTTCAATTTTGCCTGTTGCAGGGTTGATAGGAATTTGCCCTGATGTGAAAATCATTCCGTTCACTTCTATAGCTTGATTGTATGGCCCGATAGCTGCAGGGGCATCTGTTGTAGAGATAACTTTCTTCATTTTCTTATAGTTTAATTTGATTTGTAATTAAAATTATAGAAATGCAAAGTTAAAAAACTATTTAGTACTATCTATATATTTAATTATAATTGATATTTTCCTAAAAATAAAATATGTTTAAAAGCATATTTGATAAGGGTGGAACTTCATTTCTTTCATTAATTTGTTAACTATCTGTATTGGTTTCTTTTATTTTATTTTTTGAAGTTATGTAGCGTAAATATAGTAGTATTGATAGGATTGAAATGATTAAATAGCAGATATATAGCTGTGTTGTGTGTATTTCGGTGTTTCAGAGCTTAATTGTACTTTACAGTTTTTAAGAGATTTGCTATTAAGAAATAGGAAATAATAGAAATTTACGTCTATTTTATAGGAAATTTAGTTTGTTAATAATTTGGAATTTTAAAAGCTATCATCTATATTTGCATGTTAAAGGGAAATTTTAATATATTTCACTATACAATACTTACTAATAAACAAAATGTTAAATTTATGAGAAAATTAAAACTGTTATTTACTTGTCTGCTTTTGGTGGCAAGTATTGGTTTTGCAAGTGCTCAAACTAAAACGGTTTCCGGGACTGTAACCTCAGTCGAGGATGGGCTACCCGTTATTGGAGCGAGTGTTGTTGCAAAAGGCTATGTAAACTACGGAGCAACAACTGATTTGAATGGTAAATTCTCTTTTGCAGTACCAACATCGACAACAACATTAGTTGTGTCTATGGTGGGAATGAAAACAGTAGAAGTACCAGCTGGTCAGAACGTAGT
>CAYFTO010000057.1:0-12386 GCA_964346125.1 uncultured Paludibacter sp.
ACAGATGTCTATATTGAAAAGGACCTCTCAATCAATGATGAAATTGAAAAACTTCGTTTGGCAACCACCTCTGCCCTACTCTCGGGTCGAAACGATGTTTTGGTAGTTTCTTCAGTTTCATGTATTTACGGTGCAGGAAACCCAGATGATTTTAATGAAAATGTAATTGAAGTAAAGCGAGGACAAAAACTTGTTCGCAATGTGTTTTTACGTAATTTGGTTGATAGTCTCTATTCGCGTAATGAAATTGAGTTAAATCGGGGTAATTTTAGAGTCAAAGGCGATACGGTTGATATTTATTTAGCCTATTCTGATTATATTCTCCGGGTTATTTTTTGGGGAGATGAAATTGATGAAATCTACAGTATCGAACCAGCAAACTTTCAAGTACTGGAGCATTTTGACAGCTTTAAAATCTATCCTGCAAGTATTTTTGTTACTACTAAACCTCGAATAGAAAGAGCGATAAAACTGATTGAGGCGGATTTAGAGATAGAGGTAGAACGTTTTAAAAGCTTAGGTAAAAACTACGAAGCAAAACGACTTTATGAGCGTACTAATTACGACTTAGAGATGATAAAGGAGTTGGGTTATTGTTCAGGAATTGAGAATTATTCGCGATACTTTGATGGTCGCTTACCAGGAAGTCGTCCATTTACTTTGTTGGACTATTTTCCCGATGATTTTTTATTAGTTGTAGATGAAAGTCACGTAACACTTCCGCAAGTGCATGCTATGTATGGTGGCGATAAAGCTCGCAAAGCCAACTTAGTAGAGTACGGTTTCCGTTTAGATGCAGCTAAAGATAATCGCCCCTTAAAGTTTGAGGAGTTTCAATCACTCATTCCACAAACAATCTATGTTAGCGCTACTCCGGCTGACTATGAATTGCAGCAGTCAGGTGGTGTGGTGGTAGATCAGGTAATTCGTCCCACAGGTTTGTTAGACCCTATTATTGATGTTCGGCCAAGCTTAAATCAGATTGATGATTTGCTTGAAGAGATTACACTTCGTGCCGAAGCTGATGAACGCGTTTTGATAACAACGTTAACTAAACGTATGGCAGAAGAGTTGACCGATTATCTATTAAAATCAGGCGTACGATGCAACTATATTCACTCCGATGTGGACACATTAGAGCGGGTGCAGATTATGGAAGATTTACGAAAAGGATTGTTTGATGTATTGGTGGGTGTAAACCTATTGCGTGAGGGATTGGATTTACCTGAGGTTTCCTTAGTTGCCATATTAGATGCAGACAAGGAGGGTTTTTTACGGAATCACCGTTCATTGACACAAACTGCAGGTCGTGCGGCAAGAAATCTCAACGGAAAAGTAATCATGTATGCCGATCGAATAACACGAAGTATGCAGCTCACCATCGATGAAACCAATCGACGAAGAGAGAAACAATTAGCTTATAACGAATTGCATGGTATTGAGCCGCAAGCTATTATAAAAGGAGAAAGAAAATCACTACAAAAGTTAGAAGAACAAGGTGCTTATATTGAGCAAAATAATAAGCCAGATATCGCTGCCGATCCTGTTGTGCAATATATGAGCAAAGCTCAACTTGAAAAAGCGATTGCCAAAGCTAAGCGGGAAATGAAAAAAGCAGCCAAAGACTTAGACTTTTTAGAGGCAGCCAGATTACGCGATGAGATGATTTATCTAAGTGAAAAATTAGAGAAACTATAATTATATAAAGTCTAGAGCTATTTTGATAATGAACAAGTATCAAAAGCCTTACAATTCAAATTCAATTTTCACAACTCATTTTATAGAAAAATAATAGCCGCAAGCTTTAGACCTGCGGCTACTTTTATTTTAATATTTACAATCAATATTTTTATGATAAATTATCACAATATATATTGATTGTAGATTGAATTATATGCTTCAAGACAAAGTCAACATACTCGTTTACTAAATCTTATCTGCCAAGTTTTTAGGAAGATAAAACGTATCATTTTTATCGATATAAATAGCTACAGAACCCAAATCAAATTCAACACCATTTAATTTTGCAACAGAACTAAATGCACGTACTTCCAATTTGTTGCGTTTGTTTTTCACAGTCAAAATAGGAAATTCACCGTCTGTATTAATCTCATATTTATAGCCTTCAAATACATCACGGTGCTTTGCAAAAATTTCACCAGTGATTTGCTTCATCGATTTTTCTAATCCTGTAAGTTTATACATATAATTGTGTAGTTCTGTGTTGCGAACATTTCCACGTAACTGTTGGTCATTTGGATTATAAACAGCTAAAAACACCTCTTCACCTGTGTGTCCACCACTTGTGTAGCCAAAAGGGAGTCGATCTTTGAAAATATTAATAATATTTACGTTCATGTTATTACTGTTTTTATTTTCGTTAGTTTCTACTTTTTTATAATTTTTAGAACCAACTAACAGACTTAATTCACGTAGAGTTAAGTCCATTCCTGTGTGTTTTTTGAAAATAGTTTTCATTTCATCAGGTGTCGCTTGTAGAAGCATATTTGATAAACCTTCCGAAGTGCGATTAATCTTTGATAAGCCGCCAAATAAATCATCAATAGTCAAATGTGCATAGCTTTTTGACAATCCATTTCGCCCAATAGAGATACCACTATTACTATGATCTGGCACAACAATTACTGTGGTGTTTCCATCTTTCTTAGCAAATTCAATAGCGCGTCCTACCGCTTCATCAAAAGCAATATAATCACCTATCATACCTGCAGGGTCGTTAGCATGAGCAGCCCAATCAACTTTGCTACCCTCTACCATCATAAAAAAACCATTTTCATTTTTGCTTAGTACTTCAATTGCTTTAGAAGTCATATCAGCCAATGAGGGTGTTGTTTCGGGGTTTCTATCCCAATCAAATGGCATATCTCGTTCACCAAATAGAGCCCAAACTTTATCTCCTTGATAGTTCATCATCCCTTTCATATCATCTTTAAAAATAGAGAAACCTTTTTTGTTTAAATGCTGTTCCATATCTTCTGTGATAATACTTGTACCACCTGCTATTACTACATCTATCTCATTATATGCAATTTGTGGGGCAATATAGTCGTACTTGCTACGGTTGTAATAGTGCGAAGAGCAGTCGGCAGGAGTAGCATGTGGAAACTCACAAGTAGCAACCAATCCAACTGCTTTATTTTGTTCTATTTTTACAGCTTCTAACAGTGTTGTTAGCGGCTGGTAAGTACTGTCTGGGTTTAGTTTTACTAAATCATTTTCAGGATCAACTACAGGATAGATAGCAACGTTACCTGCCTGTTGGGGTACTCCTGTCATGTAACATGATGTTGTAGGAGCTGAATCACCAATAGGAGCATTGGATGAAAAAGTAGTAACAGTACCGCATAAATAAGGATCAGCATGAAGAGTTGTTCCTTCGTTTTTATAGACTTTTAACCAGCGAGAAGCTGACATAACTGTTTGTGCTGCTCCATCTGGAATCATTAAAATTACATTTTTGGTAGGTTTGATATCTTGCGCAGATAGTATTGTTGCAAATAGTGCAACAAGCGTAAGAATTGATAATCTTTGTTTCATGTGGTAAAATTATTTTGTTCAACAAAGTGAAAATAAGGAATAGTTGAACTGTTATTTATTAATATTTATATTGTTTTCAGTCATTAATGACAAAAGTAAAGAAATTGTGAGAGAATACCGTGTTAAAGTTTCGCAATAAGTTTAAGAAATGTAATTTTTTAAAAACTAATCCTTCGAAATTATGATTTGAACAGACTCTACTCTTCTAAGGCTACTAATTTTTTCAAAGCTACATAATAGATGTATGCTTCTACTTCATAACCCATTTTTACCAATAACTTTGAGTAATTGGCTAATTGATTGAGATAAGATTTTCGCTCTTCTTCGCCAAATTTATAATCAATTACAATAGCTTTGTTATTGCGCAAAATCACACGATCAGGACGATACTTTTCACCGTTGGGTAGAAATATTGAAGTTTCATTTAATACCTCGCCTTGTCCGTTAAACCAAGATGCAACTTGCTTATCTTTCCAAAATTCTTCAAAAACAAGCTTTATCTCTGCATATGATTTTTGATTAATCTTTCCATTAAAAAGCATAGTTTTTAGTACCCTCTCAAGATCATCTTTTACTATAACCTGTCGTAATATATCGTGCATCAAAAGGCCATAAGAGATAGCGTTCTCCTGCTTATCTTCTTGCAAATTAGGTCGTTGTCGTTTAATTTTTAATCGATTTGCTGCATCTGAAATGGGATAATCATTAAGTTTATCAACAGAGCTCTTTTTTTCAACTGTTTTAATTTGTAACTTCTCACCCAGCATAAATAAATTAGATTCCTTATCCCAGTTTTCACTCCATTGTACTGAATTATCAATCACATCATAGAGTAAATTTGATAAGTTGCTAATACCATCTAATCCTTTTTTCAAGGATAATTCACTTGGTTTCTTTGCAAAACAGTACATCTCATTACGAGCACGGGTAAAAGCTACGTAAGCTACATTAATATTATCAACGTACTGCTGCATCAACTCCAATACATATTCATCTCTGAATACGGAGTTCAACATCTTTTTACTTGATTTTATTGGCATAAGCGGCAGTTGATTGAACGGCGCAACTTCAGTTTCGCACCACAACAATGGTTGAAGTGTATAGCGCGGTATGAATTCCCACGTTGCAAATGGAATAACTACAACTTTGAAGTCCAAACCTTTAGCTGCATGAATAGTCATAATGCTTGAGGCATTTTCATTTTCGGGAATTGTGATACGAAATTTATGAGACTGCTCATCCCAATACTCTAAAAAACCATTGATATCGTTATTTTGACGACCTGCAAATTTATATACCTCATCTTGAAAAGCTTGTAAAAACACAGCTTCGTCGTGCCACGATTTCAAATCAAAGACATCAATTATTTTTTCAACTGCCTCAAACAAACTTTTTCGTACAAGATTAGCTACTGTACTGTTCTCGTTTTCAGAAAACAAGCTTGAATGAAATGACTTACTATTTTCTGATTCAACAAAACTTGATCGTACAGCCTCTTCTTCACTCATCCCCTTTTTAGCAACTAAATATTCTTGATGCATTGTTACCCTACTTATTTCATCATTCGGATTAATAATTAGGCGTAAAATTGAGAGTAAGAAATTAATACTTCGCGATAAACTAAGTGTTAAGCCTTCATTTCCAACCAACTCGTAAGTTAAATCAGAACGAGCCTCTTCCGAATTTCGATAAGCCATCATCTCTTCTGTAATCGCAACAGCTTCTTTTTTGTTTCGAACTAAAAAGCCTATATCTGATGCTTTGTAGCCTCTATCAATTATCTCTTCGATTAGTTTGGGTAAGCGACTTAATATAATAGCCTCCTCGTTATTATCCTCCTCTTTCTCGATAAATTCAACTTGTACATACCCTACTCCACCTCGAGGCGATACTTTTTGTTCTGTATCGGCGTATGCATTTGTTATTTTTTCATGAATATCTGAGAACTTAGCATCGTCAATGGCTACAAAACTATCAATTTCACTATTCAATTTAGATTGTAAGACCTCAACAGCATTTTTGAAAAAACTGTTATTGAAATGAATTACATTGCTATCACTCCGCCAATTCGTATCTAATGTTTTTTCAGTAATTTGTTCGGCATGAAAATCTCTATTAATCTGCTCACCAAGTAGTTTCCAATCAGAGTTACGCCAACGATAAATACTTTGCTTCACATCACCTACAAGCATATTAAAATAACCTTCACCCATGCTATTATTTATAAGTGGCTTGAAGTTTTTCCATTGCAAAACCGAAGTATCCTGAAATTCATCAATCATAAAATGATTGATACGACTTCCTATCCGCTCATAAACAAATGGAGCATCGCTTCCATCAACAATTTTATTAAGTAGTTGATTGGTATCCGAAATCAGCATAAAGTTCTGCTCTTGAGATAACTCTTTGATATGAATGGCTAAATCAGCCATAATACCCAATGTGTTGAGATTGTTTAATATCAAATCAGCAGAATTATAATTTATCATCTCCTCGCCTGAAAGAAGTGTTACTATATTATTCAACGCCTGCCCCATTCCACCATAATAAGCAGATTCTATAGCTGATTTTATAGATTCTTTTGTTGTTTTTGTATAGCATTCATCAACACCTTTTGCATAACTTGAAATTTTTTTCATATTACCCAGGTCATAATTCTTATCCACTTTTATCATCCTCAATTGTGTATCAAATCCTTTCCCTTTTCCTTTGAGATCACTTATTTCAACGCCGTGCTTCTCCATACATGACACAACTACATCATGCTCCTTAATAACTTTTGTTTCAAACTCCTCTTTTATTTTTTTTAGTTCTTTACGGTACTCATTCAAAAACTCTTTATTAAATAATCTATCGTGAGTTTGAACAGCTTTATGTTGGAAATTCTCTTTAAAAATCTCATCACCGAAACTCATTATTTCTTGTTTAACTGCCCAAGATTTTCCTTCATCTACTTTCCCTTCCATAAAATCAGATAACCAGCCTACCAACTGCTCGCTGCCCTTATCACCCAGTGTCAAAAATAGATTCTCCAATGCTTGTTGCAAGACATAATCATTATTCAACTCTACATTGTAGCCACCATTAATTCCTACTTCACGCGCAAAAGAACGTACTACTTTTTGAAAAAACTTATCGATAGTGCTGATTGTAAACCCAGAGTAATCGTGCAAAATATTAATCATTATCGATTTTGCTTTTTGATTAACTTCAGCAGCTGAAAGTTTAAAATCAAGCATTAAATCTTCACGGAAATCAGATTTTTCTCCCTTAGCTAAATAGTTTAACTCTTCAATAATACGCGATTTCATCTCTTCAGTAGCTTTATTAGTAAAAGTTACTGCCATAATTTTTCGATGAGGCATAGAAAATCGATTCGATGCCCCAAATAAGAGATGAATATAATCTTTTGTTAATGTGTATGTTTTTCCTGAACCCGCTGAAGCTCTATAAATATGCAACATGTAATAATATTAGTTAGAAAGTTAAAAGTTTGAAAGTATAAAGAATGATATATATTTTAGATTTTTCTAATTCTTACGCCTCTTGTAAAGTGTTCAGAACCTTTCTCTATAATCAAATCGGCTCGAAAGCGAGTAGGCAAAATGTTCTCTTTCAAATTTGGCAGATTAATATCATCCCATATTTGATTCGATATTGTAAGCAACTCTTCTTCTGGCAATTTAGAATAACGATGAAAATAAGACTCCTCATTCGAAAAAGCTATTTCTTTCAATGTTAAAAATCGATTGACATACCAATCGCGCAAATCTTTCTCATTTGCATCCACATATATCTTAAAATCAAAAAAATCAGAAACAAAAACTCTTCGCTTTCGTTCTTTCCGATTTGTTTGCACTTGCAAAACATTTACTCCTTCAACAATAAGAATATCAGGCAAATCAATGATATCAAATTTATTTGGAATAATATCATAATGCAAATGTGAATAAACGGGTACTTCTAATTTATCCTTACCTGATTTCACGGCAGAAAGAAAAGCGATAAGAGCACGTGCGTCGTAGCTTTCTGGAAATCCTTTTCGATTCATGATGCCTTTCTCTTCTAATATTTCATTGGGATATAAAAATCCATCAGTCGTAATAAGCTCTACTTTAGGTTGACTTGGAGTCATCGAGAGCAATTTTTGAAGTACACGAGCTGTTGTACTTTTTCCAACGGCTACGCTTCCTGCTACACTAATTACATAAGGTATTCGTGGACTTTTATTTTTGAAAAACTCATCTCGTTCTGTATGTAAACGACGATAATGGGTAAGATGAATTTGCAAAAGCCGTATCATTGGCATATAAATATCTTCTAACTCTTCGATAGTTAAAGGTTCATTCAGTCCTTTTAATGCTGTTAGATCAACTCCATGAACAGGAAACATAGGATGGTCTTCAAGTAACTTCCACTCTTCACGCGTAAAAGCTCGGAATGGCGAAAATGTGGAGTCGTAAGTAGCTGTTTTCATTCTTATCTCTTATTTATATTCCAAAAGCAAAGATAAAGGAATTATTTTAGATAAGCTTCTATAATCTGTTTTAATCTGACTACACTTTATTATAGTAAAATTGAGTAATAAGTTTTAACTTGTAAAGCAAAAGTAGAAGTTAAATCAAGATAAAATTGAAAATAATTCTACTTTTCTTGCATAATTCAAAATATATTATCACCTTTGCAAACGAATTAGTAACAAATTGACAAATGACACAGATTTTGACAAATAATTTTTGGTGGTGGCGCTTACAAGTTTCAAATTGTGAGTTGCACCTACTATAACTATATGTCATATAAAAATATTATATTAGAACATGGTTTCAGAAAAGGCTTATCGCACTCACGATAAGCCTTTTTTTATTTCAATAAAACAAAAGAATAATAATACATAAGAAATGATTACAAAAGAGATTACAAAAAACGCTCAAACGATTGAAGGTTATTACGGCACTTTCGGAGGAGCTTATGTGCCTGAGATTTTGCACGCCGTTGTAAGTGAATTGCAAGAAGCTTTTTATAAGATAAAAGAGGATGATAGCTTTATTGACGAGTATAAATATTTATTGAAACACTATGTTGGACGAGCTACACCCCTTTATTTTGCGAATCGTTTATCAGAGAAGTATGGATGCAACATTTACCTAAAACGTGAAGACTTGAATCATACTGGAGCTCATAAAATTAATAATGCATTGGGACAAATTCTTTTGGCTAAGCGTATGGGAAAAACTCGAATTATAGCTGAAACTGGTGCGGGACAACACGGTGTTGCAACTGCTACAGCTTGCGCCTTGATGGGTTTGGAGTGCACCGTATTTATGGGTAAACTTGATATTGAGCGTCAATTTTTAAATGTACAACGAATGAAAATGTTGGGTGCAACTGTTGAATCGGTAACAAGCGGTAGTATGACGCTTAAGGATGCTACAAATGAGGCAATTCGCCATTGGACTGCTCATCCTGATAGCTATTACATCATTGGCTCTACAGTTGGCCCGCATCCTTATCCTGAAATGGTAGCCTTTTTTCAATCTGTAATAAGTGAAGAGATAAAAGCTCAACTTCAAGAGCAAATAGGCAGAGATTACCCCGATCGCTTGATAGCTTGTGTAGGTGGTGGAAGTAATGCAATGGGTACTTTTTATCACTATTTAGAGAATGAAAATGTAGAAATTATTGCAGCAGAAGCTGGGGGTATGGGTATATACACAGGTCAATCAGCTGCAACCATCCATTTAGGCACAACGGGTATTATTCACGGTAGCAAAACTTTATTGATGCAAACTGAAGATGGACAAATTGTTGAGCCATACTCAATTTCTGCTGGTCTGGACTACCCCGGCGTAGGGCCTGCTATAGCACATTTTGCAAGTAACAAGCGAGTTAAAGTATTGGCAGTAAATGATGATGAGGCTATGAAAGCTGCTTTTGAATTAACTCGTTTAGAGGGTATAATTCCTGCTATTGAAAGTGCTCATGCATTGGCTATCTTGGAAAAGGAGAAAGAGAGTTTCAAAAAAGAGGAGATAGTGGTGATTACCTTGTCAGGACGTGGTGATAAGGACATGCTTACGTATAGTGAGAGCCCCCCAGCCCCCTAAAGGGGGAGTTGTGTGTAGAGTTAGAAAGTTGATAAAGTTCAAAAGTGAGCTGGTTTATGATGATAGCAAGTTAGCCCAAGGGGCTAAAAGCATTAGCGTGGGGCAACGCCCTACGGTGATAATACAAACAAGAACAAAGCCCTGAAAGGGCGTAAGCAGAAGAGATAAAAGTTAAAAGTTAGAAAGAATAAAAATTATGATAAAACTACAAGTTAAAACAAAGAAGATGCTTGCTGATTTACAGACAGCAGTTGGGATTTATTTGAAAATACGGGATCTTTATACCAATTCGGTTTTATTGGAGAGTTCGGATTATAGAGGAAATGAGAATAGCTATTCGTTTATTGGTTTTACGCCGATTGGAGGTATCTCTGTCAATAATTTTAAGATTACTGAAAAATATCCCGACGGTTCAGTGATTAATATCGATGTAGAGGACAAAGACAGTGTAGCTTTCCACTTTGATAAATATTTAAAATCATTTGAGATTTCATCCAATGAAGATGCAATCATCAATGGTTTACTTGGCTACACTTCGTATGAGGCAGTGCAATATTTTCGAGATATAAAATTGAATGCACGCCAAACTACACCCGGTAGTATGCCTGGACTTCATTATGTACTATTCAAGCATATTATTGCAATCAATCATTTTAATAATGAGTTGACTATTATTGAAAATTTGGTGGAAGGTGAAACAAGCTCAATTGATGAGGTTGAGAAGATATTATTAAGCAATAATATTGCTATATACCCTTTCAGTAAAGTTGGGGAACAGCATTGCGACATTAATGATGAGCAATTTATGCAGATGATTAAGGAGGGAAAAAAAGCGTGTACGGATGGAAAATTATCTCAAATAGTACTTTCTCGTCGATTCTCTCAAAAGTTCAAAGGAGATGATTTTACTTTATATCGTCATTTACGTTCTATTAATCCATCACCCTATCTTTTCTACTTCAACTTCGGAGATTTTCGTATTTTTGGTTCTTCACCTGAGGCTCACTTGGTAGTTAATCCAAAAATTCAACGTGCTTATATCAAGCCGATTGCTGGAACATTTAGACGTACTGGCGATGATGAAAGAGATTTAGAATTGGCTGAAAAACTAAAAATAGATAAGAAAGAAAATACTGAGCATCAGATGTTAGTAAATTTGGCAATGGATGAATTAGCTCTTAATTGTAGTGATGTGAAGGTAGAAGTGCTGAGTGAAGTTCAGTACTATTCGCACGTTATTCATTTGGTATCTACGGTTAGTGGAAAAATAAATCCAGGTACAAAAATAATGAACTTGTTTGCACATACTTATCCAGCAGGAACTTTGACAGGTGCACCTCATAAAGAGGCTATGCTGACAATTGACCAATTGGAGCCGCACGATAGAGGCCCATACGGTGGTTGTATTGGTTATATAGGTTTTGATGGAAGTTTCAATCAAGCTATCACTATTCGTTCATTTATTAGTCAAGAAAACAGTCTTTATTATCAAGCAGGTGCAGGAATCGTTTCTCTTTCGAATGAAGAGAATGAGTTGCAAGAGGTTAATAATAAATTAGCAGCATTGAATAAGGCGATTGATACAGCAAGTAAGTAAAAGAAAAGTCCAGCCCCCCTGAAGGGGGAGTTGTTGAAGCTAATTTAACTAAGGATTTGGGTTACATTATTTTAGAACTTACCAAACTGATTATTTTTTTAATTAATATCTTATACAATTCCTTTCCATATAGAATAGATGAAAAAGGAATTTTAGAGAAAATAAATATGAAACAAATACTTAACAAACTTTTTGCACATCAAGCATTGAGCAAAGCAGAAGCCGCAGATGTGATGAGTAAAATAGCACAAGGAGCTTATAATAATGAGCAAATTTCAGCATTTATCTCCGTGTTTATGATGCGTAGCATTGAATTAGATGAACTGATTGGTTTTCGTGAGGCACTGTTAAATACAGCTTTGCTAATTGATTTGAGCCAATTCAATCCTATTGATATTGTCGGCACAGGTGGTGATGGAAAGAACACATTTAACATCTCTACGCTTTCTGGATTTGTGGTAGCAGGCGCTGGATATAAAGTGGCAAAACACGGTAATTATGGTGCTACTTCTATTAGCGGTGCGTCAAATGTTTTAGAACATTTGGGTGCTAAATTTACAAACGATGCAGATATTATTCAGAAATCATTAGACGATAGCGGATTTGCTTTTCTACACGCACCGCTATTTAATCCTGCTATGAAAAATGTGGTTGGTATTCGAAAAAACTTGGGATTTCGCACATTTTTCAATGTCTTAGGACCTATCATCAACCCAGCACAACCCAAATTTAATTTATTAGGTACATACGATTTGAGAATGATGCGACTATATAGCTATATCTATCAAAATTTAGATGCAGCCTTCACCATCGTGCACGCATTGGATGGGTTTGATGAGATTTCCTTAACAGGAAGAAGTAAAATCACAAACAACAGAGGCGAATATGTGTATGAACCAAGTGATTTAAATTTTAGAAAACTCGAAATAGAGGAACTTTCAGGTGGCGAAACAGTAGCTGATGCGGCTGAGATTTTTACGGATATTTTGGACAATCAGGCTACAGATGCTCAAACCAATGTAGTATTGATCAATGCCGCATTGGCTATACAAACTTTAGAAGCAAATAAAACAATTGAAGAGTGCGTTGCAATATCTAAAGAATCTATCGAGAGTGGCAAGGCAAAA
>CAYFTO010000058.1:0-12383 GCA_964346125.1 uncultured Paludibacter sp.
CTAAATCTCCATCTACTGCTTTATTAGCTGTGTTTGTCTGATTCTCAACAGCACTGGCTGATACTGCCTTTTTGTAGGCAATATGTTGCACGATAAATTCATACTCTGCAACTGTTTCACCATCTTCAGCGGTAACAATCAATTTCATGCCTGCTTGTACATTCCCAGTAGTAACAGGCGTTGTGCCGTCATTTTCTACCAATTTAAATGTGGCATTGTTAGCTGATTTTATAACAGCGTTAATCTGTTCAGCTGTAATATTTACAGTTAAACTGATCACTTTTTGATTATTATCAATTAAAAGTTGAGACGAACTAATATCAGTTGATGAAGATAATTTACGTAACCACTCCACACGATCTTCTACTCCGTTGGCTGCTTTTGCTTCAACTACGTTGATGCCTGTTGCATCCAATTCTACATCTTTCCACTCCAAGATACCTGCGTTGGCTGTTGTTCGTTGTTTTACGCCTTTAGAAACACCGTTGACAAACAATTCAACTGAAGCCTGATTAGTATATACCTTTACCGGTGTGAAAGAGTGTTCTCGCTCTGCAAATCGTCGGCTCGCAATATGAACGGTTGGTTCCTTACTCCAGTTTACTTTATACACATAAAAGGCATCTTTTTTTATCTGTCTGTCATGTGTTACAATTCCTTTGTCATTAATACCCGGCGTTCCACCTTCATTTCTACTATCAGAGGCAAAGTCAAACATATTCCAAACATAAGTACCCCAAATCCAAGGACGAGCATTTATATCTTTGATGGCAAGCTCATGTATTAAACTTTGATACTCTTCTGGATGCCAAGGTTGTTGATGTCCATAGGGGCTTCCAGGAGGTGTGGTGCCACTTAAAGTTATGATTTCATGTTGATGAGGATTTCCACCTCCACCGTATTCAGACATGCCTACGGGATGATATTTGCCATTTACATAATGCTTGTTTTTGTAACCATCCATATAACTTCCAAATGTTCCGCTTTGGTACCAGCCTGGGTATTGATTTTTTGCGAATAAATCGGTTGTCCAATTAGAGCGATCTGCTCCTGCTTGTGCTTGTACAGTTAGCCGTCCAGTTGGATCAAGCTCTTTTGTGTAGTTATGTAATTCGGGCATAATGCTTGACATTTGGGCATCGTAGTTGCCGGTACTAACTTCGTTTTGCAATCCCCACATCAATATAGAAGGGCGGTTGTATCGTTGTTTAATCATTTCACGTAATTGCAAACGTGTTGTTTCCATAAACTTGGTCAAGTTGTTTCCAAATTTATCTACAAAAGGAATTTCAACCCAAATAACGATACCATATTTATCAAATAGTTCGTGAAAATACGGGTCTTGTGGATAGTGAGCTAAACGAACGGTGTTTGCACCTATTTCGTAAATCATACCAAAGTCGATGTTGTGTTCGTTTTTGCTAATGGCGTATCCCATATCTTCCCAATCTTGGTGACGATTTACTCCACGAAGTGGATAAAGTCGGCCATTTAGATAGAACCCAGTATTGTCAGCATGGAAAAAACGAAATCCTACATAATCACTCACCTCATCAATGGTTTGTCCGCCTTCTTTCACAGTAAAATCTACTTGATAGCGATACGGATCTTCCAGTCCGTCCCATAAATGTGGATTGGCTACGCTTATGGTTCTCTTAAACTCATAGCTTTCACCTGCAGCAATGCTAACATTCTTTTCTTCAATTGTTTCAACTGTTCCGCCAGGTGCCATATCAGCAGGATTAAATAGAGGGTTGGGCACTTCGGCAATTCCTTCAAAACTATCCGGGTTTTTAAGTACAGCTGTTAAATCAAGTGTTTTACTTATCGATGATTTGTTTACTACCTTTGCACGAATTTCTAATTTAGCTGAAGACTTTGAAACTTCTGTGGTAGTCAAATAAAGTCCGTTGGTAGCATCGTCTTCTAAGTCAACGTGTACCTCATCAGCCACTACCAAGAATATTTCTCGATAAATCCCACCGATAAACGAGAAATCACCCGAAAGAGGAGCGATATCGTCAGTATGGCGGTTGTCCACTTTTATAGCAATCAAGGTGGGTTCATCTTTTTTCAAATAATCGGTAATATCGTATCTGAAAGCATTGTACCCGCCTCGATGATTCCCTACTAAATTACCATCCACATAGGTGTCTGACAATAAACTTGCAGCCAAAACTTCTAAATATACTCGTTTCCCTTCAAATGAACTATCCCACTGAAGATGTTTACGATACCATCCCACTGTGCGAGAATAGTTATTACCTCCGTCTTGTGCATCAGTAGCATTCCACGTGTGCGGAATATTAACTGATGGCCATTTTGAATCATCAACTGTAGGCGATTGTGGAGCACTGGAGGTAGTTTTCATAAACTTCCAATCAGCCCCAAAGTCAATTACTTGTCTTGGATTACTTGCTAAGCTACTAATCGAAAAGGAGACAAATAAAGCTACGATTAATAAATATAACTTATTTAGTTTCATATTTTATTTCAATTCTTTAGTTGATTATAAACTTACTCACATAAGGAGAAGTACTGTTTTCATTATCGATACGGATAATATAAATGCCTTTAGACAAATGTGAAGTTTGTAAGTTTATCGTATTATTTCCATTCAAGCCCATGTAAGATGTTTCTGAATGTACTCTTCCTGACAAATCACTAATCTGGATAGAAATACTTGAATTCATATTGCTATCAAACGACACATTAAGTGCTTCTCCATATTTAACTGGATGTAAATGATACTGTTGAGTGTTTTCCAGCTTCTCAACTCCACTGCCTTCGCCTGGCAATATTTTCTCTATTTCAAGAATAGGTCTTAAGGATTCATCACTATACTCTTTCGAATAAAACTCAGCATCAGTTTTAGCATCACCGCCTCGATCGGTAGATCGAATGTAGAAACTCAAAACAAAATTGCTTTTTAATATTTCATCTAATAATAAATCTTTAATATCATACACTACTTTTGTTCCTGCTACACTTCCTGGAAACAGTCCTACTTGAGTTCCATAAGCTGGGCTATTATTCCAAGTTACTGTTGATTCGCTCCAATCATTATCAGCGGCAGTTAGCAATTCCCAATTGGTTGCTCCGATACTTGAGTTTGCACGTTTTACATAAAAGACCATTTGTATTCTCTCGATAGAGTCTGGGTCGATGCCAGCCAATGCTGTGAAATCAAATTTTACAAGACCTTCGCGATTATAACCCGCATTATCTTTTTTTAATAGAATATAGTTATGTAAACCAAAATTAGAAGCAGCTGATCCGCCATTGACAATATAGGCATCTTCTAAAACAGGTATTTTAATTATTTCCGTTTCTACATGTATATAATCATCGCTCTCTTCATCAATTGTGAAATCTACTGTTGAACCTTTGTAGGGTGTGTCTGGTAACTCAACATTTACTTCTTTTTCATTAGCTAAGGAGTTATTCTTTAGTTGGACTTTCAGATTGCTCTTTATTTGTGATGGGTCAGAAATCCACGCTTTCACTTCGCCTGCATTTGGATTTTGAAGCATCAAGGCCGCTGAACCATTCACTCTTAGTTTGAAATCTCCATTGTCAAAACTTGCAGCATCGTAAAACACAAAGCCCCATAGGTCTTTCTCTACATGACGCACGACTTGTAGCGTGTCACTGTTTATTAGAATTTCTATATTGGAAGCATCGTAGTTTCTAATTTCTTCAAGACTTTTACCAGGTACAATAATGTAGGCGTAATCTGCTGAGCTTGGTTTTGCACCATGGTCAAAGTACATGGTAAATACATCTTTATTGACAGTGCCACTTGCTTCCGAGGTGTTAATCGAATACCATGTTCCTGTTTGGTTTTTATTGCTAATATTTAAAGGTTTTGCATGAGGGAAAATATAGCCAACCTTATTGTGATAAACCCAATCAGCTGTTTTGTTATGATCGCCCTTTGTGCTTAATGTTGATTCGCTACCATTCTCAGAAATTACGACATCTCCTTTTAGTGATGTTTGATTGATTGTTGTGAAGATAGATTCAGTAGCGGTAGATGTAATGTCTGAGCCAATGCTTACTATCTCATCGCCAAACATAAACCACGCTTTTTTAGCTCGTGTGTTTATGCTGTAATCGTTGTTGTTCATAAAGTAGGTAGTTACACCATGCTCTCCATTGGATACACCACCCGCAAAAGTTGAATTACCTGGAGTTCCCCATTGTGCTGGTTGCGGTATAGAGCTTTTTTGAGGTGCCGTAATGCCCGGTATTTGTGTCCAATTCCAAACAGGGAATATATTGAAATACTCATCTCCATCTACTGCGATAGTGTGTGCTCCTTCGGTTAAGAAATAGCCTTTCAAGCTTTCACCATTGCCATTTTCACTGCGTAAAGTGCGTGTTGAAGCCATGCGTACATCGAAGTGATAGGCAGGAGAATTGTATAGTGTATAATCGGCACGCCAATAGTGGAGGTGTTTTGTTGTAACTCCGTATGAGGCATCTTCATTTCCACCAAGTCGCTTTATTGCTGCTTCATATTCTTCTTTTTTATCATCATCTAAGTTCTTTACATAATTGCTCAATGCTATTGAACCAGATGCGTTTAGTGCACCTTGGCGACTAAGACCACGCCCTATTGTATTGTAAAGGAAATACTTACCACGCATCAAGCGTAAGTAATTATCACGAGTAAACTCGGTGATTAACTCCTGCTTTACTTCATTCAATTGTAAAATAGTGCCTTTTGTAAAGTTGGCTACACGTGATATCCCACTGATAAATGAAACACCGTATCCTCCTGTAAAGAATTGTTGTCCGTGCTGGAAGTAAGAGTAATCGTGTTGCAATCCTTCATCTGTTGTCATAAATAGAGGGTAATAAACTTGTCTCACTCCAAAAGCTAAGTCTGACATATTTTCTTGCAAACAAGCTCTATACACCCAATGGGTAGCAATATCTACTTTGTTGGCACCAGTACCTTGTGAGCCCGATTGGTCGGGACGTCCGCCGATGGATTGCATACGTGCTAACATACTGTTTTCGAGTGTTGCTGGTACTTTGTTTTCTCCAGCTCGCATTAATATTAATAAAACACCAACACGCTGTGGACTACCAATTTGTTGGTTAAACCAATTGGTGCTTCGTGGATCACTATCTTGCCAATATTGTAGTGCATTTACAATGTGATTATAAAGTGTTTCATCGCCATAAAAGGATGTACCTTCTATTGTGTAGGCTAAAACCATTGATTTCAAACGATTCAAGTGTTCTATGGGTTCCCATGCCGTTTGAGCGGTGCTGCCGTATGGAATATCACTCCACGAACCATTTGATTCGATTGAGTTAATTAAATTGCTAACTGTATTATTCAATGATGAAATACTGGGCGCATTATCCCATTCCATTGCTTGAACGCGTTCCATAATGGTGCCAAAAATATCCAATTCATCTATTTCATTTGGGTCGTGCTCGAATATTAGTCTTACTTCAGTTACACTATTCCAGTTCTCACCACCGCCTGAGTTACCATTACACATTAATCGAATATAACGTGCTGTTACAAGCTCTGGAAAGTAGTATCTTTCCAATTCATTTGTCAATCCGCTTGATTCTTGATTGGAAAGGATGGTTTCAAAGTTTTCGCCGTCGTTGCTATATTGCACTTCAAAATAATTAGTTCGAGTATTACCTAAATAATAAGCAATATCAATCGCTTCAACTTCTCGTTCTTCTATCAAATCAAATAATAACCACTGACCAACTCCTTTATGTGCCCAACGAGTATCTAAATTATTATCAAGAACGTGTGTTGGGGGATTGCCTGCTTGATTGCCGCTGGCATCTACAATAACATTGTAGCTTATGGGAGTTAATGGAATGGTATTATTAAGAGCATTATTCGTTCTTCTTAATTGCTGATTGATTAAATTCACTTCATTACTAAAATCCCGTTCACTTGCAACTACTGGCATCTCAATGTCTGCACTCTCTTTTAACTGAAAGAACTCTTTTGAGAAAGAACTTGTAGCATAAATTGAAATCCCAATAAAAAGCATAATCAAAAATGGAATTGTTATCTTTTTTAGATTCATGATTTGTGATGTTTTTATTGATATTATTTTTTGATTAAAATTTGACTTTGTATGTTGTCAAACTCATCTCTTATTGCGATAAAATAATTTCCAGCTATCAAATGTTCCAAATCTAAATTTGCTTTACCATTCTGCAATTCAATTTGACTGTTTATAAGCTGTTTACCTGTTAGGTCGTTTACTGTTAACCACACTTTTGAAGTGTTGTTTTGTCCAATAATTGTCAATTCTCCATTTTTGTAGGGGTTGGGGAAAATACTTAGTTTGTCATTCGATTCTATAAGATGGTCAACATTAGAAGGAATGCTGAATTTGAAGCGAACTTCGGTTAAACTATTCCAATTTTCTCCGCCTGTTGAGTTTCCATTACACATAATCCGAAAATATCGAGCTGTTACTGTTTTTGGAAAATAATAGCGTTCCAACTCATCGGTTAATCCACTCGATTCTTTGTTGGATAAGACATTTCGAAAAGTAGTACCATTATAACTGAATTGAACATTGAATTTGTTCGTACGAGTATTTCCAAGGTAATAGGAAATATCTATAGCTTCCACATCTCGCTCTTCTCCAAAGTCAAATAGAATCCATTGATTAATACCAGCTTGTGCCCAGCGTGTGTCTAAGTTATTATCTATAACGTGAGCAGGAGGATTTCCAGCTTGATTACCAATGGCCGTTACTTCTACATCGTAATTAACAGGTGTAAGAGGAACAGTTCTTACAAATTTGCGTGTGTTGTCTGTATCAATTATAGCACCTTCTTCGGCTTTTACGTTTACAATTTTAATACTATAAACACCATAGTCTATTTCGTTTGCAAATGTCAAGTTTATGGACTTTTGGTTTACTGACTCAATTTTTGTAATTGCAGGCGCATTGGCTATTTGGTAGTTTTCAATATCTAATGCTGAACTTAAGTCTAAATCTTCGCTAAAGCTCACTTGCAATGTTGTTGAGTTTATCAATTTTACTTCATCAATGCCAAGAGGTGTAACAGGTATCTCAGGCATATCACCTGGAGCCAAACGAGCAACTTCGGTAGCGGCACACATATAAGCACCAACTCCGAATCCAGATCTGATATCAGTTCCACCTGTCGTTGATAAGTATTTTGGGTTGATTGGAGCTTCACCTATTCCTTGTATATAACCCAGCACACCATTGGTCTCTACTGCTATTTTAGATAGAGCATGCCATCCTTTAGCTACAATAGGATAGTAAGTTTCATAATCAAGCAAATCATTATTGATGCCCCAAGCTAAAGCATAAGTAATTAAAGCAGTGCCGCTTGTTTCGCCTCCAGGCATGTGTTGATCATCATCCAAGCTCATGTTCCAAAATCCATCACTGCGTTGTCTATCTTTTAATGCATTTGCCATCGATTGTAATATATCGATATATTCTTGTCGATGGGGTGCATCTTCTGGTAGATGGGTTAATGTGTGAGCCATTGCACCAATTACCCAACCGTTGCCTCGCCCCCAATATATCTGCTTTCCATTGGGTGTTTGTTTTGGGCAGTAATCACTATTGGGGTCGTTGTCTGTATTGTTCCCATTGTTAGGATCCCATTTATCAGGTACACCAGGTTGGAAGCCCCAGTCGCGATACCACAGTCCATCTTCTTTATTGTAAAGACCATGTGGAGCATCTTCAAAACCTGTAATTATAGGGCCTGTTCCGTATTGATTACGTAAGGAGTTAGTCCATAGTCCTGTGCTTGGTGAAACCAAAAGTATGTCACGACAGTTTTTGAATAAACTGTACATTTTTTCATAATAACGATTGTCGCCAGTCATTGCTCCAATTCGAGCATATACAGGCATAGCCATATACATGGCATCTATCCACCACCACTCGTCTGATTTTGTATCTTTAAGTTTACTATCAACTCGGGCTTTTATGGCTGCAATTTTATTTGGGTCTTTTACTTCGTCTAAGTTGTAAAGGTCAATATAGGTTTGACCTGCAATATAGCTATCTGCGTCGGCAGATGGATGTGTCAATATACTCCATGTATTGGCTGTAGCCCATTGTTTTGAGTAGTCAAGGAAATTCTTTTTAGGATAAAATGAATAGAAAAGCATGTTTCCTGTTTGATAGACTCCGCTAAACCACTCTTTGCTCATAGCGGTAGCTGCCCTTGTAGATTGCCAATGACTATTTACACGAATGGCATCGTTTATAACTTCTGCCTTTGTTGGAAGTTGTTCAATGTTTTGATACAAAGGGTTTTGTACTGACAGTTTGAAGTTTTTTACTGCGGTGAACCAATCTTGATCTTTTGTATAACGTCCTTCAGGGAAGATATTCCAACCACCTCCAAAATAGAAAGTGAAGTCAGAACCAACAGCATAGTCACTCATTATAAGTAGTTGATGCTCCACGGTTTGTGTCGTAGTTTTTCCTGGCATATATACGCCTTCGTAAAAGCGTGCGTTGGCTGATGTTACTGTGCCCTCGCTCTTATTTTCAGCATAAGCTATCACGTTGTTTTCAGAAGTGTATTGCACGCCTGCTGGTGTTACGTTGCCCATATTGGTGTGTAAGAAAATACCCGATGCAATCTTCATCGGTTTGTTTCGCCCTTCGTAACGTACTACTGCTTTGTTCAGTGTGCCATTGGCAACTGTGCTTACTCGTAAGGTTTTTTCGTAGTAATCACCGTCAATCAAAACTTTGTGATACTTCAAAACGAACTCTGAATAGAGAGGTCCGTTATGAATAATTTCGCACTCATCGTATGGGTCGTGCATCCATATTTTGTTTTTAGAATAAATGGCAACACCGCCTGCTCCTAATGTTTTACCGTTCACAGAGTAGGCATCAACACCTTCCACTTGTTCAGCGTGGTAGTTGCTATAAGTGTACATTTTGTCGATAATGGGTTCAGATTTTTTCTTTGCCCACAAATCAACACCGTTTGCTGTGTTAGGTTCTGATTTGAGCAAAACTTTACTGTACATACGGTAGGCCGCCAAATCATTCTCCCAAGCAATGTCATTGCGGGTAGTAGGCATTTTTTGTGCAGCATAAGTTTTAGCTGAAACTGTAGCTGGAGTTCCCGCCTTTAGCGTGTAAGTCTTGCTTGAATTTGAAGAAATTGTAGCTTGAAATACAATTTTACTTTCATTGGCTAAATACTGATAAGGCACTGATTGCTCTGTATCATCAACTAATTTTAAATTTGTGATTTGTTGAGCCACGTCTTGCGGAATATCAACAAATACTGCTTCGTTTGTCCTATTTAATGATGTGCTATTTTCAAGCGTAATAGCATAAGGAATAGAAGCTAACACTCCCATTGGCAATAGGAGTGTTAGTAATAAAAAACTCAATTTTGATAGTTTCATTTATTTTTATTTTTAATTTTCAGAAAATAACTTCTTGTATTATGTATGTACTTATTGTACGATTAGTTTTTGCGCTTTATCGCCAATTTTCACCAAATAAACACCTGTTTTTAATTGATTGGTTGGATCTACTTGCATGCCTGAAATAGTGTATAATTCAACTTTCTCAAGGCAGTTTTCAACAGTCAAGTAGCCATTAATTACGCTTAATTTGTAGTTGAATCCATTGTCATTAACTCCCTTTACAGATGTCGCTGTTATTTCCTTGATGTAGAATGCAGCTGCACTGCCATATACGTAGTTATTCGCTTTTTCAGCAAATTCTAACTCCATATTCTCATTAATAAACACAGCTTGAGAATCCCACTCACCTAATGCACCTGCATTGTAAGGTGTGAATCGGAATTGATTATCATCCGCAAAGAAGTGTTGTAATACAATAGGACTTGGGGAACTTACAGCTTCTCCATTCTCAGCCAAGTAATAACCCAATTTTGAAACTACATATACACTGTCAGAATGGGCTGTTCCATCCACTTTTACAAATTTCCAAATTTGACCATCATCGCCAGCTACTTCATCATCTAAAAATGCAGGATTAAATTCAAACTGAGAAGTTAATAATTTACCGTTAAATTCAGAATTTGTTGATGCAGATACAATGTTATACCATTTCTCATCATTTTCAGTTGAAAGAGTAGGGTAGCGTGCATCACACTCATCCTGAGGCACAAATGCCCATGAACGTGGACTTTCTAACGAAGATAAAAATGAACCTTTGAAACCAAAATAAGTATCGTTGTGGTCAAAAACTGAAAGTGCTGAGGCTTGTCCAAATGTAGCTAAAAGTTTCACGTTTTCGTCTTCGCCATCCATGCTAACGCGACGAATACTCACGTATTTTTGACTTACAATATCTCCGTGATAACTGTCTCTGCCTTTGTCAATATCAAAATTGCTCGCAGCTCCTGGCACCGTGTAGTAGCGATTGCCAAAATTAGCTCCCAATGTAGTGTCTTCGCCCACGCCTGTGCCTAAAACATCACCAGTACCGATGGATAGAGCATTACCTGTAGCTTTGTTAATTAAGTGATAATTGCCTTCAGAATCAGGGCTTGCAACTAATTTCCATAACTGATACTCTCTATTGCCTGACATAAGAAGATGGCTACCTCGTACTTGATCTGAATCAAATTCACCACCGTATGAAGTTATATAGGTACCACTTCTGTGAATAGCTGTTCCTGTCTCTTTATGATTTATTCCGTTTTGAATGTAATACCAATATTCATTACTATCATCACTTACCTTAATATGTTCTGGAAGTTCGCTCTTAACTTCTACTTCTGGCTCTTCTATTATCTCTTCTTCGATAGGCACAAATTTGAAGGCTGCAACACTGTTAAACACATAATTATTAGCATTTCCACTCTCTATCTCAAAAGAAGAGTTGACAAAGAGAGCTTGACTTTGGGCTTCTCCATAAGTCCCAGCAGAGTAGGGTAGAATACGGAATTGATTGTCATCATCAAATAGATGCTGTAAAACAAATGGTGATGGTTCTGTGCTAACTGACATACCAGAAGCTTCCATAAATACTCCAGTTTGTGAAATTAAGTAAATACTGTCGCACCACTCACTGCCCTCAACTTTTTCAAATTTCCACATTTGGAATTCGTTTTCTAAGTTATCATTGTCTTTGTGCTCCAATACAGTGGGTACAAAATCATCAACTACTGTGATAATCTGACCTTTATAGCTTGTATTGCTTGATGCTGACATAATGTTATACCAGTTTTCTTCCTCTTCGTTCGAAAGTAATGGATAGCGCTCAATACCTTCCTCTTCAGGAATAAATGCCCATGAACGTGGGCTACGAAGTGATTCAGTCATAGTCATTTGCGGTGAAAAATAGGTAGCGTTATGATCAAAAGCGGCTAATAAAGAGTTGTTTCCGAACATGCCGAGAAGGTTTTTTTGGAATTCACCCGGCACCGTTCGACGTATCGATACAAATCGTTCGCTTACGGCCTGACCACGGAATGATGTTCTACACACATCAATGTCAAATAGCGTAGCATTGCTTGCAACAGTATAGTAGCGGTTACCAAAGTTTGGACCCAAGGTTTTATTTTCTCCATTTGTTCCTTCTAGTTTCTCACCCGTTCCTATCGACATAGGATTGCCAGTTGCTTTATTTACCAAATAATAGCAACCAATAGAGTCAGAACTCTCAATCAGTTTCCAAAGTTGGTAATCTTTATTACCTGAAAGGATCATGTTGTGACCCCTCACTTGAGATGATTCAGCATCACCCCCAAAAGAAGTAAGGTAAACACCGTTTCGGACTGCGGCTGTACCTGTCTCAGCATGATTAATACCATTTTGGATAAAATACCAATATTCATTTTCATCATCACTTGTTTTAATGTGACTTGGAAGTTCGGCAAATATAAATTGTCCGAAGCTAAAAAATAGAACTAAACTTAAAAATCGTAAGGTCGTTTTCATAGAGTATTTGTTTTTATAATTAGAATTAATAATAAGTTTTATAAGCTTTTACAAATTTATAGCAAGATACAAGAAATTATAGAGCTATAAAACCTATATGATGTCCAAAATTCAAAATTGGAAGATAGTAGTATATAAATTGGAAGATTGTGGTAGCTACTACCTCTCCTAAATAGCTTATTCCCAGTTTGTCGCTTCTTTTGATGTGCTGCTATTAGATGATTTTGCTATATGAAATTCACAAACCTATTATTTCTCGAAGTGGGTACGATATATGAGGAAAAGATAAGCAATAAGCAATAAGTAATTCCAAGATTTCATAATTTCAAGGTTTCAAGATTCCAAAATTTTCAATAGAATAACTACTGAATAACTATCGAATAACTATCGAATAACTACTGAATATCTATCGAATAACTACTGAATATCTATCGAATAA
>CAYFTO010000059.1:0-12375 GCA_964346125.1 uncultured Paludibacter sp.
CCACGCACATAAGGTGAACTTGACATTGCGGAACCATAATCAGGGATAAAGAAATTAGGTACTTTTGCACTAATATCTTTTATTGAATATATTTGAGATTGAGCAATTTTTTCGTTCTTGATTAAACTTGACGAAACGGGTGCATTTTCTAAATTTGTTTCTTTGGTGCTAACTATGCTCAATTCATGTAGCGAAATGGATTGAATTGTATCACGTTCGTTAGCAAATAGCAAACTTGTTGTAAGTATTGCTATCAATAGGTTGAATATTTTTTTCATTGACAAAATGAATTTTTAAAAATGTTGTTGACAAGAACTTATGCGTCCTTGTTTTTTTAATGTTTTAAGTCTGAGAAATCTTTTATCTTTTGAAAGATAAAGAAGAATTGTCAATGATCAAAAGGGTGGGGCGCGTAAAGCAAAACTGTCTAAAAGTATAGAAAGGCTTTTGTTTGTTAGCTCAAGGGGTATTTTTACTGTATTAATCTTGGCTAAAAACGCCTCTTTTTTTTGCTTTGTATAGCTAATTAATGCTTGATAATGGGATTGATAATCAGTAGATTTGAAATCAAAAAAGTAATTCGAATCTTCGGCAATGATTTCACAATCAATCTCCTGCTCGTTTGAAACAGTAATTATTTTCTCTTTATTTAAATTGCTTTTTCCGGGAATATAAGGTGCGGCAACGCACGATACAAACCCAAATAGCATTAATATCTGTGGAATAAATGAAGAAAAAATTATACTTTCAAAAATAAGCATGGCTTAGCTATATTTTAATTTCATCGATTGATACTAAGTTTTGCTCTCCTGTTTTCATATTTTTGAGCATCACTTTATTTGCATTTAATTCGTTCTCTCCAACAATCGCAACGTAAGGAATGTTCTTATTATCGGCATAGGTCATCTGCTTTTTCATCTTTGCAATTTCGGAATATACCTCTACTTTTAAGCCTTTTTTGCGTAGAGTAATAGCGGATTGCATGGCATAAATTAGTTCCTTTTCGCCAAAACATACAAAAAGCAATTGAGTTTGATCCATCGCCTGTGCAGGATATAGCTCCAATTGATTCAAAACATCATAGATACGGTCAGCACCAAAAGAGATTCCAACTCCCGAAACTCCAGGCATACCAAATACACCGGTAAGATTATCATAGCGGCCTCCACCTGTAATGCTACCTATCTCTACATCCAATGCCTTTACTTCAAATATGGCGCCTGTGTAGTAGTTTAGCCCACGTGCAAGGGTTAAGTCCAATTCTATTTCAGTATTAATGCTTAAAGTTTGACAAATATTGAAAATAGTTTCAAGTTCTTCTATCCCTTTTAGTCCAATTTCAGAACTTGCCAAAACGGTTTTCAATTGATCAATTTTGTCAAAATTGCTCCCTTTTAATAAAATAATCGGTTGCAGTTTTTCAATAGCTTCAGCAGAAACTCCTTTCTCAGTCAGCTCTTTATTTACATTTTCTAAGCCGATTTTATCCAACTTATCAATGGCAACTGTGATGTCAACAATTCGTTCTGCTTCACCAATAACCTCCGCAATACCCGATAAAATCTTACGATTATTTAGCTTGATAACAACACGAATGTTTAACTTTCGGTATACTTCATCTACAATTTGAATCAATTCTATTTCATTCATTAGCGAATCGCTGCCCACCACATCTACGTCACACTGAAAAAACTCGCGGTATCGACCTCGCTGTGGTCGATCTGCACGCCAAACCGGTTGAATTTGAAAACGCTTGAATGGGAAAGTTATTTCATTGCGATGCTGTACGACGTAGCGTGCAAATGGCACCGTTAAGTCATATCTTAAGCCCTTATCCGAAATCTTACTAATCAACTTTGTGCTGTTTCTTTCTATAAGCTCCTTGTCGTCGATTTTTGAAAGATAATCACCCGAGTTCAAAATTTTAAAAAGTAATTTATCGCCTTCATCCCCGTATTTCCCCATAAGCGTTTGTAAGTTTTCCATCGCTGGGGTCTCAATCTCTTGGTAGCCGTATTGTTTGAAAGTCTCTCTAATATTGTTAAAAATATAGTTGCGCTTAGCCATTTCTTGAGGCGAAAAATCACGTGTTCCTTTTGGAATGGATGGTTTCATAATTCTATGTTGTTTTTATAAGGGGCTGATATATAGTTAGTCAGTAGCTGTTGACAATCTTTTGTTTTCAAAAAAAGGCATTTCAATCTGTATTTTGAAACGCCCTTGATATTTTTTTGTAATAAGAAGCTTATCTTCTAATACCTAATTCTTTAATAATAGCACGATAACGTGTAATATCTTTTTTGATTAAGTAGTCTAAAAGACGACGACGTTTTCCTACTAACATAACCAAAGCGCGCTCAGTTGAAAAGTCTTTTTTGTTAACTTTCAAGTGCTCTGTAAGGTGGTTGATACGGTAAGTGAATAATGCAATTTGAGACTCAGGAGATCCAGTGTCTGTAGCTGATTTCTCAATACCATGTTTTGCAAAAATTTCTTGCTTCTTTTCTGTTGTTAAATACATAACAGTATAAATATTAATTGATTTTACATTAAGAACTGAGCCGAAACTCCACGTTCCAATAATTTAGGGTGCAAAGTTACAGTTTTATTTTGTAAATAAAAAGAGAATAACTCTTTTATTTTTAATATTAATAAAGCCAATTTGCATGATTACCTGCAAATTGGCTTTATTGTTGATTTTGAACTGAAATAAAACTCAGTTTTATTCAGAAACTACTTCAAAAGGAATTTCTACACTTACTTCTTTATGAAGCTTAGCAATAGCTACGTAGTTACCCACTTCTTTCACAGAGTTTCCTTTTAATGAAATTACTTTACGGTCAACTTCTACCCCTTTGCTCTCAAGTTCATTTGCAATTTGAATGCTTGTAACAGCTCCAAATATTTTACCTGTAGAGCTGGTTTTGGCACCAATAGTAAGTGCGCCTACCTCGGTAATTTTTTCAGCTAATTCTAAAGCATTGTTTTTTATAACCTCAAGTTTGTGAGCTTGTTGTCTTTGGTTTTCAGCCAATACTTTTTTTGCCGATTCCGTAGCAATAACTGCTAATTTGTTAGGTATTAAGTAGTTGCGGCCATATCCTTCTTTTACAACAACAACATCATTTTTGAAGCCCAAATTTAATACATCTTCTAATAATATAAGTTCCATAATTCTTTCTCCTCCTTTATTATTTCAA
This sequence comes from uncultured Paludibacter sp., assembly GCA_964346125.1. Lineage (GTDB taxonomy): Bacteria > Bacteroidota > Bacteroidia > Bacteroidales > Paludibacteraceae > UPXZ01. The sequence goes on from CAYFTO010000059.1 coordinate 3,201, forward strand.
CATATCAGTTACATATGGAAGTAATGCTAAGTGGCGTGCTCTTTTAACCGCTTGTGCAACTTTTCGTTGATACTTCAATGATGTTCCAGTCAAACGACGTGGTAAAATTTTTCCTTGTTCGTTCAAAAATCTCTTCAAAAACTCTGGGTCTTTATAGTCTATGTACTTAATGCCACTTTTTTTGAAACGACAATATTTTTTTCTTTTAATATCCACTTTTGGTGGGGTCAGATATCTAATTTCTCCTTTTGACATAATTAAGCCTCCTCGTTTTCAGTTGTTATTTCTGTTACTACTTCTTCTTTGCTCTCTACATTTGATGCTTGAGCTACTTCTTGAGATTTTTTGTTTTTTCTGCGTTCTGCATATTCGTATGCATACTTATCTAAGCGGAAAGTTAGGAATCTCATAACGCGTTCATCTCGGCGGAGTTGTTTTTCAAGATTTTCCACTATTGATGGTTTCGCATCAAACTGCAACAAGGAGTAAAATCCTGTCGACTTCTTTTGTATAGGGTAAGCTAATTTACGCATTCCCCAGTTCTCTTCATTTGTGATAAGTCCTTCGTTATCAGTAATGATAGCTTTGAACTTATCTACCGCTTCCTTCATCTGAGCTTCAGACAAAACGGGAGTTAAAATGAAAACGGCTTCATAATGATTTAACATAAGTTTTCTACGTTTTAATTTGTAATTAATAATTGAAATTTATTTTCAGGGTGCAAAGATACATAAATTATTTTATTCACAAAAACATCTTAAATGATAAGGCGTCATTTTTTATATAAACTTATATCTTATTGTCTTTGACTTTGTTTGTGAGTCAACAATTCTATTCTTTTAGAATTTTTTATTTCGTAATAAAAATTAAACTCTTAACTATGTAATCAAGTAATTCATTGCAATTATTGTATCTTTGTAGATTGTAATGAAGTAGTTTTGCTATTGTTTATGAATAAAATTATAAAATTTGTCATATTGTTTCTCTTCGTTCATTTGAGTTTGTTTGCACATAAAGATGAAGACAAAACAAAGATGGATAGTTCCAGTCGGATTATGAAAACTTGGCTTCTTGATGGACAGCTGGGTGTAGCTGACTCTGTTTCGCTTGATACTGCCTATATCAACTATAACGAAAAGAGTGTCATTCGGAAATTGAGTATTGCTAATTTATACAATGGCAACTACGGTTCTCCAATTCAGACAAAAATATTTTTCGATAGACCTGAGAAAACAGATTTTATCTTTGAGAGTGCTTATAAACCTTACTTATCAGATATAGAATCAACGCTTTTTTACGATGTAAATTTTCCTTTCACCAATTTGACTTATCTTACTGGCGGGCCTTTTGGTCAAAAAGAGGAACAGGTAAAATTTAATTTCTCAGCTGGTCCTTCCAAAAGAATCAATTCAGCATTGAATTTAGATTATATTCACTCAGTTGGCATGTTCAATAATCAAGCTACTCGCCGTTTTTCTGGTAGTCTAAATGGACGGTATGAAGGCAGACGATATGCTGCGAATGCGCTGGTGTACACAAACAATCATTATAATCATGAGAATGGAGGTTTGACTGACTTGACGTTGCTCAATAATCCCGATGTAGATGTGTTGACGCGAGATATGCCCACTGCTATAAGAGCTTATTCGGCTTTTCATAAAACGGGTTTCCTTTTTAATCATGGATACAATATTGGTTTTTATCGCGAGCTTAAAGATTCTATTTCTGATGTAGTAAACGATTCGATTGGTTTAGAAACTGATTCTGTACGTTTTGAGTTTGTTCCAGTTACTCGCTTTGCCCATACACTCAAGCTCAATGAGATGAAGAAACGCTATTATGAACCGAGCGTTCAGCGTGATTTTTACGCTAATACTTTTTTGCCAGATACAATAAGAATGGCTAATGATACGGCTGCTGTTCGTTCTATTACAAATTTAGTTTCTATTAATATTGTAGAGGAATTTAATAAGTGGTTGAAGTTTGGTCTGACAGGCTATGTAGAAAATGAGGTGCAACAATTTACCTATCGACCTGATTCGTTGCTTCTGCATGCGGTGAAATCAAATACTCGAGTGGGTGGTATTTTGTCAAAATCACAAGGCGAGCGATTTAGATATAATTTTTTAGGAGATATTTATATAACTGGTTATAAGTTGGGTGAGTTTCGTTTGGAGGCTAATTTATTTGGCAAATTAAACTTTAGGAAAGAAATTGTTGAACTAAGAGCCAATGCGTTTGTTAGAAATGAGGAGCCTTCGTTTTATTTACAAAATTATTACTCGTCGCATTTTAGGTGGGAGAATAGTTTTGGTAAAACCTATAAAACGCATATGGGTGGAGAGCTAAAGTTACCAAGGAGACGAACCAAGCTACGAGTCAATGTTGAAAACATAACCGATTACATCTATTTTGATGAGGATGCGCTACCTGTGCAAGACAAAGGGAATGTACAAGTTTTAGCCGCTGATTTGCAACAAGACTTTAAGTTCGGACGTATGTTTTTGGAGAATCATATAATCTATCAAGCCAGTTCAAATAAGGAGGTATTGCCATTGCCTGATTTGGCTTTGTTTCATAATCTTTATTATGCTGATAAGTGGTTTGTTGATTTTTATTTGCAAATAGGTGCGAGTGTTCGTTATCATACAAATTATCTTGCTCCTTCTTATATGCCGGCTATTGGACAATTTTATAATCAAAAAGATGTGATGGTTGGAAATTACCCAGAGCTGAATGTTTACGGTAACTTTCATATAAAACAAGCTCGTATTTTTGTTGAATATACCAATTTAGGACGTTATATGATAGATGGTTGGGGACTTAGCATGCCTAATTACCCAATCAACCCACCGATGTTTAAGATGGGTGTATCGTGGAACTTTTTTAATTAATTATTTTTGAAAAACAGAGTAGAATATGCCTTTAAAAATCCCAAATAATTTACCTGCTATTGATAAGCTTCAAGAAGAAAATATATTTGTAATGGATTCTTCACGTGCCGATTCACAAGATATTCGAGCTCTTAAAGTTTTGGTACTCAATTTGATGCCTTTGAAGATAACAACAGAAACTGATTTAATTCGCTTGCTTTCAAACTCACCACTTCAGATTGAAGTTGATTTTTTAGGACTTCATTCTCATGAGTCAAAAAATACGCCGGTGGAGCATATGATGCAGTTTTATCGCTATTTTGATGAGATTAAAGACTTGAAATATGACGGGATGATTGTTACGGGTGCACCGGTTGAGCATTTACCCTTTGAAAAAGTAGATTATTGGAAGGAGTTAACGGATATCTTTGATTGGTCGCGAAAGAGCGTAACTTCAAGTTTGTATATTTGTTGGGCGGCACAAGCAGGTTTGTATCATTTCTATGATGTTAAAAAGTATCTACTGCCCCAAAAATTGTTTGGAGTTTATCCACATAGTCTATCCGACTCTAATAATCCGATTTTTAGAGGTTTTGATGATCTGTTTTACGTGCCTCACAGCCGATATACAGAAATTCGCGAAGAAGATATTCTAAATCATAAAGAATTAACACTTATCTCTAAGTCAGATGAGGCTGGTGTCTATATGGTTATGGGGCGTGGTGGTCGTGAGATTTATATCACTGGCCATTCGGAGTATTCGCCTTATACGCTTGACGCAGAATATAGACGAGATTTGAATAAAGGTTTGGATACAGCACCTCCTGAAAATTACTACGAAGGTAATAATCCAGAAAATCCACCAGTTGTTAGATGGCGTGCTCATGCGAACTTATTATTTAATAATTGGCTCAACTATTTTGTGTATCAAGAAACGCCTTACGACATATCAAAAATAGTATAATTGCGGGCAAATGATAAAAATATAAGAAAAAAGGAGTATTTTTTTTGAGTTTCTCTTGTTCGATAAAAAAAAATGTTTACCTTTGCACTCGCAAAACACAGCAAGCGGCTGTGGCGTAATTGGTAGCCGCGCTAGACTTAGGATCTAGTGGAGAGATCCGTGGGGGTTCGAGTCCCTTCAGCCGCACTAAAAAACTCTTTCCAAATTTTGGGAAGAGTTTTTTGTTTTAAAGCAATGTTTATAATAGTTTTAAAGAATTCGGCATATAAAATTAAATTTTTTATTCAAATTATCTTCTCCGCTTCTTTTTACTCAAAAAAATCATTAACTTTGAGCCCTTAATTCTTTAAAACCATTATGCATATGACAAAGAGATATTTACTTGCAACAATTATGTTGTTGGCTGTCTTGTTTGCCAAATCACAAAAGACTACTACTTTAATTTATGAACCACAAATACCAATTTTGATTGAACGCACAGATAATGTACTTTTATACATACGCGTAAATGCTCCGGATGGAGGTGTTTTTAACGCTTTGGATTTAGATTTTGACAATGCTGTAAATGTAAAAGATATAAAATCAATTAAACTTTTTTATAGCGGAACCGAGGCTGATCAACGAAAAGAGGGAACTCACTTTTTTCCAGTCAATTATATTTCAGGAAGTGCAGGTAAAGGTTTGGCTGCTAATCCATCCTACTCAATTTTAAAAACAGAACAAAAAAATCCGAAGCATACAGTATCTTTACAAACTCAGCAAAATCTATTTCCTGGTATCAATTACTTTTGGGTAAGTATTCAAATGCGACCCAAAGCATCTCTTTTTACAAAGATTCAAACCTCAGTAAAATCTTTAACAATAAATAATGCTCCTGCTGATTTTGAAATGAATTCTAAATCTCCTACTCGTCGAATGGCTATAGGTGTACGCCATGGTGGTGATGATGGAGCTGCTGCTTATCGAATTCCAGGTTTGGCTACTTCCAAAAAAGGAACACTTTTGGCTGTGTATGATGTTCGATACAATTCAAGCGTTGATTTACAGGAGTATATTGATGTGGGTTTAAGTCGCAGTACCAACGGCGGAAAAACATGGGAGAAAATGCGTCTTCCGATGCAATTTGGTGAGTATGGAGGAATGCCTAAAGCGCAAAATGGGGTGGGCGATCCAGCTATTTTAGTAGATGAAGTTACGGGTACGATTTGGGTTATAGCAGCTTGGACACACGGTATGGGTAATTATCGTGCATGGTTCAACTCGCTTCCTGGTATGGAGTTGAATCAAACAGCTCAATTGGTTTTAGCAAAAAGTGATGATGATGGTAAGACCTGGTCGCAATCGATCAATATTACCCATCAAGTAAAAGATCCAAGTTGGCGATTTCTTTTACAAGGACCCGGACGTGGTATTACGATGAGTGATGGAACTCTTGTGTTTGCTTCGCAATACATAGCACCCGACGGTATTCCGCATGCAGGAGTGATTTATAGCAAAGATAATGGCAAAAACTGGGAAATCAGTGAGCCTGCAAGAAGCAATACTACCGAAGCACAGGTGGTAGAAATAGAGCCTGGAAAATTAATGCTTAACATGCGTGATAACCGAGGAGGAAGCCGTGCGGTAAGTACTACTACGGATTTTGGTAAAACTTGGGAAGAACACCCTTCTAATCGAAGCGCCTTGCAAGAGCCTGTTTGTATGGCTAGTTTACATCTTTCTAAAGCTTCAGAAAATGTATTGGGCAAAGATATTTTGCTTTTCTCCAATCCTAATTCAACACAACATCGAAAAGATATTACCATCAAAGCAAGTTTGGATGGTGGATTAACTTGGTTGGAGAGTAACCAAATAATGCTTGATGAAGGTTACGGCTGGGGTTACACTTGTCTTACAATGATTGATAGCGAAACCGTTGGAATCATTTATGAAAGTAGCTTGGCTCATATGACTTTTCAAGCGATTAAACTTAAAGATTTTATCAAAGACTTAAACTAATTAAAGAGTTCTATGAGGCTTAAAGCATCCTTAATAATACTATCATTAATTAGCATTTTTACTTCGTGCGAATTGAAAACAAGTTATTATAGTAATCTATTAATCACGCCTTGGGAAGAGGTAGCCGAGATTCCTTCATCATTAGGTGATATGTCAAAAGGAGTTTCAGCAGCTTATGCAGGTGTTTTAGACGGTAGTTTGCTTGTAGCTGGAGGTTGCAATTTTCCAGATGTGCCTGCAGCAATGGGAGGTGAAAAAGTATTTTATAAAGATGTTTTATTGCTAAAAGATGGAGAGTGGAAAATCATAGGCGAACTACCTGAAGCTTTGGCTTATGGTGTTTCTGTAAAGTATAATGATAAGCTCTACTTTATTGGTGGACAAAACAGTAAATCGGTTTCTTCATTTTATCAACTAAGTTTAGATGAAGGCCTTGAAATTAATAGATTAACTCCGCTTCCTGTAAACTTTGATAACGGATCGGGTGTTTTATTGGGTAGTACAATTTATATTATAGGTGGAAATCAAAACGGCAAACCATCTTCAGATGTATGGAGTTTTGACCTTGCAAATGAAGAATCTACTTGGATGAAGAGGGAGTCAATCCCAATTAAAAATGGTTTGTTGCAAAGTATTGCTGTAGCTGGAGATAACGAGTTATTTGTTTTTGGAGGTTTTACACCCCCTTTTGCTGAAAATCAGGCAATAGTGCATCATCAAGTGTGGAGTTATGAACCCCAAAAGGATAAATGGATTGCAACAGAGCATCCTTTTCCTTCTGACGAAAATGGGGCGTCATTAAGCGGTGGAGTAGGTGCTCAGTTGGATGGCAGATTCGCTGTTTTGATGGGTGGTGTTAATAAGGAGCGTTTTGAAACGGCATTGGATAGAATAGATTTTCTTTCAAAAGAGAAGGATGAAATACAAAATCCCTCTATATTGAAATTGAAAAAAGAGCAGGCAGAATATTTGCATCATCCAATAGAATGGTATAAATTTACAGATTTACTTTACTTGTATGATTTACATGAGAAACAATGGGTGATAAGCGATAAATTTCCACAAGTCGCTTTGGCTGGCGCTACACTTGTTAGTGACGAAAATGGCTTTTACTTGATCAATGGTGAAGTAAAACCTGGAATTCGAACAAATGCAATTTGGAAATTAAAAGTAGAATTAAAACAGAAAAAAAACACATAATTATATAAAAATTCAAATAAAATGATTTTAGATTTAAGCTCAAGAATTACGTTGGAGCGAATACCTGAACGGTATTATCGTCCTGTTGATGCAATTGATAAAGTACGTCAATCGCGTTATGAGAAACTTCAGACTGAAATTTTCGAAAATCAAGAAGAAGGTTCGTTAGTAGTAGCCAAAGAGATAGCTGCTTTGATAAAGAAAAGAGCAAGCGAAGGCAAAAAATGTGTATTGGCATTGCCAGGAGGGTCATCTCCTTTAAGCGTTTACACTCAATTAGTTAAGCTGCATAAAGAAGAGGGATTGTCTTTTGAAAATGTATATGTAGTGAATGTATTTGACTTCTATCCTGTTGATGATTCAAAACATACGAATGCTAATTTATTACGTGAATATTTAATAAACCAAGTAAATTTACCTGCAGAAAACTTCATAACTCCAGAGCATGTTAGCAAGGAAGAGGTATTGGCATATAGTGCCAGTTATGAAGCAAAAATCGAGGAACTTGGAGGTTTAGATTTTGTACTTGCTACTATTGGTGTTTTGGGTAATTTAGCTTATAATGAACCAGGTTCACATGCCAGTAGCACTACACGCTTAATGTTATTAGATGCTCAATCGAGAAATGACTTAAAGCAGTTCTTTATCTCTGCTGATGATATCCCAGAAAGTGCTATTACATTGGGAGTTTCTACTATCCTTTCGGCAAAACGTGTTGTTATGGTAGCTTGGGGAGAAGGAAAATCATCTGTTATTAAGAAAATTTTAGAAAAGAAGGTTACTGACACAGTACCTGCATCTTATTTACAATTGCATAAAAATGCACATGTTGTATTGGATATCGATGCAGCGCAAAATTTAACTCGCGTGAGCTACCCTTGGTTGGTAGGGCCATGTGATTGGACTGATAAATTAATTCGTCGAGCTATCGTTTGGTTATGCAAAAAAACAGAAAAACCAATTCTGAAATTGACTAATAAGGATTATAATCAATTTGGATTGAATGAGCTTTTGGCATTGTATGGTTCAGCCTATAATGTGAATATTAAAGTGTTCAATGAATTGCAACACACCATTACTGGTTGGCCAGGTGGAAAACCTAATGCTGATGATACTCATAGACCAGAGCGTGCGAAACCTTATCCAAAGCGTGTTATTATTTTCAGCCCTCACCCTGATGATGATGTGATTTCGATGGGTGGTACTTTCCAACGTCTTGTTGAGCAAAATCACGAAGTACATATCGCTTACCAAGTTTCTGGAAATATCGCAGTAGGTGATGAAGAAGCTATCCGCTATCTATCATTAATGTCTAACACATTGGAGCGTTATGGTGATGAAAGCAGCAAAAATCTTAAAGCGAAGTATGAAGAGATGCTTAATTTCCTATTGAATGAGAAACAGCCAGGTCAGTCTGATCCACGTGATATTCTTTATTTAAAAGGAAATATTCGTCGTGAAGAGGCTCGCACAGCTTGTCGCTACAACACAGTGCCAATGGATCGCGTTCACTTCTTAGATTTACCATTTTACGAAACAGGTGCGATTAAAAAGGGAGATTTATCTGTAAAGGATGTAGATATTATCATTGAACTTCTTCAAGATATTAAGCCACACCAAATTTATGTAGCAGGTGACTTGTCTGACCCACACGGTACTCACAAGGTGTGCTTGAATGCTGCTTTGGCTGCAGTTCACGAACTACGAAATGAGGATTGGATGGAAGATTGTCGTATTTGGATGTATCGCGGTGCATGGGCTGAGTGGGATATTGATTATATCGAAATGGCAGTGCCAATTAGTCCAGAAGAATTACGTCGTAAGAGAAATTCTATTTTGAAACACCAATCACAAATGGAGAGCGCTCCATTCTTAGGTGATGACGAGCGTCTGTTTTGGCAACGTGCTGAAGACCGTAATCAAGCTACAGCTAAGCTGTATAGTGATTTAGGTCTTGCAGCTTACGAAGCTATTGAAGCATTTGTAGAGTATAAAAAATTAGATTAAGCTCTTCTTGTAAATTCTATTAAATAGAACTTACAGATTAATATAATTAAAAAGAGTGTTCAGTAATTGGACACTCTTTTTTCGTTAAAAACCTCAACTTTATTTTTTTGAATCAAGAATACAACGTATCTTT
>CAYFTO010000060.1:0-2650 GCA_964346125.1 uncultured Paludibacter sp.
CATCGCCCACAATGGTTGCATTATCCGCAACGAAACAATCTTTGCCCATTTGAGGAGTGAAGCCTCTGACCGATTTTATATAAGCCATATTAATCCTATTATTTTGAAATTACATTTTTCAAAATTACAAAAAAACTTACAGATTAGGCCTATTTAAAAGCAAAACACACAGATTAAATATTTAATCTGTGTGTTCGTAAAAAAAATCAGGTAGTTAGAATGGTAGATCATCCACTTCGCCCGTTGCTGATAATGGAGCTTCTGAAAAACCAGGTGACTCTTGCTTAAACGAATCTTCTCCAGCAATATCTCCTTCTTTGTTATCAGAACGTCTACTATCCAAAAATTGTATATTCTCAGCTACAATTTCTGTAGTATAACGTTTTACACCATCTTTTTCCCAACTACGTGTTTGAAGTTTCCCTTCAATGTACAACTTTGAACCTTTGCGTATGTACTTTTCAGCTAATTCTGCTAAACCGCGCCATACTACAATGTTATGCCACTCGGTGCGATCAGGAACCTCTGTTCCATTTTGCATGGTAAAACCACGTTCTGTCGTAGCTAATGAGAAATTTGCTACTGCTACACCTTTTTCTAAATAACGTACTTCAGGGTCGCGACCCACGTTTCCAACTAAAATTGCTTTGTTAACTGACATAATTACTAAAATTTAAATGAATAATACTAAAACAATTGTTCGACAAATATATACATTCTAATTCCAAAAAGCAAATTTTTACTCAAATAAAAACCGTTTTCTAAGTAAAATCTTGCAAACTCTTAGCTTTTATCAGTTCCAAAGAGTCAATTATGATAATTATATTATATCTAAAATGCTCTTATTATGCCAATCATAAATAATTTCGTATTTTTGCATATAAAACAATATACACAAATAAATATAGTAAAAATGAGATTAATTATTCAACCTGATTATCAGAACATTTCTGAGTGGGCTGCAAACTATGTTGCCTCGAAAATTATTGCTGCAAAACCAACTGCAGACAAACCTTTTGTTCTTGGATTACCAACTGGTTCTTCACCACTTGGAACATACAAACATTTGATTAAATTATACAAAGACGGTGTTGTTTCATTTGAAAATGTTGTCACTTTTAACATGGATGAATATGTTGGTTTACCAAAAGAGCACCCACAAAGCTACTACACGTTTATGTGGACTAATTTTTTTAACCATATTGACATTAAACCTGAAAACACCAACCTATTGAATGGGATGGCTGAAGATTTAGAAGCTGAATGTGCAGCTTATGAAGCCAAAATGAAAGCTGTAGGAGGTGTTGACCTATTCTTAGGTGGAATTGGTAGCGATGGACACATTGCATTTAATGAGCCTGCTTCATCACTTACATCTCGCACACGTGAAAAAACTCTAACTACAGAGACCTTAATTGCAAATTCACGATTTTTTGATAATGATGTAAACAATGTTCCAAAAACTTCAATAACTGTAGGAGTTGGCACTGTAATGGATGCAAAAGAAGTGCTTATTCTTGTAAATGGACATGGAAAAGCAAGAGCTTTACGTCATGTTGTTGAAGAACCAATTAACCATATGTGGACAATCAGCGCGCTACAATTACATCCAAAAGGCATTATTGTATGTGATTATGATGCTTGCTCTGAATTAAAAGTTGGTACTTATAAGTACTTCCTTGATATTGAGAAAGATCAATTAGATCCAAGCTCATTGTTATAATTTCATTCAAATACTATACTACAAAATAGCAGATAAGTTGATTATCTGCTATTTTTGAATAAAAAACTTTTTATAATATAAATCCTTGCTTTGGACAAAGCTAAATTAGAAATTTATTCTAATTATTTTTTCATTCTAGCCATTATTTTATTAATAAATCAAGAATTTATTAGATTTATCAATAATAAAAGATATATTTGTAAAAAATTAGATTTAGATTGAATAGTAATAAATATTGTTTTTTCGAAATCTTACTTAAATTTGTTTATAGTTAGCTTTGTGTCCAAGTTTAGACACATTCATTTTACTTTATACATAAATAAAAGAATAAAAACGTCAAAAAAAAACTATATAATTATGTCAAGTAAAGTTTTTAACAACCTAGAAAAGAACACAAAAACAAATCAAATCAAAAAAAATATTATCAATTATTTTTTGTCAAATGGTAAAAACTCAATTTCTGAACTCTCTAAGGAGCTTGAATTAAGTGTTCCTACTGTTACTAAATTAATAAACAGCTTGACAAACGACGGTTTAGTTTCTGATTTTGGTAAAGTGCAAACACCCGAAGGAAGACATCCTAATTTTTACGGACTAAACCCTGAATCTGCTTATTTTTTAGGTGTTGATTTGTCCAAATACCATGTTAATCTAGCATTGATGGACTTTAGCGGCGATATTATTCAACTGACACAAAACATTTCCTACTATTATGAAAACTCTAAGCAGGCTTTAGATACTTTGTGCCAAATAATTGAAAAATTCTTATCAAGTATTAAATCAGATATTGCTGAAAATATTGTCAACATTACCATTAATATATCCGGACGAGTGAATCCAGAATCTGGATATAGCTATAGTAGTTTCTTTTTTAGTGAAGAACCTTTGAGCGAAATTTTAAGCGAACGACTAAAATTTCCAGTTTTA
>CAYFTO010000060.1:2750-12149 GCA_964346125.1 uncultured Paludibacter sp.
GCATCTGGCTCTGCCATTTATCGAAATATAATTGAACGTATTAAAAATGGTGAAACTTCTATTATCACAGATAAAGTAAAGGACTTAAATAAACTTAGATTAGCAGATATAATCGAAGCAATTAACGAAGAAGACACACTTGCTATTGAGATAGTAGAAGAAGTTGGAGCTAATCTTGGTAAGCATATAGCAGGTTTAATCAATTTGTTCAATCCAGAGCTGGTAATTATTGGAGGCGAAGTTGCTGAAACTGGAGATTTTTTATTAATGCCTATCAAATCTGCAATCCGTAAATACTCTCTTAATTTAGTAAATAAGGACTCAAAACTGCTTCTATCTAAATTAAAATCTAAAGCAGGCGTTTATGGTGCTTGTTTAATAGGGAGAAATAGAATTTTTGGGAATACCAATTAATGCTTTGCAAGGCAAAAAAACAAACGAGGAATGACGTAAGGTTTTCATTCCTCCTTTTGTTTATTCAAAGGTTTTGTTTTAAATGATAAGATATAAACCGTTACTATAGAAGCGATTACAATTAACATAACTTGTAGATACCATTTATTACTAAGCACCTTAAAGCTTGTGTAGAGTATCACTAACCACATCATCGACAGAGCAAAAACTTTGGCGTGAAGTGGAATTGCTTTTTCTTCACGAAATGCTCTGATGTAACTTCCAAAATAGCGATGATTGAGCAACCAAAAATAGAGTTTTTTGGAGCTTTTTGCATAGAAATAGGCAGAAAGCAAAAGGAAAGGCGTTGTAGGAAGCACCGGTAAAAAAACGCCTACAACACCTAATCCGAATGTAATCGAACCCAAAACTATGAATAATATTCTCTTCACTTTTTTAAGCTGTTATCGATTAGCTGTTAGCTGCTAATTTTTAACTGTTAACTTTAGACTTTCTCATTCTTTGTTCTTCTTAAACATCGCTCCAATTCCTTTTCCAATTTTCTGTGCAGCTTCAAGACCTTTGCTTAATGGATCATCAGCAAAATCTCTATATTGTTCATATCCATGTGAAATAGTTCCATGTTGTGGATAAATTATTATCCGGCTATTTTTTTCAAAATGTCTTTCCAATTTTACCGGAATTTTTTCCATCATACTTATATGGGAAGTAGCTCCTTTTCGAGCAGAAACAAGCACGATTAAATCATCAATTCCAATATCTCTGGCTAATATCAAAAACTCTTCCCAGTCTGTAAACTCCTTAAACTTAATTGTAGATTTAATTTTTAGTGCCTCTAAACTCTTTTCAATACTATTTTTTGTCGCACTATTGCTGTAAAGATGAATTGCAGCACTCAGTTCACTTGATAATTGAGCCATTTTCAACACCCATTGCTGAAATCCGCTTTCATATTCAGCCAAAGGTGGTGCAATAATTACAATGCGCTTATGTAAATTAAGCGGCTGTGACATATGGGAGATAACTAAGGTTTTATCTGTATTATTCAGAATATTGTCAACCTTCTCTCCTACCAATCGCTCAATGATACCAGGCTTTTCAGGCCATCCAAGTACAATCAAATCAGCCATTATTTCACGTGATATACGGCTTATGCCACTGGCGGCATTGTGATCAATTGTTGTTATTATTTCAACATTTGTCTCCGTTTCGGCGCCCTGCATAACTATTTCTTCGTATTTTCTTCTAATTTTAAGCATGTTAGCTTCAGCCTCTTCATCATTAGAAACTACCGTTAAAATAGAAACTGGATTTTTTGATTTTTTATCCTTTATATAAACAATAAATTGCAGTATCTTTTCAATATTATTTAAATTGGCAATAGGCAGTAATATGCGCTCACTACTAATGGAGGTATCAATATTTTCTTCTTTATCTTCGGTTTCAAGAATGATTTTTTTAGCTGCTCGTTCAGTAGCAAATGAAGCTACCACGCAGGTAATAAGAATCAGGATAACGGTGCCGTTGAGGATGTTTTCATCAATAATTCCGGCATTAAATCCAACCAAAATTACAGCTAAAGTGGCTGCAGCGTGAGCACCACTCAAACCAAAAATCAGTTGTCCCTGAGCTCGAGAGTATTTAAATGCATATCGAGTAAGAATAGCGGCAGCCCATTTTCCAAAGACTGCAACCACAGAAAGCGTCAATGCAATTATAATCGCCATGGGACCGCTTAAAATTACAGATATGTTGACAATCATACCTACACTAATCAAGAAGAAAGGTATGAACAGCGCATTACCAATAAATTCAATTCGATTCATCAACGGAGAAGTGTGTGGTATCAATTTATTCAATGCTAACCCAGCAAAGAAAGCACCAATAATTGGCTCTACGCCAGCTATTTCAGCCAAGAAAGCGGAGAAAAATACGACGGAAAGCACAAAGATATAATGCGAATGTTTCTCGCTTTCTAATTTTCGGAAAAACCACTTAGAAACACGCGGAATTATTAAAAAGATAATTGCAGTAAAAATTGCTAATGAAATACCAAGACGAATCCAAAACTCTTGACTAAGTCCTCCTTGGCTGCTACCTACAATTACTGCCAAGATAATCAACACGGCAGTATCAGTCAGAATGGTTCCACCTACTGTAATAGCTACAGCTTGATTTTTGGAAACTCCCATTTTACTTACAATGGGATAAGCCACAAGTGTATGCGTGGCAAACATGCTTGCAGTGAGCAAACTTGTATTAAACGGGTATCCCAATATATAATGCATAACTGGATAGCCAATTGCCAAAGGAATAGCAAATGTGAAGAGCCCAAATAGTAAACTTTTATTTCGATTCACTTTAAACTCATTCAAATCGAGTTCAAGCCCTGCAATAAACATAATATAAAGTAAACCTAATGTCGAAAACAACTCAATTGATTCTTTTTCAATGATATTAAATCCATAAGGACCTATAATTATACCTGAAATTATTAAACCAATAATACTGGGGATATTGAGCTTTTTTAATAAGATTGGAGATAGCAAGATTATGAAAAGCATTACTGAGAACACCAATACAGGATTAGCTAATGGTAATTCAAAACCTTCTATTAATTGTTGGAAAAAATCCATAAGAAATTCATTTTTAAATTTTAAGGTTCAAATATAATTCTTTTTTGTGAAATAATTACTTTAAAATTAAAGTTTGAACGGCGATTTTTATATTATAGTTATTTTTAAACAGATTTCAATTTATATCAGCTACTGATTTATATGTACTTAACAGTTTGCTTTCTATTTTCAAATATTTTTTTAAATAAATAAAAACAATACTTCCATTTCGACTGTTTCATCCAATAGTTGTATTTTTGCGAAATGATTAAAGAAGAAGAAAAAAAAATTATCAAAGGTAGAGGTTGGATTTTAGCTGCATTGATGATGACGATGATGCTTGCAGCGATGGATTCAACCATTATTTCAACAGCAGTACCACACATAGTGTCTGATTTAGGTGGATTCTCAAAATTTTCATGGGTATTTTCCATCTATTTATTAGCACAAACAGTTACCATTCCGCTGTATGGCAAGTTAGCTGACCAACTTGGTCGAAAAAGTATCTTAGTTTTTGGGATAATCGTATTTCTTATCGGTTCATTGGCATGCGGTACTGCTTGGGATATGCAATCTTTAATTATATTTAGAGCGATCCAAGGAGTTGGTGCGGGATCTATTATGGCTAATGTCAACACAATTGCTGGTGATATTTATTCCGTAAAGGAGCGTGCTCGAATTCAAGGTTATCTTTCAAGTATTTGGGGAATCAGTGCTATTTTAGGACCTGCATTAGGTGGAGCATTATCTGTTTATTTTCATTGGAGATGGATATTTCTAATAAATCTTCCTATTGGATTTGTTTCGTTATTTTTAATCATTCATTTTTTCAAAGAAAAAATTGTTTCCAATAAAACAAAAATCGATTATAAAGGTGCTATTCTTATTTTAATAACTCTTAGCTTGTTTTTCCTATTCATCCTCGAGGGTGGATTAAGTTGGGCATGGACTTCAACGACAAGTATTGCTATTCTAATTGGAGTTATTGTATTTGCTTATCTAACTTATACTTCTGCAAAAAGAACAGAACACGCCATTATGCCGCTGTGGGTTTGGCAAAACCGTACAATTGCATTTAACAGCTTGGCAATGATAGGGATGGGAATTGTAATGATGGGACCCGATATCTATTTACCTACATTTGCACAAACATCTTTAGGGGTTGGCACCATTCTTTCTGGATTTATTCTTACAAGTATGAGTTTTGGTTGGCCTATAGCCTCTGCATACTCCGGGCGTCTATACATGAGTATTGGATTTCGAAATTCATCAATAATAGGCACTGTAATGTTGCTAATTGCCATTATTTGGTTCCTTCTTATCCCCTACCCTCAAGCAACTTATAATTTAATTTTGAATCAAGTTTTATTAGGTGCTGGATTTGGATTGCTTTCTACACCATCATTGGTAGGAGTACAATCATTGGTCTCTTGGGAGCGACGCGGTGTTGTTACAAGCACCAATATTTTCTCTCGAAATTTGGGGCAAAGTATCGGTGCAGCCGTTGTTGGTGCTATTTTTAACAATTCATTAACTTGGCAGGTAAAATCCATTCAACACAAGTTTTCTGACCAATCGATGGATGTACTTAGCGCACTAAAATCATCTTTAATAGATATAGATACAAAACAGTTTTTACAAAAAGCTATTAGTAATGCTATGCACCACATTTATTGGGGAATGGCTCTGGTTACTGTCTTGATTTTAGTAAGTTTATATTTTATTCCTAAAGAAAAGAGAGAAAATAATTAAAAATGGTTTCTGAAAAATCCATTTTAAATACGACTCTTTTGATATGCAATTCTTTCATCGCCATTTTCAATATAAATAATACCGCATTTTGTAAATTCTAATTTCTCCAAAATATAGTGCATTGCTTTATTGTCTCTATGTGTGTCAATTCGAAGGTTTTGACTTTGTTCATAACACCAGTTGATACAGAATTGCGCCACACCTTTCTCTTTTCCAGACGATGCTATTCTATGAATAACACCATAAGGGGAATGATTTAGCCATTCTCCAGCATCGATTTGAATATATGTAGGGTCTTCTTCTCCAAAGAAATAGGTAAATACGCCTAATATATCCCCTTGCTTATTTTCACAAACAAAGAAATGCATTTTTGAAATATCATTCTCTATTAAGTTATTAGGAGGATAATCATCTCCCCATTGATTTGGATTGTCTGCTTTCTTCATCAATTGACGTGCTGAAGCATAAATTTTCATTATATTTTGCAAATCATTAGGCGAAGCATTTCTAACTACGTATTTCATAGTCAAGTAGAATATTTAATTTTCAAGAAAAGAGAGCTATCAAATATAATGATTTTTTCAGACAAATTGAAAAATGACAAAAAAAGAGACGTAAAAAACTACGTCTCTAAATTTATTTCATTACTCAGAAATGAATGACAGTTTATTTTTTGGGCGTAATCTACTTCGGAAAATCTGAGTATTTGCATATTTCTCTTTCATCTCTTCACGAATTGAGATACGTTCTTCTTCAGACATATGAATTATGTCCTTGCATTCATTTGAACAGCAAGCTTCATATTTTTCAGCACATGCTTCACATTGTATAAAAAGTAAATGACAATCATCATTCGCACAATTGGTATGGGTATCGCATGCTGCACCACATTGATGACAATGAGAAATTACATCATCCGTAATACGCTCACCCAATCGTTCATCAAACACAAAGTTTTTACCTTTGAATTTTGACTCAATATTAAGCTCTTTAATTTGACGAGCATAATCAATAACACCACCGTAAAGTTGATTCACATCTTCAAAACCTTGATGCTTTAGGTAAGCACTTGCTTTCTCACATCTCACACCTCCCGTGCAATACAATAATATTTTAGAGTTTTCTTTGCCCTTTAACTTATCAGTTACATACTCAATTTCCTCACGAAATGTATCCACATCAGGACAAATTGCATTATCAAAACGACCTATTTCACTTTCGTAATGATTACGCATATCAATCACAATTGTACCCTCTTCTTGAAGTGCCGTATTAAACTCATCAGCCGTGAGATGCTTTCCTACGTTGGTAACATCAAAAGTTCCATCCTCTAAGCCATCTGCTACAATTTTCTTTCTTACTTTAAATTTAAGTTTTAAAAATGATAAATCATCATCTTCAACAGCCCATTTCATTGGCATATCCTTGAAGTATGCAGTATCATTTAGATATGAAATAAATGCGTCAATATTGTGTTCGGGAACTGATATCTGTGCATTTATACCCTCTTTAGCAATATAAACGCGACCTAAGACTCCCATGTTAAACCAATCTTTATACAATTTATCTCGCAACGCTACAGGATCTTCAATAATTACATAACGATAAAAAGAGACCGTTTTACGTGAGAAATCTTCTGCCTCACGCATTTTCAGTAAATCTTCTCTACTATAAATATTGTGTAAATGTTTCATTTGTATCTTGTTATATATATATAAAAAGCTTTGTCTTTTATAACACTTTTGAAATAGAAAATGTTTATCGATTTTAGAAAAGAGTTAGATAACTGTTAAGTTCCACTATCCCAATTTCTCAATTACAGCTCGTCAATCCTAAAAAGGAAAATTCAAAAAAAGAATTGTAGATAGATAGAGCAATTACAATAGTTTATAAATAGTGAACTAAAAATGATTTACACATTTTTTAATTTTCAACAATAAAACTTATCTTTGAGTAATTTATGTAAGTCAGCAAATAAAAATCATATGCTCAACAGAAAATTAAAAACAGTTTTAACTACATTTAATTCAAAATACATTCACACTTCATTGGCTTTGCGATGGCTCTATGTTGCCAACAAAGATAATTTTGATATAAGTTATATCGAATACACTATAAAAGAGAAAGTAGAACGCGTTGTTGATGAGTTGTTAGCTACAAATTGTGATGTAATAGGTATCAGTGTCTCTATCTGGAATGTAGAGGAGTGTAGACAATTAGCAGAACTGTTAAAAACTAAAAAACCTGATTTAATCATTATAATTGGAGGTCCAGAAGTAAGTTATGAGCCAAAATTCTTTATAGATAATTGGCAAATTGATTATTTAATAAGCGGTGAAGGAGAATTTGTCTTAGGCGAATTATTGACTCAATTAGAACTGGGTGAAAATGAAAACATCAGGAGCGTTTCATCCAAAACACAGATCAGTCGAATAACCGCCCAAGCTGATATTGCTAAATTAGAGCAGTGTGACTCTCCATATCAGCTTCCAGAAGATAGGGACAGCATGAAAAACCGAATTATATATTTTGAAACTTCACGCGGTTGTCCTTATCGATGTCAATATTGTTTGTCTTCATTAGAAAAAGGGATTCGCTATTTTTCTGAAGAGTATATTTTAAGTAATTTGAAGTATTTGATAGAAAATGATTCAAGAAAAATCAAGTTTTTAGATCGCACCTTTAATCTGAATAAGAAACATACTGAAATGGTATTTGGTTTCTTATTTGATAATTATCGACCAAACCTAAGCTGTCAGTTTGAAATTTATGCCGATTTATTAAACGACAAAACCATTGCTTATCTCAATGAAAACTTGAAAAAAGATTTTTTCCGTTTCGAAATTGGAATACAATCGACATTCGAACCAACGAATATAGAGGTAAAGCGAATTCAAAACTTTGAACTTTTAGCTAATAATATCAAAAAAATAATGGATGGCGACAAGGTCGATTTGCATCTTGATTTAATAGCCGGTTTGCCCTTTGAAACCTATGAGCGATTTGTAAAATCTTTTAATGATGTTTTTGAACTTGGTGCAAAAGAGGTGCAATTGGGATTCTTGAAAATGCTACGAGGCACTAATCTACGTCGATTTGCAGACAAATATGGTTATAAATACGATGAAAAAGCTCCATATGAGATATTTTATAACGATTCAATCACTGCAGCTGAGTTGGATAGGATTCGTGATGCTGAAGATGCCTTAGAAAAATTTTGGAATAGTGGTCGTTTTGTTCGAACAATGGATTTATTAATTAAGGATCATTACAAAAATCGCTATTTCCAACTATTTGATGAAATAGCACATTTTTATAACGAAAACAATCTGCCTCATATGGCTTATTCTTTGGAGGATTTATTTAGATATTTACACCAATTTTTAGAACTAAATAAAATTGATGCTACCTCACAATTACGCGATGATTATTATGATAATTTCAATATCAGACCAAGTGCTTATTGGATGGAGGACTTGAAGAAAGAGGAGAGAAAGCGTTTGCTCTATTTAATTGGACAGGATAAAGATTTTTTACAAAGACATAAGCTATCTCGAAAAATTATTGAGAAGCAAACTTCCATTAATCCTATTGGGGATGGAATTTTTCTTCTTACTATTTTCAGCAATGGTGAGAAAGGTAAAATTCAATTAAAATATCATTTAGTAGAAGATTATTGCTAATTGGCTGATCGCGCAAACAACTAATAATCAATAAAATAATATTACAAAAGAGCTTTTATCATTCTTTCATTTCCCGATATATCTTTTCGAAGCCACACCTCTTTAAATCCTTTGTTTAGCAACATAGTCTTCACCTCTTTTGCATACAAAAAGTGAGTTTCAAAATAAAGAACTCCATTTTCTTTTAATTGCAAAATCGCAAAATCTGCAATCTTTTTATAAAACAACAAAGGGTCATCATTCTCTACAAAAAGTGCTAAATTAGGTTCATAAGCAATTACATTCTTATCCATAATTGCAGCCTCACTTACAGGGATATACGGTGGATTACTTACTATTACATCAAATTTGGAATACTGTTTAGCTGGATTTAAGATGTCATCATGAATAAGACGAATATCAACTTGGTTTTCGTTCATATTTTGCTCGGCAACTTTCAAAGCATCAACGGAATAATCCAATGCGTAAACCTGAGCATTTCCCCTATTATATTTAATAGATATAGGAATGCAGCCGCTACCTGTGCCTATATCCAACAAAGAGAATACCTGCAGATTATCTCTATCTTCTAAAATCCATTCAACTAATTCTTCCGTTTCTGGACGTGGAATAAGTACTGAATTATTTACCTTAAATCTTAACGAAAAGAACTCAGTTTCACCTAAAACATATTGAATTGGTTCATACTTTTTTAAGCGTTCAATATACTCTTGCAGTTTTAATTTTTGTAAATCATTTAAACTCACTTCCTTCCTTGTTAGCAACTGTACTCTCGACAACCCACTAATCTCTTCAAGCAGTATTAATGCAATAGTATCACTTTCAGACGCCGAATAAAGCTCTTTTAATTCGCTACTTATATTTTCAATTATCTTTTTCAACAAAACTGTTATTTTTGATTTCGAAATACAAAATTACATAGATTTATTGATTCT
>CAYFTO010000061.1:0-12105 GCA_964346125.1 uncultured Paludibacter sp.
AAATAGCTGCTTTAATAACAATTAACCTGATTTTAGATAATGTAATCAATGATTAAAGAATTAAATCAGGATTTAGAGTGTTAAAAAAGAGTTTTATATATGAAACAAACAATATAAAATATAATATTGTCATTTAAGACTTAGTTTTGCTAAAGTGAGTTTTTCAAGTTCACAGTATGACAAGCAACTACACCAGCGGTTTCAGTACGCAATCTCGCATTTCCTAAACTTACGGCTGTATAGTTATTCAATAAAGCTTGTTCAACTTCAGCACTACTAAAATCCCCCTCTGGACCAATCATTACAATCAAATCCGATTGAGATTGAACGACTTCAAACAATGATGATTTTTGCATATCGTAACAATGTGCTATAAATTTTTGAGAAGCATGTGCATTATTTATAAACTGCTCAAAGGGAATCATCTCATTGAGTATAGGAAAATGAGCTTTAACGGATTGTTTTGCAGCAGAAACTATAATTTTTTCTATTCGTTCTTTTTTAATCTGTTTCCTTTCAGAAAACTGAGATAAAATGGGCGTAATTTGACTTATACCAATTTCAGTAGACTTTTCAATGAACCATTCAAAACGATCAATATTTTTTGTTGGCGCAACGGCTAAATGAAGATTATAAGGTAGTGGTTCGAAGTTTTCAATCTTCTCAATTACCTCAAACTCACATCTTTTAGGATTGGGATTTGAAATAATAGCTTTGTAATAATTACCTACACCATCAAGTAAATCGATACGGTCGTTTAATTGATAACGCAATACACGAATTGCATGACGACTCTCTTCTTCATTAAGCACTCCTTTTGAATCGATATTAGGTGTATAAAAAAGCTGCATAATTCAAATTTATTGAGATTCTTCTTTTAATGTAGGTAATCCAACATGATAATGTGCTGCTATAACACGTATAACAATAACAGAAACAAGAGTTACAGTCTGCGTTGTTACATGATGGACATCAAAATTATCTAAAATCAAATAAATAATACCCCCAAAAATAGCTGCCATTGCATAAATATCTTTCCTTAAAATAAGCGGCACCTGATTTATCAAGATGTCACGGATAACTCCTCCAACAGAACCTGTAATCATACCCATCATTACAGCTATCCAAGGTTCAAAACCCATAGTAAGTGCTTTTTCTACACCCACAACAGTAAATAAACCAAGCCCAATCGCATCAAATAAGAAAATTGTATAATTTAGGCGTACAACCCATTTTCCAAAACTAATTACAAACAACAAGGCAATACCAGTAATAACCAAATAGGAAGGCTGCAACATCCAAAACGGCGTAACCCCCAAAAACAAATCACGCGTAGTACCGCCACCAATGGCAGTTACCAAACCAACAACATAAGCACCAAACCAATCGAAGCGTTTGGAAGCAGCATGCCTGATACCACTAATAGCAAAAGCAAATGTACCCAGGTAGTCAATTATGTCGATGTATGCAATTGCAATGTTCATTATCAAGCAAAATGTAGTTTTTAAACAAAAAACGTATCAAAATATTTTGATACGTTTTGTATTCTTTTCCCTAAGATGAATAAATTATTCAGTATCAGATGTAGTTTCTGCATCATCGGTAGTAGGAACTTCACCAAAACTTGGTACCGCTGTTCCCTGCTGAATCTGGCGTTGAATCTCACTTGCTTGGTCTTGAATTGCTGAATCTGAGCCAGAAACCACACTTTTGCGACTATTCACCCCAACAGCAAAAATAGACAAAACAATCATAAGACCGGCAAGACCCCACGTTGCTTTTTCCAAAAAATCAGTTGTTTTTCGAACACCCATAATTTGATTAGATGATTGAAAACCTGCGGCTAAACCGCCCCCTTTTGAATTCTGAACTAACACAATGAGTGTCAACAGAATAGCCGATAGAATAATTAAGATTACTAATGTTGTGTACATATTTTTATGTTCTGTTTGATATTTAATTTTCAATAATTTTCTTCAAAAACCGAATTTGGTCTGCAAAGTAAACACTTTTTTTTGGATTATTCAAATTTAAATCTTCTAAAATGGCAAGAGCCTCTTTGAATTTCTTCTCCTTAATCAGCTGTTTAGAATAGCTTTCCATACTTTCCCAATCTGCCTTTTCTATGAAGCGCTCGCTTTTAGTCTGTTTTGCTTCTGAATCTTCTGATGCTTGATTTTGTTTATCTGATTCTTGCTGCATGCTATCACGTGCCGACATCATCTTTTTGGCCAATTCGCTCAAGCTGCTTTTCTTATTTTCTACATTTACATTTTTTTCTGTGCTCTCTATTATGTCAAAATAACTTCCACTTGATTCATCACGCAAAAACTCTGTTTCTTCGGATAATTTTGTTTCTGGAAAAATAAAATAGAACAAATTGCGTCTATCATTAGCATAAACGCTTGTAATTTTTGATTCTTCTTCAAAATAGGCACTATCACTGTTTTGCAAAATTTTAAGACGCAACCAACGCGCTATATTAAAAAATGGGTAAGCCTTAATCAACTCATTGGTGTCGTCCAACTCATTTTTACCCATTTTATCAGGATTATTAAGATAATATAGAAATTTTTCGTATTGCATAATTTGTCAATAAAAACAGGATTTATTACCACTTAGCTACTGTATCATTAAAGATATTATCGACTATTTCTTTTATCAAAATAGTAGTCAATTCATCTTCCACATCCGCCAACATTCTATCACTATCAAATAGCTGCGATGCAGAATAACGCTTATCATCAAAATCGTTTCCTGAGTTTTTTGTATCAATAAAACGAACATTTATTGTCAATGTCAATTTTGTTTCAGACGCATACGAATCGGCACTAATACTCATTGCTTCCAGTTGATATCCTACGATTTCACCCTCTAAGTGCATATCGCCATCATTCTTCAAAATAGTTAATCTTGTTTGTCGAGTATATTTATCACGCAGCGACTCTGTAAAAGTCTGGGCCAAAGTAGGATTGACTAATTCAGCATTGTTTGGAAAATCAGCTATAGATATTGATTGATAAGTAGCATAATCTATAGCCCCCATACTAAAACCGTACTTAAAAGAACAGCCATTAAATAATGCAGCTATACCAATTGTTAGCATTGCAAACAATGCAACTCTAAGTTTATTTTTCATCCTTCTTGTTTTTATCAAGATTATACTCTTTTATTTTCCGATAAAGTGTTCGTTCTGAGATATTCAACTCTTTTGCAACCGGACGACGTTTTCCGTTGTGTTTTTCCAAAGCCTGTATAATCATATCTCGCTCCATTTCTGCCAACGTACGCGTATCTTCTTGCACCTCCATATCAATGATTTCTTTAGTATTATCCATTTCATACTCCTCAACATCATTTACAAAGCTTACCTCATAGGTCGATTGACGCCGAGCAACAGGAGAATCTCCTTGAATTATAGTTGGAGTTAAGCGTGTGTCCACAACTGGCTGAACTTGTCCTTCTGTCAAATCCTTTACAACCTTTTTCAAATCGTGGATGTCTTTTTTCATATCAAAAAGCACTTGATACAAAATTTCACGCTCGCTATTAAAACTACGTTCTTCTTCAACCTTCGATCGAAGCACAGGTAACTTTCCGATATTATCACTTGGAAGATAATTCTTCAAAATATCTGCTCCAATTTCGCGTTGTTGCTCAATCACAGAAATCTGTTCTGTAATATTTTTCAATTGACGGACATTGCCAGACCAATAGTAATTTGCAAGCAATACTTTAGCATCTTCGCTTAAACGAATGGGAGGCATATTGTATTTTTCCGAAAAATCGTAAGTGAATTTTCTAAAAAGAAGGTAAATATCTTCACGTCGTTTTCGCAGAGGTGGTACATCTATTGGCACTGTATTCAGCCTATAATATAAATCCTCTCTAAACTTTCCTTTTTGAATGGCTTTATGCACATCCACATTGGTAGCTGCAACAATACGTACATCTGTTTTTTGCACTTTTGAAGAGCCAACGCGGATAAATTCACCTGTTTCAAGCACACGCAATAATCGAACCTGTGTTGCCAAAGGCAATTCACCCACTTCATCCAAAAAAATAGTACCTCCATCAGCCACTTCAAAGTAGCCTTTACGATCGGTTGTAGCACCTGTAAAAGCTCCTTTTTCATGTCCAAAAAGCTCAGAATCTATCGTCCCTTCTGGTATTGCACCGCAGTTAACAGCAATGTATTGCGCATGTTTGCGATGACTGAAATGATGAATAATCTGAGGAAAATTTTCTTTACCTACACCACTTTCACCAGTTATTAACACAGATAAATCAGTAGGAGCAACTTGCACTGCAATATCAATAGCTCGATTGAGACCTTGCGAGTTTCCTATTATTCCAAAACGCTGCTTTACTGCTTGTAATTCTTTTGAATTCATCATTCGTAGTATATTTTCAATTATCCAAACTTAGCAAAATTACAATAATTTCTGTAATCTGAAAAATTGAATTGGTTAATAAAAGTAGAACAAATTAAAACTAAACTGAATTATACTAAATTGTAACTACTCATCCAGTATACAACCGTCTATATTAAACAATAAGAGTAAATTTAACCAGTTATTAACGATGTAAAACTATTAGTAAATAGCAATAGTAAGCTAAAAATTTGTATTTATTTCAATTTATGCACTACAACTCCCCCTCTAGGGGGGCGGGGGGCTGAGTGAATTATACCCAAATTAGCTTTACAACTTTACACTTATTCCTACATTAAAGTTTATTCCTTCCTGTTCTATTCCTCCAAACTCTACATATTGCTGATTAAGCAGATTGTTAATTTCTCCAAAAACTAAAAAACTTGGATAATTCAAGCGTAATTTCACATCAAGAAGAGATACTGGCTTGTAACTTGTAAGTTCACTCTTTATGAAATCAAAATACTCACCTTCCCTATCCAATATTCTGAAACTCCAATTGATGGATAAAGGATTGAATACTTTGTGTTTTGCTTGTATAACAAATTTGTTTTTTAAGTAATCCAAAGCATATTGCGAGTCAAATCCCACTGCCTTTTTATTGAGTGATAAATAAGAATAATCCAATGAAAAAGTTTCAAAAAATGAATTTTCAAAAATGTATTGTGTTGAAAAATCAAAACCATACGAATCAACGCTTGTTAAGTTGGCACTCTCCCATACATCCGCTTCGGTGCGTTTTATCCAATCAATGATATTTTCTCCATTCCGATAAAAAAGGCTTAAGTCTATATTCCAGCTGCTTTTTTGGTACTTTGTGCTTAACTCATAAGTCATTGCTTTTTCGGCCTGCAAATCGGGATTACTTTTTTGATTAACACTTTGGTAATACAAATCGGTAAACGTTGGCAATCGAGAAGTGGAATTTGCCGAAGCCACAAATTGAATCGCTTTAGAAGGCTTGTACATCACATCAAGCCCACCGTTAAATTGTGTCCCAAACTGATCTGTATGTATCAAAGAAGCACCGCCTGAGAACAGAAAATCATGCAAAAACCAATCTTGATTGGCAAACAAAGTGCTGATTATGCGATTTTTTGCTTTTGTATAAAAGATATTTTGCTCAAATAGAGCTTTCTTACTCGATTTTAATTCATCACCTAAAACGGTACTTCGAATATTTTCATTTCTCCAATCGGCTCCAAAACTTGTAACTGACTGCTTCCAACTTCGCTTTGCAAGTGATTTAACCCCGTACAAATCTGTTTGATGGTAATTATGTCCGGTGTACCAAGGATAATTCTCAGCACCTTCAAAATTTCGAAAAAGTTCAAAACGGTCGTGGTGTTGTCGCCAATAAGCATCGCTACTAAGCTCCCAGCCATTCTCTTTATAATTCCAATTAACAGAACTCAAAAAAGTTTTAGTATTTTCAAATTGATTGGGATAATCAAAGCTGTAAAATTGATTCGCACCGTAGCTTTTCAATTGAGTAGCTGCCTGAAATTCAAATTTATGCTTGTTATTTGGCTTTAATTCTCCAAAAACATAGGCGTTTTTAATATCAAAATCAGTGTTTTCTTTGTATCCATCGCTTCTTTTATAATTTGCCGAAGCAAAAACAGATAAGGTGTTTTTCTTAGAGAATCCGGATAATGAGTTTGACACAAAATTATTGCTGCCGTAAATGCTTTGCAAGCTCAAATTTGCTTCACCTGATTTGCGTGTTACAATATTGATTGCACCGCTAAAAGCATTTGGACCCAAAGTACGCATGGCTGCCCCTTGCAAAATTTCAATCCGCTCCACATCAGCTAAATCGACTGGTAAATCCAAATTATAATGCCCCGTTTGTGGATCCGTAATATTAACACCATTCAGCAAAATCAGCACCTGATCAAAACTACCTCCACGCATGCTTACATCAGCTTGTACACCATTGGCACCTCTTTTTCGAATATCTATTCCAGGCAAGTAAGCCAACAAATCATCCACACTATGCACAGGTAGAAGCTCAATTTCTTTTTTCGTAATAATAAGCAATTGCTTGGATTGGCCAACTTTTAAATCTTTACGAATAGCGGTTATTTCAAGCTCATTCAAAGTTTTTTCATTCTCGCTTTGAGAATAAATAGTTGAAGACAATAATAAGAATAGTATAATTAAGTAATAATTTTTTATCATAGTTTTAAAATAAAAAAAGGCTGATAACAGTATATTTCAACTGCATCAACCTTTTACGAGTTAATAATTTTCTTTTTTAAAATTGCGACAGCATTAACTTCTACTTGATTACACAAATTAAATTGAAACAATTGCACTTGCTCCAATAAAAGATTTTGTTCATCGTGCATTTCATCATCATTATCTGCTGAAATTGCATTGTAAAATATTGAGAAAAAACTGAAAATAGCATTGGTTTTCAACAATGCCTTTTCGGTAATCGCAGAGCCTACACGACCTATCGTAACCTCTTTTTTGAGGCTAAGAAAGCTCGCATAGTTTTTTCGACTCCATCTGCGAAATCGATATCCAGCCGTTTTATTCTCTTTTTTGTTTAACATTTAATGGCTCAATCTGACAACTAATATTTTGTAGGATCTTCAAAGAAATCGTCAAAGCTATAAAAATTCACTTTTACACGCCAAACATCAGATAATGGCTCCATTTTGTTATTTTTTCCACCAAAAATGTAAAGTGTATAATTTTCTTTATCGTGAATTACTGAAGCATCAGTTCGGTAAGCATA
The DNA here is from genome assembly GCA_964346125.1 of uncultured Paludibacter sp. Taxonomy (GTDB): domain Bacteria; phylum Bacteroidota; class Bacteroidia; order Bacteroidales; family Paludibacteraceae; genus UPXZ01. Next base: position 7,183 of record CAYFTO010000061.1, read on the forward strand.
TTCCTCAGGTAATCTATTTTGCAAGGTATCCGTTTTGGTCCAAGTTAAGCCCTCATCAATAGATTGTGACAGCTGATAAAGTGTATCTGTAATTTCAACTTGCGATTTAGAACCACCTAAAATAAGCAATTTACTTCCATAATAAGCGGTTGACGCATCAGCAATTTCAGGAAACTCAAACGTACGATGCTTTAAATTTACCCAATAAAGCGTATCAACTCCCATACGATTTTCGGCAGACCAAAGGGTGTTCAAATAGTTACCATCAGCGTCAACACCTCCCACTACCAATACTTTTTCACGTCCAATCACTGGCTTGAAACTTGTTGATGAAAAATTGCTAATCGGGAAATTATCAAATTCACGTTGCTCGGAGAACGTCCATGTTAAACCATCAACAGAATTGGCTATTCTTACTTTATTGCTTGTTTTATGTTGAGCAACTGCCCATAACTTATCTTTAAAGCTGAATAATAAGGCTTTATAGTCATAATTACTATCCCCATCAAGCTCATTCTTTTCCCAATTGATACCATCAAGCGATTGATACACTTCATTGCCATTATGCAAAACGATAAATTTAGAGTTATAAACCTGCATATCTCGTAATGAAACACCAAAAGGTAAACCCTGTGTATCACCATTCACATAAGACCAATTGATTCCATCATTGGATGTATAAAGTTCGTTGTAATTGCTATATCCGTGGAAGTAATAAAACTTATCATCCAATAAAAGAGCTTTTTGATTATCAGAGCTATTGGTAACAACTTTCTCGTTCAGTTCCGTCCAAGTATGTAAGTAAGTTTCAACTTTATGCACGCGTAAATCGAGCGTATATTCTAAACTTGATTTTCCATCGGTAGCTAAATTCTTAATCTTCACTGGTTTTGTAAAATCCACTGAATTGAAGGTAGTACCCGAGTTACCAGTTCCAAAACCGTAGTTAAAAGAGGGAGATTCAGAAACAGTGTCATTGATAATATAACCTGTTGAGCTTGCAAACTGAATAGTCATGTGCAAACTATCTACAACCGTTCCGAATGGCAATGAATCTTTATTGTAAATCGTCATATTCTCCTCATTAATTGTAAAAATAGCTTGAGAAGCATTAGGCGAACTATCATTTTTTTGAATTGCAACTGATAAAATACGAGCATCTTTCGATGGATTTGCTATCTGTGGAGAACTAGAATTACAAGCTACAAAAGCCAACACAAAAGATAACGAGAAAATCAACGATAATTTTAATCCTTTTTTATTCATAGATTCAATAAATATTTTCTTTAATCAAAAATGCAAATATGCTGTAAACTCTAAATACCAGAATAAAACAGTAAAAGTTTACTACAAAGCAAATCAAATTTTTTAAATAACTACAAAGTTAAAAAACATAATTGACTTCATTCAACAGAAACTGATAAATTAGCTAATTTTTATAATAATCAGCTCAAAAATCAAATGCAAGCTCTGCCATAACAGGACAATGATCGGAATGAAAAGCATCAGACAAGATAGAAGCATGTTGCAATTTTGACTCCAAAACAGAAGTAGCCCATATATAATCGATGCGCCAACCCAAATTTCTTTCTCGTGCGGCAGTACGATAACTCCACCAACTATAATTGTCACCCTCTTTATTAAATTGGCGAAACGAGTCAACCATACCCGAAAGCTCGTATCCATCTAACCATTCACGCTCTTCGGGTAAAAATCCAGATAATTTTTGCTGTTTTTCCGGACTGTGAATATCAATTGCTTTGTGACAGATATTATAATCTCCGCAAACCAAAAGATTAGGCCTTTCAAGGCGAAGATTATCTATAAACTCTTGAAAATCTTTTAGAAACTCCATCTTAAAATCTTGACGAGCATCTCCCGAGGAGCCTGAAGGAAAATATACGCTTATCACGCTCAAATCTCCATAATCCGCACGAATCACTCTACCTTCATCATCGTATTTATCCATTCCCATCCCTACCACTATTTTATCGGGTATCTGCTTTGTCAATATAGCCACACCGCTATAGCCTTTTTTCTTGGCTGAGTGGACATATGAATAATAACCCAGCTCTGCAAAAGCTTGTGCATCTATCTGTTCGGGTTGCGCTTTGGTCTCTTGCATGCAAAGTATATCAGGTTTTTCAGTCTTTAACCAATCGGAAAAACCTTTTTTCATTGCAGCACGAATACCATTTACATTATAGGAAATTACCTTTAGTTTTTTTGTCATTTTATCGATTATGGGCACGTTTTACTTCTTTAAATAACTCGGATGCAAAAACAAAATCGTTTAAATCTTTTTCATCCGAGTTTAATATCTCTTTATTTGTACCCTCCCAAGCTTTTCGCCCTTTATTAATAAAAATCACATTATCCCCTATCTCCATCACTGAGTTCATATCGTGTGAATTTATAATTGTAGTCATATTAAACTCTTCGGTTAAGTCTTTGATTAATTTATCTATAACCAATGAGGTTTGAGGATCAAGACCTGAATTGGGCTCATCACAAAATAGGTATTTAGGATTTAGTGCAATGGCTCTTGCAATTGCAACACGCTTTTGCATACCACCACTAATTTCAGAAGGGGCTAAATCATAAGCTGTATCACGTATCTGTACGCGCTCCAAACAAAATCGTGCACGTTTCTCCATTTCAATTTTTATATCTCCAGAGAACATCTCCAATGGAAACATTACATTGTCAAAAACTGACATTGAATCAAAAAGAGCTGATCCTTGAAACAGCATCCCTACTTCACGACGCAAATTACGAATCTCGCTTACTTTCATTTCCGGCAAATTTCGTTCATCGTACTTTATCGTTCCCGAATCTATTCGGTGCAAGCCAATAACGCTTTTCATCAACACTGTTTTACCCGAGCCACTTGCACCAATTATCATATTGCAATTGCCAGGAGTAAAATCCACATCAACATCATACAGTACCTGCAAGTCATCAAACGACTTATTTAAACCTCTTACTTCAATCATCTTAATTCAGCATTAAATTGGTTATTAAAAGATTAAAAAAGAGAATTAAAATGCTGCTATTTACCACAGCGTTTGTACTTGCTTTTCCTACATCAAGCGCACCACCATAAGCGTAATAGCCATAGTATGCCGCCACAGAAGAGATGATAAAAGCAAAAACCAGAGATTTTATTACCGAATAAAAGATATAGTAAGGAATGAAAGCATACTGAATACCCAGAAGATAATCTGCTACAGTTATGATATCTGAAAAAGCTCCTACTAAGTAACCGCCAATAAGCCCTACTCCCATACTGAAAATAACCAACAAAGGCATCATTACTACAAAAGCAATCACCTTTGGTAAAATTAGGTAATTCGCTGAATTAACACCCATTATTTCTAAAGCATCTATTTGCTCCGTAATACGCATAGTGCCGATTTCAGACGCAATGCTTGAACCTACTTTTCCAGCTAAAATCAAACACATTATAGTTGAAGAAAACTCGAGCAACAAAGTATCGCGAGTTACAAGACCCGTGCTGTATGTTGGTAAAAGCGGATTTGATGTATTTAATTTGGTTTGAATAGTCATAATCGCACCAATAAAAACGGAAATAATGATAACGATTGGCAAGGACTCCATTCCCAGCTTTTGAATCTCTTTTGGAAATTGGCGCCAAAACATTTTCCACTTATCCGGCCATTGAAACACTTTCCACATCAATAGCGAATACTGTCCAACTTGTTCTATATATCCCATATTAATTTTTACACTAAAACTTAAGTAGCAAAGGTAAGAAATCAATCGCAATTACACTCAGATAAATTGTTAGAAATTGTAACTAAGCAAATAAATCACAAAAAAAAAGAGAAACTCAATCATTCTGAATTTCTCTCTTTGTATTCTTTTTCGAATCGAATTATCTGATACGACTCTCTTTGATACGTGCTTTTTTACCTGTACGCTCACGTAGGTAGTATAGTTTCGCGCGACGCACTTTACCTTTTCTATTTACTGTAATTGTTTCAACGAATGGTGAGTCCATTGGGAAAATTCTTTCTACTCCAACGTTACCTGACATTTTACGTACTGTAAAACGCTTTTTATTTTCGTGACCAACAATTTTAATAACTGTACCTCTAAACTCTTGGATACGCTCTTTATTACCCTCTCTAATACGATATCCAACTGTTACAGTATCACCGCTTTTGAATTCGGGAAAATTTTTCTCTTGATCAAATGCTTGTTCAGCAATTTTAATTAAGTTCATGATTCTATTTGTATTAATCTATTATTTAGTACAATATGAACGGACTCCTTTGTGTTCCGACAGAGATTATACTCAATTTGGACTGCAAAAGTAATCAATATTTTTGATTTGACAAAAGATTGTTTGTTTTTTTAGAATAAAGAGTAATGAACAAGGAATAAAGACAGCCCCCCACCCCCCTAAAGGGGGAGCTTGGATTATGCGACTGGATATGGTTATCAGTTCAAAGTTAGAAAGTTTGTAAAGTATAAAGACAACCCCTAAATCCCCTAAAGGGGACTTTTAGATTGTGCGACTGGATATAGTTAATTTTGAAATCCTGGAATCTTGAAATCATTTAGACGCGTGGCCGTGGGTCTCTGCTTCCAATCCCATCTGCTTTCCCTCTTTTATTAAATATTCGCGTGCGGCTTCATACTCATTTGGAATAACTCCATCCAAAATGGCATCCTTTATTTTAGTCTTGAGCACACCAACCGTATCACAAGGTGCGAGATTAAACATCCGCATAATCTCATCACCCTTAATAGGTGGTTGAAAATTACGTACTCTATCTTTCTCCTCAATGTCTTTCAACTTTTGAGCTACAATTTGGAAATTCTCCCGATAACGCTTCACTTTTTCAGGATTTTTAGATGTGATGTCGGCGTTGCAAAGCAGCATCAGATCTTCGA
>CAYFTO010000062.1:0-11931 GCA_964346125.1 uncultured Paludibacter sp.
GCGAAGGAGAAGCCATTGCTTGGCACTTAGCGGAGGAATTGAAATTAGATAAGAAAAAAACAAAACGAATTGTATTTCACGAAATAACCGAAACTGCTATACGCAACGCCATTGAAAATCCTCGAACTATTGATAATAACTTGGTGGATGCGCAGCAAGCAAGGCGAGTGTTAGACCGCATTGTAGGTTTTGAGATATCGCCTATTCTTTGGCGAAAAGTGAAACCGTCGCTTTCGGCAGGACGTGTTCAGTCAGTTGCGGTACGATTGATTGTGGAGCGTGAGCGTGAAATAAATAATTTTGTTTATGATAGTGCTTATCGAGTTACGGCTCAGTTTGATACAAAAGATGTAAACGGGAAAGCAATTATATTGAATGCTGAACTTTCAAAGCGCTTCAAAACCAAAGAAGAAGCATTGGCATTTTTGGAATTGTGTAAAAATGCACAATTTGAAGTTGAAAAAATTGAGAAAAAGCCATCTAAGAAATCTCCTGCACCTCCTTTTACTACTTCTACTTTGCAACAAGAAGCATCGCGTAAATTAGGTTTTTCTGTAGCACAAACGATGCGAGTGGCACAAGGACTTTATGAGTCGGGTAAAATAACCTATATGCGTACCGACTCTGTCAACCTTTCCAATTTGGCCATTGGCACAGCCAAAGAGGAGGTTATTAAGATGGCTGGCGAGAAGTATTCTAAAGTTCGCAACTTCAGTACCAAGTCAAAAGGAGCACAAGAGGCTCACGAAGCTATTCGTCCTACTTATATCAGCGCACATAGTGTTGAGGGTACTGCACAAGAGAAGCGTTTGTATGATTTGATTTGGAAACGCACTATTGCATCTCAAATGGCAGATGCCGAGTTAGAAAAAACCAATATCCTCATTAATCTGAACAATAGTGAACTGCAATTTATTGCTTCGGGTGAGGTAATCGTTTTTGATGGATTCTTAAAAGTGTATTTAGAATCAACAGATGATGAGCAAGAAAACGAAACATCAGGTTTGCTACCTGCGGTGAAAAAAGGAGAAGCTTTATTTACGAATGAAATTATTGCAAGAGAACGCTTTACTCAGCATCCACCACGCTATACTGAAGCCAGTTTGGTGCGACGCTTGGAGGAGTTAGGAATTGGTCGTCCCTCTACTTATGCGCCTACTATCTCTACCATTCAAAATCGAAAATATGTTGAAAAAGGGAATAAGGAGGCATCAAAGCGGAAATACTGGGAACTGAAATTAGCAAAAGATAAAATAAAAGAAGCAGAAAAATCTGAAAACTTTGGCGGTGATAAATCCAAATTATTCCCTGAAGATATCGGTTTAGTAGTCAATGATTTTCTGGTTGAGCACTTTCCAAATATCCTAAGTTACGATTTTACGGCACGTGTTGAAGATGAGTTTGATGAAATTGCTGATGGTAAATTAGAATGGACAGAGTCAATTGATGCTTTTTATAAAAAGTTTCATCCTATTGTAGAAGAAACGCTAAAAAACTCAGAGCGACAAGTTGGAGAGCGAGTTTTAGGAACCGATCCAAAAACCGGTCGTCAGGTCTCAGTAAAAATTGGACGATACGGTCCTTTGGCTCAAATTGGCACTTCTGAGGAAGAAGAAAAACCAATATTTGCCTCTTTACAAAAAAATCAATCAATCGAAAGTATCACATTTGAAGAAGCTATGGAGCTGTTCAAACTTCCTCGTGTAGTAGGTGATTATGAAGGAGAGGAGATGATTGCTGCAGTGGGTCGGTTTGGTCCTTATATTCGCCATAAATCCAAATTTTACTCTATACCTAAGGATGAGGATCCTTTAGAAATTTCAGCTGAAAGATCCATTGAGTTGATTGAGAAAAAGCGCGAAGAGGATCGTAACAAAATCATTAATACTTTTGGTGAAAATGATGAAATTGAGGTGCTGAATGGTAGATATGGTCCCTATATTGCATTTGAAAAAAGCAATTATAAAATTCCAAAAGGAACCGATGCAGCTACACTTACAGAAGAAGATTGCCGAGAGATTATAAAATCACAAGCTGACACTGTAAAAACTAAGAGAAGAAGAAAATAGTAAATAAGTGAATTGAATTCAAGAATTGTAGTTGTATAAGCTTTATTACTAAGACAAAAATACAATTAAAATACTATTAATTAGATAGTAGCGTTATCTTATTATGTAAGTTATAGCTGATTTATATAAAATAATACGACATGAGAAGACTAATATATTTTTTTCTGATTATTCCTTTTATGCTAAGTTCGCAAGTCTTTCAGGAGGGAGCTTCTACTTTGGTGTATTCGCTTCCACAGACTGAATTAGTGATTCATGTAACATCTGAATTAGTGAGTGAAACACCTGGAAAGTTCTTTCAATACTCAGAGCGTTTTTTGGCTACATCAGATGTAATTACTACTGAAAATAGTTACTACCGTATCAAAAGTATTCGCTTTGAGCAACGTGCTGTGCCCGATCCAAAACGTACTTTTACATTGACTCCTTCTAAAAAATCAATAGCTAACAGTATTACCGTTAATGAAGATGGTATTTTATGCGGTATAAATGTTGAGCCTACCCGAAAAGTTTCGGACGCAGATGTTTCGAAAGAGCTTACTAATGTATATGAAAATACAAACACGATATTGCCTCTTTCTGAGGATGCACTGCAGGCGGGTTCAATCGTGAAAATGGCTGAAGGAGTTGCTCGTCAAATTTATAGATTGCGAGAAAATAGGGAAGATATATTATCTGGTGATGTTGATTATGTGCCAACAGATGCGGTATCTTTGAGAGCTATGCTTGATGAAATTGAAAAAGAGGAAAAAGAGTTGACTAAACATTTTGTTGGAACAACAACATCAAAACTTGTAACTCAAACTTTAATCTACAAACCTTCAGCAGGGGTGAAAGACAGGGTTTTATTTAGATATTCCAGCTTTTCTGGAGTTGTCAATCATGATGATTTAAGTGGGTCACCTTATTACATCTCTTTGCAATATGATCCTATTGCAGTTTCAAATAATCAGAAAAAGAAAACGAAATTGGATAAAGATGCCGTTTTTGTTGTAGTACCCGCTGTTGGAGTAATTAATATTAAAGATGAAAATCAGAAAACCTTATACGAGCAAAATATATCTATTCCTCAGTTAGGCATAACTTTACCTATACCTACCGATCAAATGGATAAATATAGTCGAGCTTATGTAAGCCCTGAAAACGGAAGATTATTGTCTGTTGAGCAAGTTCGAAAGAAGTAAATTAAAATCTTTTTGCAACCCTAACGCGAAGACCGTCTGGAATAATTTTAATATCAATCTTTTTACCTTCTTCGTTTGGTTCGCCATCTAAGTGAAATAAGCCGGGTTTATCTCTGTGCAAGCATATTCTTTTAGTTTTTAAAGTAGTTACTAAAAGATCCTCTTTGATTGTTTTGGTAAAAAGTTGAAAAGCCAAAGTTGGTATGGCAATAATAGGAACATCAGCAATAAGAGAAATATCTAAAAGCCCATCTTGAATACTTGCAGTTGGAGCAATATAGGCATTATTTCCCCACTGTGAGGCATTAGCAAAAGTAATTACAAAGGCTTTTCCAGAAAAGTCAATCCCTTCATCTTCATTGACTAAACGATATGTTTCTCGTTCATAATTAAAAAATCCAGTTACCACTTTTTCCAGATAGCCAATTTTTCCTCGCCTGTTTCCTTCTGCAAATAAATCGCTGATGTATGCGTCAAAACCAGTTCCACACGTGCAGAAAAAAGGCTTTTTGTTGTTAACCAGTCCGTAATCAATCAGTATATCTTCAGAGAAATTGAGTAGTTTGACTGCTTTTTCAAAATTCAGAGGGATTTTTAAATGGCGTGCTAATCCATTTCCCGAACCTGTAGAAATTACCCCAAGAGCAGTTTTAGAATGAATAAGGGAGCTGGCAACCTCGTTTACAGTTCCATCACCACCCACTGCTACTACTATATCAAAGCCTCTCTCTACAAATGCTTTTGAAAGTTTTTTGCCGTGTCCTTGAGCTTCCGTAAATACAATTTCATGTCTTGCAAATTGCTCAGAATCGAGATTCTTTATGATAGATTCTTCGATAGGCCATTTTGAGGCATTTCCTGATTTAGGATTGACAATAAAAGCGATTGATTTTGACATAATATATTTGTCTTTTAGTAATGCTACAAAATTAAGAAATAGATTTATAATTAATAACTAATTGACCTGTTTTACTAAGGTTTTCATCAAGATTATTCCAATTCCTACTATTTTTATTAAAAGTTCCCATTAAAATATTTAGATAATAACGTATTTATCTGATTCTAATGTTGTATATTTGAGAAATAAATAACTCTCCAAAAGTATAACTCAATATTATGACACGTTCCAAAAGAAAATCAAGAGGCTCCAATGCTAATACATTAAAAGTAGATTTAGCTAAAGGTATAAAGCTTGTTTTTTCAGAGAATTATAGAAAAAGCTATAATTATAAGCAAATGTCTAATATCTTAGGCATTGAAAAACCACGACTTCGTGAAATGGTCAGAAGCATAATGATCGAGCTGCATAATGATAAGACATTGGTGGAAATAAGTCGTGGAAAGTATAAATTAAATTCAATAGGAGGTTATATAACGGGGCGTCTGGAGCGTGAGGGGGTTAAGTCTTTTGTTGAACCTGAAGCAGGTGGTGCACGGATATATATTCCCGAAAAGAAAATTGGTACTGCCATGCTTAACGATACGGTAAAAGTCTTCTTATATGCAACTCGTAAAGGGCGCGATCCTGAAGGTGAAGTTGTGGAGGTCATAAAGCGACAAAAGGACACTTTTGTGGGCGAGTTGGAAGTATCAGAAAGATTTGCCTTTTTAAATGTGGCTAATAAAGCTTTAAACAGTGATATACTTATTCCTTTAGACAAATTGAAGGGTGGGAAAACTGGACAAAAAGCAATGGTGCGCATCTTAGAGTGGAAACATACTATGAAAAGTCCAATAGGTGAAGTCGTTGATATACTGGGGGATAAAGGAGATAATGATACGGAAATGCATGCAATATTGGCTGAGTTTGGACTTCCTTACTCATATCCGCAGAAACTTGAAGAATTAGCAGATAAGATTCAAGCAAATGTAACCAAAGAAGAGATATTTAGGCGATACGACATGAGAGATGTAGCAACCTTTACTATCGACCCCAAGGATGCTAAGGACTTTGATGACGCTATATCAATTCGCTCAATTGGTAATTCGCTGTGGGAAGTGGGTGTGCATATAGCTGATGTAACTTATTATGTGAAAAATAAGAGTGAGATTGATGAAGAAGCTAAAGATAGAGCTACATCCGTATATTTAGTGGATAGAACAATCCCTATGCTACCTGAGCATTTGTCAAATTACGTCTGTTCGCTCAGGCCTGGTGAAGAGAAACTATGTTATTCTGTGATATTTAAACTGGATGAATATGCTGAAGTAAGAGATTATCAAATACGAGAAACCGTGATTAAAAGCGACAGACGCTTTAGTTATGAAGAGGCACAGGAAATTATTGAAACTGGGAATGGCGACTATAGCAAGGAATTAATACAGCTCAACGAGTTTGCAAAGAGTCTTCGTGCAAAACGATACCGTAGCGGTGCGATTGCTTTTGATCGAGTTGAAGTGAAGTTTGATATCGATGAGAAGGGTAAACCCTTAAATGTCTTTTTCACTGAGTCAAAAGATAGCAATAAACTGATAGAAGAGTTGATGTTATTGACTAATCGTACCGTTGCAACTCACATCGCTCGTCCAGGGAAAGGAAATAAAGTGAAACCCTTTGTTTATCGCGTGCATGATACTCCCGATCAAGAGAAGCTGACTAATTTTGCAGTCTTTATTAAGAAATTTGGTTACACGCTCAATGTATATGGTAAAAAAACTCAAATTTCTTCCTCTATTAATCATCTATTAGAGAAAGTAGTAGGAAAAAGCGAGCAAAACTTGATTGAGACTTTGGCTATCCGCTCAATGGCTAAGGCGATTTATACCACCGAAAATATAGGGCACTATGGCTTGGCTTTTGAAAATTACACGCATTTTACTTCACCGATACGCCGTTATCCCGATATGATGGTGCATAGGTTGCTTAAGCGGTATACTAATAAGGGTAAATCAGCCAATTTAGAGCGTCTCGAAGAGGCATGTGAACATAGTTCGAACCAAGAGCAGTTAGCAGCAAATGCTGAACGAGCTTCGATAAAGTATAAACAAGTTGAATTTATGTCGGACAAGGTAGGATTAACTTTTGATGGAGTTATTTCTGGTGTTACTGAATGGGGGGTTTATGTGGAGATCATTGAGAATAAGTGCGAAGGAATGATTCCTATTCGTGATTTGGATGATGATTTTTATATTTTTGATGAAAGAAACTACTGTCTTGTAGGACGCATTCATCACAAGAAATATCAATTAGGAGACCTATTGACTATTCGGGTAGCTAAAGCTAATTTGGCAAAAAAACAATTGGATTTTGTTTTAGTATAAATTATTGAGCAATTTCTTTTGTAAGATGAAAAATTTGTTCTATCTTTGCAGTCGCAAAAGGAAAAAAGGCTCCGTAGCTTAACTGTATAGAGCATCTGACTACGGATCAGAAGGTTGTAGGTTAGAATCCTGCCGGAGTCACAAAGAATAAACCTAATTAACGATAAAGTTAATTAGGTTTATTTGATTTAAAGAGTAGGTGATTTTGCAGTCTGAAAGATATGGCTATGCCTTACATACGGCTTAATCAAATTCAACCCCAAAAAAGAATCTCGGGCTCATAATTGTTCGATAGTAATAAAAGGATTGAATTAAAATATTAACCATAAACGGTCAACCCTATTTAGGGAAGGTTAAGATAAGAAACTATTCACTTTTAGTTTTTAGTTTTTTATCTTGTTCTTCGTAATCTTGAAATCATGGAATCTTGAAACCGCTTGTTGCACATCGCTCTTACTCTTAAAACACATGACCACTTCAAGGTCAAAAAGACGTAGTACTTTGTAATTTTTTGAACTTTTATCTTTTCGTGCTTTATTACTAATAAATTTTTGAGGATTGAGGGGCGAAAGCCGTGGTGTCTTTTCTATTCATAATCCCGAAGGGATTCAATGTTTATAGAAATTTTGAGAGATAGAATTCGACCCCATCGGGGTCGTAGCGTTCAATTAATTTATTTTTCTATAAACATATGACCTTTTCAAGGTCAATAAATACATAGTACTTTGTAACTTTATGAACTTAATTAGACATAGCCTAGAAGGCGTAATTTGCGTAACCGTTGGTCATTGACCTACGGTGTGCAACTACAGATCTCGCTCTGCCTGAAAGGTAGTACATTCTTTTGCGATTAGTGAGTTAGTTAAAAGTTGAAGGTTTATAAAGAGCAAAGATAAAAGAATAATGAATAAAGAAAATGGATAAGCAACTATTCATTTTTAGTTTCTAACTTTTAACTAAGCCTTTACTCTTTTCAGTACGAGGCAAGCTCTCTTTATTCCTTGCTCTTTATTCTTTGTTCTAATTCGGTTTAAAAGAAAGAAAACAGAAATGCGTTCAAACACTTCTGTTTTCTTATACAAAAATCAATCCATCATTTTGCTTTCAGGCTTTGAAAGCATTTTATCTTAAACTAAAAATCGATTCAATTTTTAAGCAAGTTTCTCTTCTAATTCAATTGATTTTGGGAATAAAATATTATTCTCAATATGGATATGTAAGTGAAGGTCGTCTTCAAACTCTTTCAATAGAGCGAATGTAACACGATACGTTCCACACGCATCTGCAGGCGGTGTATAATCATTCGTAAGTTTTGATATTTGTCTAAAGCGTTCTCCTTCATTGTCATGCTCCTCCATCATAGCGCGAATTGGGTTACCAACTGAGCCAAATGATGTTTCAACAGCTGCTCCATTAGCGTTCACCATTTTACGAATAATAGGGAATAGTACCAACTCCTCTTTTTTCATATGCTGAGTTAATTCACCAACAGAAGCTTTGAATAATTCTTCAACTTGAATAAGCTCAGGATGACGTCCTCCATGAACTCGTACAATTTTTTCAAGATAGGGCATAATTTCTACCGATTTCTCTTGTACGTAGCGGTGATGTTTCTTTTCAACATAGTCAGCAAGCAAATCCAATGGCCATGCTGTGTAATCAATGCTGGAGTTATCATTGACAGTTGTTACCTCTTTTAATGTACTAATTAAGCTGTCTACTGATGCTTTATCATCTGCACAAGCTGACTCAATGGATCTATTTCCATTGCAGCAAAAATCAATACCGTGCTTTTTAAATACTGTTGCTGTTCTGTAGTCCAAAGCAACCAATTCGCCAACAATTGTATCTTTTGTAATTGACATAATTTTGATAATTTGATTAGAATTTCATATTTTAATAAAAGATAAATTTGTCCTTTATTTGCAAGTATAACATTGAAAAAGACAAAAAGTTTTTTGATTAAAGAATTTTATAATTTAATCGTTTCTAATATCAATCTTATAAAGCTTAATAAGTTGTTTTTTAACAAAAGAGGCTGCCTTATTGGGGCAGCCTCATAATTCTTCAAATGTATCAATTGATTACTCCACTTCAATAAGCTCAGGCTCTTCGGTTTCAATAAGCTCAGTTGCCTCTTCTAATCCAGAATTTACAGCATCGCCTATTTGATCAAGCAAACTTCCACCTTGTTGTTCTAAGCGCTTTTCAGCTTTGTTTTTACATGTTTTGCAAAACTCAGACTCACCAACACCGTCTTTGTTACGTGCGGTCCAAGCTTCTTTTACAGATCCTTCAGATATCTCACTGTTTCTAATATGCTGACAATCTTCAAACAAGTGATACTTATTACCACTTGGTGTCCAAAAAACTTTATCCACACCATTATTAAGCGTTCTGATAACATCGGTTTGTTGATTAATCAAATCAGTGTATTTTTCCACTGAAGGTGGATTAAAATCAATGCCTGTTATACCTGCTGCAAGTAAGGCTACAATAGCAATCACACCTGCAATACCTTTTGTTTTACCATCCAAATTTTTATTTGTAAAAATCAAGATTACCAAAGGCAAGAAGGCCAAAACAGCCATTAAAGCACCTAATTGATTCTGAATAAAGAATTTCACTTTGTCTTTCTCAGACGCTGGATCAAGCTTATTAGATTTTTTCCAAAGCAAAGAGCCTGTTATGGCCAGTGCTAAAATAACAACTATTGCAACTATCAGCCATGTTAGCATTTCGTTGCTTAAAAGTTTCAAAATGGCAAAAACTTCGCCAGCTATAGCAACAATCCAAGCAAGCATAGCAAATAAGCGAAGTTGTTTTGCTTTTGCTTTTGCCTCTGGAGTTGCAACAAATTTCTTTTCTGTAGTCATGTTTATGTGTTTGAAATTTATAATTTGAACGTCAAAGATAGAAATCTATCTTTTATTTTACAAGTTTTCAGATATTTATGTTTTAATTAATTGATAACTTTAACTGCATCTTCTTCCGATAATTCTATTTGTATTTCATCTTTTAAGTTTACATCTGTAGCTTCAATCGTATTATTTTCAAAGATTATATTTACTGCTTTTTCAAATAAAAAGAGTTTTTTGTTCCAATGATATGGCGTGTGTTCGTCGTTAAACTGAATTGTATTGTTTTTAAAAATAATACCATCTGTTGATTTTGCGTAAAGAATCTGTTTATCAAAAGTTTCAAAATGATTATTCTCAATAACGATGCCTGAATGAAAAAATTTGCTTTGATCTTGCAAATTAGGTATTTCTGGATAGATGGAAATAGCGGCGTTTGTAAATTGATAACTTCCTGTAAGTGGATTGATAAATCGGTTGTTGCGAATGACTACATCTTTGCACGCACCGGTTTCATACCAACCATTGCAATCACCACATAGCAAAATAGCCGTTCCGTGAGTGTGGTCAAAGAGATTGTTTTCGCAAATTACTGATTTAGGCGTGCTGAACAGTGCCCCACGTGCTCGGTTATTTCGGATTATATTATCGCTAAATATCACTTCAGGAGTCCATGTCAGATTTTCAATACCAAATTTTCCTTGCTCTGAAATTTCTAAAGGCAGAGCATCTACAAATTCAATTTCAAATATTTTAGCTCCAAACTCTGTCTCTTTGTCAACCGCTTTTATAGATTGAATTTTGTTAGTATGATCCCCAAGCAACTCCATTTTTTCAGACTCAACAAATTGCACATCATCGCCTTTCTCGCCCCATTTGAAACCCCAAGCTTGTGGATGCATATATTGAGCTTGAAGTGTGTTATCATTTATTCTTTTGACTACTCTTAAATAGGTTCCATGTACATTAATGGCATCATCAGCCATGCCTTCGTATAAGCCATTTTTAGAAACAATAAGACCCTTACAGGCAGAAAAGTGAGTAGCGTCAGCTTGTGTTGTAAAGTAGCGCTCATCATCTTCGCCACGCAGACATACGCTAAATCCATCCAATGTGATGTTTTCACTCATTTGAGCCAAAAGTCCCATCCCTTCAGCGTAATGAAGTTGAATATTCTCAAGCTTAGTATTCAAACTTTCACTTATAAATATACCAGGAGTAGGGCGGTACCATGTTCGTAGTGCAAAACGCTCGCCCGCACTTGTCATTTCATTTTGATACCAATCGTTAATAAGTAGGGTATCTTGAGCCAGTTCTTCTACTTTTTTTGGATTAAACCAAACATCTTGACGACCATAAGTCAAACGCCTATCTTCATTAAATGCCATAGCATTTATGGGTGTAATTTCATAACCTTCGCCAATTGCAACTAAAACTCCTTCGTCAATTCTATAATTTCCTTTTGGGTAGATTTCAACGATGGATTGATTTTTCTCTTTATCAACTTCCAATACTTTTAATTGACGAAGTGCAGGCAACTCAAAATCAATGCTAAAGTTTTTCAGTGTTATATTTTCACAATTTAATAGTGCGAAAGGTATCATACGTCCATGAAAAAATAATTCAGAACCTTGTCCATCTATTACGATATTATTTAAATTCTCAAAAGCAAAACCTACACTTTTGGGATTAACTTGATCATGATTGGATATATAATATTCGCGTGAAAAAGAGTCCTCTTCATAAAAATCATAACGCCCTTTTGGGAATTTGACTGTTATTAGAGTGCTGTCTTTTCTATTAGAAAGAGCGTTAATTAATTCCGCTGCTGCTTTCGAAGCATTTTGCGTAGAGTTTGCTTTTGCACCAAAATCAGAAAAAGAGAGTTTTGATTGTGTGCAAGAGCTAAGCAATAGCATAGCTAATAGAAGAAGGTTTAATGTTTTAGATTTCATAATTTCTTATTATTTGACTTTTAATTTGCTGTGTTTCTACGAAAATAGCAAAACAGCTAACATGAATAGTATTAAAAAATCACTCACAAAGTTACAAAACAAAGTTTATAAAAAGAAATTTAGATGGAATCAACAGTGCTAATTGATATATTACCAACAATTGTAACTAATCAGTAATTTTGAAGTAGTCTGTATAGCTTATTTGCTTATTTTCAACCCATTATTAAAGAGGAAAACTATAAAGGATAATACGTTAGTGACTTAAAAAACTTCATTAAGCTCAATTCATGCACTACAACTTCCCCTTTAGGGGATTGAGGGGCTGAGTAATTACCAACAATTGCTAATCCTGTTAACATCCTTGTTTAGAATGATTCTTTTTTAACCCATAATTACATAATTATTTCATTAATTAAATAAAAATTATTATGTTTGTATCCTAAGAATCAATGAAATAGTTGGTGAGCCATGATAAACATAAATCAACTAATAGAAACTTTAGACGGTACTTTATTCAATGATAATCAATTCATTGAAAATTACACCCATGCTTTCACTTCCGATTTGATGAGTGATGCCCTTCGTTGGCACAATGACAATATGA
>CAYFTO010000063.1:0-3337 GCA_964346125.1 uncultured Paludibacter sp.
TCTAAAATTTGAAGTGAAACTGTTCCATCGCTATTTAGCACAAAGAAAGGACCGCCACCGGGTTCGCCTTCATTTTTAACCATACCACATACGCGAATCGGACGATTAAGTTTAGCGATTAAGTAATCCCGCAACTCGCTATTTTTCAAATTGTTATTTGGATTTTTAACCAATAGTTTTGATTCTACAAATTTGGCAATTACCGATAATTTAGCATCTGAAATTGCTTCATTTTCCAACTCTTTGAGATAAGCAAAGCTCTGCTTTTGAAGATGAACCAACATGCCAGCAATGAGTTTTTTATAATCTACCGTTATGCCTTTCAACGAATCTGGAACCACATTATCTATGTTTTTCACAAAAATAACATCTTGCTCCAATTCATCTAAGTTTTCAATCAACGCACCGTGTCCGCCCGGACGAAAAAGCAAATTGCCATTATCTCTAAACGGTTGATTGTCTTTATCAGCCGCAATGGTATCTGTAGATGGTTTTTGTTCGGAAAACCCAACTTGAAAAGTAGTATTGTATTTTGCAATCAATGCAGGTAAACTTTCTACCAAGTGTTCTCTGAATAGCGTATTGTGCTCTTTCGAAACCGTGAAATGAATATCTACACCAACATCGCTTTTGGCATACAAAACACCTTCTACCAAATGCTCTTGCATAGGTGTACGCACTTCGTCGGCATATCGATGGAATTTTAGCAATCCTTTAGGCAACGAACCATAATTGAGCCCTTCTTCTGAAAGCAATAAATGCACCACAGCTTTATAATCGCCTTCTGACATCAATGTCTCAATACTTTTATTACGTTTTTCAAGACAGACTTTATCTAAATCACCATAAAATGCAAAGTTCTTTATTTCATCAAAAAACTTTTTTTCGAAATTTCCAGTTGGTAGATCGCTATTACTCTCCAAAAAAGAGAATAAATCCTTAAACATACGGCTTGCAGCACCCGACGCGGGTACAAATTTCAGCACTTTTGCATCTGTTTTTAAATACTCATCCCATTCGTTCAAATAGACTTTCATCTCTTCGTCCGAAACCTTTACAATTCCATCGCCAATTTTCGCTGCACTGATAATCTCTAAAAAAGGAAAACCTTTTTTGAAGTAATCCAACTGTTTTTCAACTTGCTCTGTCGTTAAACCACGACTTGCCAAAACTTTTAAATCTGATTCATTAAACATAAGTCCTCCTTTCCTCTCTTGAGAATTCATTAGTAAAATTGAATAATCAAGACAGTGTTTTTTAATTTGATATTATATTAAGTTGTTTTTATTTTCCTAATTGCTTTTCAATAAGTTTCAGTTCTTCTTCACGTTTTTTCAAAAAATTCCAATAAATCGCTAAATTGTTCATTTCAAATTCAGAAGTAGAAAAAGAAATTATCTCTTGATAATGCTTAAATGCTCTTGTTAGATAAATGAGAGCAGACTCATAATCTTCTTGCATTTCATAAGCAATTGCTATATTATTAAACGCTTGGTATTTCCTTTTATCACTTTTTGTTTGTTCTGCTTCAATCCATGCCTCTATTGCCTTATCCCACTCTCGCATCGTAAACTGTTTCATCCCCTCTGCCATCCAGTCTGGTTTATTGGGCGCAAAAAGATAACGATCTTGTTTTTCCCAACGCGGAATTAATCGAGCAGCAATATTACGACCTGTTAAAATTGACGCATCAACCAAAGCATCATAACGCTTGGGCAATCTTTTTGCCATATCATCTTCCCATGAAAAATCATCTTCAAAACTCAATGCCTCACGTTTTTCTGTATGCTGATAATAGATGCTCCACTCTGTTTTGATATTTACCTCAAATGCACCATAGATATTATGCCCAGGGTAAGTCAGATAATCAGTTATCAATATTTTATCAAGAGAAAGAAGAGCATCAACATTATACTCATTGCATAAAGAGTCAACAAGCTTAGGGCTAAGATAATTAATATTGTAAAAATTATTGGTTTTATTCAATCGCTTTGGGTTCAGTTTTATAGAATTAAAAAAATAACTCTCTTCCAAACCTTCTGTTAAACCCGCTGCACAAAAAAGAGCTGCACTATCAAATTCTAAACTGGTTGTTTTTGGAGTTTCAAAATCATAAAATGTATTGTAATCATAATGCCCTAAATTATACGCTTGAACAACACTATTATCAACAACCAAAATATTATTAACCGATATCGGAAATGTTGTTTCGGCAGGACGTAACACATCAATAGAGGTGAACATCTTATTTGTTGAGCAAGAAGCAAGCAGTATTACAATTGCAATAAATAATATTTGTTTTGTTTTTAATGTCATTATCAGATCTCTCAGTTTATGAATGATTTTGTACAAAGTTAAAAATTTATCGTCAAATTATCATATGCTAAGCGTATATTTTCTGGCAAATTAGATTCTACCTCGCTATGCTTGCCCAATTGATGGCTAATATGGGTAAAATATGTTTTTTCAGCCCCTATAGTTTTTGCTATCTCGATAGCCTCAGATAAACTTAAATGCGAAATATGTTCTTCTTGTCTAAGCGCATTGATAACTAAAACTTTCAGCCCTTTTAATTTCGAATACTCCGACTCTGGTAAAGTTTTGACATCGGTTAAATAGGCTATATCACCCATACGAAAACCCAATATTGGTAAATTTAAGTGCATAACTCGAATAGGAATTATTTCAACACCATCAATTCCAAAAGGGTTTAAATCAATGCTGTGCAAATTAAGCGTGGGAATTCCCGGGTATTTGTTAGTATTAAAACAGTATGGCATATTTCGTTTAATAGCTTCAAGTACATTGTTTTCAGCATAAATATTGACACCACCTAAAGGACGCACATCGTCTAATCCGCCCACATGATCATAATGCTCGTGGGTAATAAGTATAGAATCTATATCAAAAATATTATTGGCTAATAATTGCTGGCGTAAATCGGGCCCTGCATCAATCAAGAACTTCTTATCTTCTACATTTATCAATACAGAACTACGTAATCGCTTATCCCTTGCATCTTCAGACAAACAAGTTTCACAATTACAACCTAAATAAGGTACTCCAGTAGAAGTTCCTGTTCCTAAAAAACTTATATAATTCATTTTAAATACTTCTTTTACAAATTCATTTTAATTCGCCACTCATTGGGATAAAGATTATTGGCTCTATTTCCAATGTTTTTGACCCAACCTATTGGCAACGACTCATAGACTAACAAAAAATAGCCTCGTTCTGTTGTCGGCAAAGCAAAACTCTCCCGTTTTAGATACGATAAAGCTTTGTTTTTATCCACTTCAATACTCTTTACAACAGCCCGATTCAAGTTTTTAGAAAG
>CAYFTO010000063.1:3437-6251 GCA_964346125.1 uncultured Paludibacter sp.
TGACGCGCTACACAAACAGCTACATTCTCTTCGCTCCAATGCTCAATAGCATGTATATCTTTACGAAACATTCCCTCTCCAGAGCAAGGTGCATCCGCTACAATTACATCAAAAAGGGATGGCAATTGCTCGAAGTCTTTTGGACTATTGTTTGAAATCAAGATATTGGGATTGCCCCACTTTATCATATTTTCAGCTAAAATATAAGCACGACTGCGCACAATTTCATTAGAAACAAGAAAGCCATTTTCAGAAAGAAATTGCGAAATAAGAGTTGACTTACCACCTGGCGCAGCACTCAAATCGAGCACAGTGCTATCTTTGGACACAAACTGCTCCAAGACTTGGCAAAGAAACATCGACGAAGCTTCCTGCACATAATAAGCACCTGCGTGAAAATAGGGATCGGCAGTAAAACTTGGTCGCTCTTTTAAGTAATAGCCCGAACTGCACCACGCCACTTGCTCATCTGATAATTTTATATTCGTTTTATTATTCAAACGAACGCTAAGCGAGGCATCACTTTCCAATGCTTTCAAAAACTCTTCATGCTCATCAGGAAGAAGCATCTGTATATTCTTAATAAATGATTCGGGCAATTTCATTATTTTCAATTTTTCTTGTTAAAAAAAGAATCATCTCACAAACTTACAAAATATCGATTGAAACTCAATCTGTATGGCATTATTATTGAATATATTTTAAAATTTGAAGTAAAAAGAGTAATATTGCATCTTATAATTATTCACAATAATAAAATCGTAGAACTATGAATTTTAAGCACATTGCATTTTTATTATTAAGTCTGTTTTTCATTGCTTGCTCAAGCGAAAAAACAACTGATTACACCGCTTATGTTGACCCATTTATCGGAACTGGTGGGCATGGACACACTTTCCCTGGGGCTACATACCCTAACGGAATGGTACAATTGAGTCCCGATAGTCGAATTTATGAGTGGGACGCTGTTTCTGGTTACCACGATACTGATAGTGTTATCAATGGATTTTCACATACGCACCTTAGTGGTACGGGTATTGGCGATTACTGCGACATTTTGGTTATGCCAATTAGTGGCGAACCCGATATTCAAAAATCAGGACGCAACGGTCAGGAAACTTCTTTTGCTTCTCCCTTTAAAAAGAAAAATGAAGAAGCTATTCCTGGATATTATGCTGTAAAACTGGACAGATACAATGTAAAAGCTGAATTAACTGCATCTAAGCGTGTTGGTTTTCATCGCTATACATTTCCCGAAGGACAATCAGGATTATTAATTGACTTGGACTTTACCAATCAAAATCACCCTACAGATAGTGTAATTATTGAAGTTGTTAGTGATACTGAAATTCGTGGATTGAAAAAAAGCAAGGGCTGGGCAAGAGAGCAATGGGTATATTTCTATGCTGTGAGCTCAAAGCCATTTGACAAAGCTACTATTTACGAAAACAGTGAAATCATTGATGAAACTACTCAATTAAATGCGCAAAGCGGAAAAGTATTTTTGTCATTCAATACCAAAAACAAAGAAAAGGTGATGCTCAAAGTGGGTATATCAGCTGTTGATATGGATGGAGCGAAGAAAAACTTAGACAGTGAGATTAGTCATTGGGATTTTGACGAAGTAAGAGTGAATACACGCTTGGCTTGGAACAACTATTTAGCTAAAATAGATATTAAAACCAAAGATGACGTACAGCGTCGTATTTTCTATACGGCCATGTATCATACTGCCATTGCTCCCAATGTATTTTCAGATGTTGATGGACGTTATCGTGGAATTGATAAAGAAATTCACGAAGGGAGTGAAGAAAAATACACAGTATTCTCAACTTGGGACACCATGCGTGCATTGCATCCCCTATTAACTATTATTTCACCCAAACAGAACGAGGCTTTTATTCGAACATTGCTCAATCACCACAAACAAGGTGGAATATTACCCATGTGGGAATTAGCAGGTAACTATACTGCTACTATGATTGGCTATAATGCTGTACCAATTATAGTAGATTCATACATGAAAGGCTATCGTGACTTTGATGTGGATTTGGCGTATGAAGCAATTCTTAAAACTTCACGTTACGATACTGTAGGTATTAAAGATAGCAAAGCCTATGTAAATGCATTAATGCCTATATCTAAAAAATACAAAGATGAACTTGGCTATATTCCATTTGATAAAGAGATAGAAAGTGTAGCGAAAGGATTAGAATATGCATATCACGATTGGTGCGTGTTGCAAATGGCTATTGATAGAAACGACACAGAAAATATTGAACGATATACCCAATTGGCAAGTAATTATAAAAACTATTATGATGAAGAGACAGGCTTTATGCGCGGAAAAGATTTAGCTGGAAATTGGAGAACACCGTTCAATCCACGTGCATCACGCCACCGTGATGATGATTATTGTGAAGGAACAGCTTGGCAATGGACTTGGTTTGTGCCTCATCAAGTAGATGGATTAGTTGAATTGATGGGTGGCAAAGAGAAGTTTATCGATAAATTAGATGGTTTATTTGTTGCTGATTCTGAAATAGTAGGTGATCACACTTCAGTTGATATAACAGGATTGATTGGTCAGTATGCTCACGGAAATGAGCCAAGTCATCATATTGCTCATCTATATAATTATGTAGGACAGCCTTACAAAACGCAAGAAATTGTTGACTCTGTACTTTATTCTCAATACTCTGACCAACCCGATGGTATAGCAGGTAACGAAGATTGTGGTCAAATATCTGCTTGGTATATTCTTAATTCAATGGGCTTCTATCAAGTGAGCCCAGGTAACCCAACCTACTCCAT
>CAYFTO010000063.1:6351-11814 GCA_964346125.1 uncultured Paludibacter sp.
AAAGTGCGTGGCAATACCGATATCGAAATCAATCAGCACATGCAACAATTGGATTTTGATGTTTTGCTAAAAAACTACAGAATACAAGATCCACAATCAGAAATCAAAGTTCTTATCCGCCAAAATGAGCGCATAGACAATCAGATTTTCGATGTGAAACCCAACTATTATTCATCCGAACGATTGAGCTTTAAGAACAATAGAGATTTAATTTTCGAAGGGGGAAATGAGTACAATCGATTCGACTTCTCATCGATTTACAACTACGATGAACGTATTGATCAAATCAAATTTGAGCGACCCAATTACCACGTCTATTTATCGGACATTAGTTTAAGGAACAAAGGGATATATCAGCAAGACTTTGATGCCAACGGGCGTTTTGTTGTTAATTACCAAAACAGCAATTACGATGTTGATTTAGAAGCGGATTATATGTTTGTTCATTTTTATCTACCTGTTGCCAATGAGTTTAGAGGCAATCATGTCTATTTGGGTGGGTTTTGGAATTACAACTTGCTGAATGATGATTCAAAAATGCATTATGACTCCATCGAAAAGATGTATTATAAAACGCTTCTGCTAAAACAAGGAGGATATAATTATCAATATTGGATATCGAAAGATACTAAAAATGCAAGCGTAGCCGCTATCGAAGGCAGCCATTGGCAGACACAGAATCAATACGCTATCTACATCTACCACAGACCCTGGGGAGGGCGATATGATAAATTGATTGGTGTAAAAGTGGTGGATTCGCCTTAAACTGCCTTTTTTAGATACTTAATGTTTTTTCTAAGTCTTTTTTGAATTGGTTTTCATTGCTGTAATTGTAAAACGGAACAGCTGTTATTAAATAAGTGTCAGAATAAATCTCTATTGTTTTTTGCTCTGCTCTAATTTCTTTTGGATATTTAAATTACCAATAAACATCCCAAATTATCTAATCTGTTTACCCCATCTCAAACAACTCCTTCAATTCTTTATTACTCAAATTACCAATCCAATTTTCTCCTGTTGAAACCGTCATCTCTGCGAGTGCTTTTTTGGATTGAATCATCTCGTTAATGCGTTCCTCAAAAGTATTTTTGGTAATGAAACGATGCACCATCACATTGCTTTTTTGTCCGATACGGTAAGCTCTGTCGGTAGCTTGGGCTTCTACTGCCGGATTCCACCATAAATCATAATGAATAACATGGTTGGCGGCGGTTAAGTTTAATCCCGTTCCTGCGGCTTTTAAGGAAAGGATGAAGATTTTATCTGCTGGATTATTTTGGAAATTATGTACCATTTCATTGCGTTGCTTCACATTGCAACCGCCATGATAAAACATTGGCGTTTCGTTATAACGCTCGGAAATAAAATGCTGTAATAAATTGCCCATTTCCTTAAATTGCGTAAAAATCAATACTTTTTCGCCACTTTCAAGAATTGTGTCCAATTTATCGAAAAGCAAATCCATTTTCCCACTTAACGAAGCGTCTAATTTGTTGTTCTTTAAAAATTGTGTCGGATGATTACAAATTTGTTTCAATGCCAAAATCATTTGTAAAACCAAACCTTGTCTGTGAAATAATTCCTTGCTATTTGTAGCATCAATCGCATCGATGGTCATTAAGGCTTCTTCCAAAGTTTTCGCATATAAACTCGCTTGTTCTTTTGCCAAAGTTCCAAAAACATCGATTTCTATTTTGTCTGGTAAATCGCTAATAATGGATTTATCCGATTTCAATCGCCGCATCATAAATGGAGCCGTTACTTTTTTCAATTTTTCAGCAACTTCAATATCATTGTAGGTTTCTATCGGCGTGCCGAAATCATCCTTAAACGTTTTTGCATTGCCCAAAAATCCTCGGTTGCTGTAATCCATGATGCTCCATAGTTCACTTAATCTATTTTCGACGGGCGTTCCACTCATCGCAATAAAATTATCGGCTTTGATACTTTTAATAGCTTTTGATTGTGCAGTGTCATGGTTTTTAATGTTTTGGGCTTCGTCGATAATTACAGAATGCCAAGGCATTTTCTTTAAATTCGTAGCATCTGAACGAGCAACTCCGTAGGAAGTAAGTAAAATATCATATTCATCCGCCACTTTTCTATTTGTTCCGTGAAATAAACACACAGAAAGTGATGGAGCGAATTTTTCAATCTCAGCTTGCCAATTGGTTAGCAATCCTGTAGGGGCAATCACCAATGCTTTTTTCTCATCGAGCATTCCATCTTCTTTGTATTTCAATAAGGTGGTGATAACTTGCAAGGTTTTTCCCAGTCCCATGTCATCGGCAAGTACCGAACCGAACCCAATTTTGGCATTTCGATACATCCAAGAATAACCTCGTTTTTGGTATGGACGAAGTGTCGCATTGATTTTTGGCAAAGGAATTTCTTTTACTTCTGTCAATTCTTTTATCAATTGGATTACTTCCGTGTCCAAAGCCACTTTTGCGCCTTCATATTCGCCACTTAGCGCAACTCGTAGCATCTCAAAAGCAGAAAGTTCATTCGTGGAAGAAAAATGTTTATGGAGTTTTGCCAATTCGTCTTGCCCAACATAAATATACTGCGACTTATATTTTATCAGTCCGTCTGATTTTTTGAGTAATTTTCTAAATTCATCTTCACTCATCACCGTATCGCCAATGGCAACTTGCCAATCAAATTCAAGCATTTTATGAATACTCAAGAATGATTTCCCTGATTTTGCTTTTAATTTTACACTCGGCTTCGGTCTTAAAATTTGTTGCAAAGATTTGGGTAATAAAATATCCATATCCAGCAAACGAATTACGGGAATCATTTGTAGTAAAAACGGCGTAAAGGCTTCGGTATTCATTACCATAAAGTCAGCTCCATTGCTATTGATATACGCTTCCAATCCTGGAATGAAATCATTAAGTGTAGCCATGGTTTGCAAGACTTCCAACTTTTGGTTTTCATATTTTTTTAATGAAAGAATTTCTCGTAGTGGAATATATTCTTCCGAAGTTTCATCTAATCCAATTACATTAATTTCCAATAAAAAATTGTCGTTAACGCTTTCAGAAACCACTAATTGAGGTCTTATTTTTCCTTGTGTCAGATAGTATTTCTGCAACCAGGTTTGAATTCCTCCAGCCGATGCTCCTTCGCCTGGGGCATCAAACGCATATTCTTGATTTTTGAAAAATAAATTATTAAAAACATCCTGCGTTTCTTCTCCTGACAACAAATCCATCAATTCGGTAATGAAAACCGACAATAAGTTAGTGGTTGTATCTTTCTCGATGATTTTTTCAGTTTTCGGAGTTTGCCACCAAAAAATATCTGGTGGTAAAATTTCAGTCATTTTCTCGGTCAATGCTCTTACATCTTTACTGATAAATGCTGGCAACCAACGAATCCCGTATTGTTTACTTGGTTTTATCACAATTTGAGGAACAATTGCACCGTTGGAAACCAGATGAAGAGCCAAATGAAATAGCGTATGCAAAGATGCCGTTGATGGTTGATAATCCAAGGTTTTGTTGGATGGAATTTGACTGATTTCCAACATAAAATCTCGAACAGAGAAATTAGTTTCATTAATCTTGATTAAAGCATCAAAATTTTCATCAATCAAAACTTTATTCACACTGTGTTTATTCACAGAAGACGTGTCTTTTTCTGCTTGTTTTAATGCATTAGAAAAGCTGACTTTCCCACTAAGAATACGCTGTCCATTTTTGACAATTCGTTGAATTTGCTTGGCATATTTTTCTTTAAAGTCGGCATTGCTATCATAAAAAACAGGATTTTCTGTTAAAAGCGAAAACAGCGATTCATGAATGGGTGAAAGTGCAGAAAAAGAAAGTTTTTGATAAGCGTTCTGATTATCAAATTCGATTTTCTTCCTTTTCGATTTTGCTTTTCCTTTCTCGAAGAAAAAGTCGGTCAAAACTGGAATTTCTACTACTTCTGAATTGATGTTCAATCCTCTTTTCTTCAATTCGTCAATTAAATCGAGCAAATGGAGTTCAAAAACGAGAAACGGATTGTTGTCTATTTCTTCACTCAATTTATAAACCACCGAAGCCAAATGCTTGCATGGTACCGCCCAATCCGGGCAACTACATTGCATCTTAAAATCCGTCCATTGCTGCGGGAAAACTTTCAAGCCTTCCTTCTCGGCCATTTCCAAAAGTGAAGGATCTAATTCTCTATTCAATAATTTGGAAATAATGAAAGGTTTTTTAGCAATGGCATCCATGAAATTCCCTAATTCGGGTTCGAAAAACGGCGGTAGAATAATATCAACTTTATAAGGTATTTTTCTACTTCCGGCAACTTTGGCTGAAATTCTATTTTCAGTAATTTTTATTTGCTGTACTGCACCTTTCCTTGCATAAGTCGCCCCTCGTGGAAGTCGATTACTGTAATCGATATTATTTAATGCCAATAACCATTTTTCTCCCCACCACGTTTTCCCGAATTTTTTTGCCATTTTCTTGAATTTTAATTTTCAAAAATAATTATTTTTTTTATGCTTTTTCTACCATTATTGAATATGGTTAAGTAATAAAATGTAGTAAGATTTTCAAACACATTTAATAGAATTTCTATTACAAAAACAGGTATAAAATACACATTTGCTAAAAAAGTTCAATAATCTTATTATAAGAATTATAAAGTCACTACAAACTCTTATTCATCTAAAGGAGTGCAAATTAAATAAAAGGATGTGTTTGTATTATTGGAGTTTTTATAATATAAAAACAACGCCATGCAATTTCTCTAATAAAGTATCATTCAATCTCAATTTATTTTAGAAATCAAAATCCAGTTCTGAAAACAATTTTAAATATTTTTTCTAAAGTTCTATTAAATTCAAACAAAACAAATTCTTACTTTTTGTAATTAGTCATATTCATTACAAAGTTAATATTTTTATTTGTATTTTTTTATACTTTCATATTGAACATGGGTTTAAACAGCATAATAAAACAAGGGTCTCCTTAAAAAATGAAACCCTTAAAACATTACAAATTTTTCAAAAAAAAAATTTTTCTATACTCTTCTTTCCATAATCTCTTCTACAATTTCCGGATTTAGCAGTGTAGTAGTATCTCCAAAATCATCTAATTTATTTTCAGCAATATTACGCAGAATTCGTCGCATAATTTTTCCCGATCGAGTTTTTGGAAGTCCTGTTACAAACTGAATTTTATCTAATTTCCCGATAGCACCAATTTGATCAGATATCAATTGATTAATCTCTTTCACCAAGTTGCTACGATCACGCCATAAGCCGCTCTCTTTTAATACGACATAACCATAAAGAGCATTTCCTTTAATTTCATGTGGATAGCCTACAATAGCACTTTCTGCAACAATTGGATGTTCATTAATCACATCTTCAATAGGCGCAGTACCCAAATTATGACCCGAAACAATGACGACATCATCTACCCTACCCGTTATACGGTAATAGCCTACTTCATC
>CAYFTO010000064.1:0-11743 GCA_964346125.1 uncultured Paludibacter sp.
TGATAATACTTCAAAGATACTAAATTGTACTTTACACACTTTTGGGGACAGTATCGAAGGTGATTATAGGATTAAGTAAAGTATGCGGAAAGCGTCATCATAGCGCAGTTCTGTACTTTAAATTATTCAGCCTTCAACTTGATACAATCTTCCTTGCCAAGTATTTCGCTCTTCTAAGCGCTTTTCTATTTTATAAACAAATTCAAAATTTTTTAATCCCCAATGTGGTGCTATCAAGTAGCGTTCGGGTGATTGAGAAACAAATCGTTCAATAGCTATATTAGGGTTTAAGATTTCTAAAAAATCAACAACAAGTTCTACATATTCATCGGGGGTAAATAGATTAAACCATTCTGGATTTGATTTGTATTGGCGTGCCATTTTTGTACCCTTAACCAATTGAAGTTGGTGTAGTTTTATTGCAGTTAATGGAAGCTGCGATACGTTTCGAGCGTGTGTAAGTATAGTTTCTCTGTCTTCGTTTGGTAATCCGAGTATAAGATGTCCACCAGTTCGGATACCACGTTTATGCGTGTCGTTTATAGCTTTAATGGCGCTTTCATAATCGTGTCCTCGGTTAATAAAATCCAAAGTCTCGTTATTGGTGCTTTCAATGCCATACTCTATCATTACATAATGTGTTTTATTAAGTTCAGCAAAATAGTCGAGTAGGTCATCATTAACACAATCAGGACGTGTGCCTACTACAATACCAACCACTTTGGGGTTTTCAAGAGCTTCTTCATAAGTACGGACTAAGTTTTCTAGTCGGTCATAAGTATTTGTATAGGTTTGAAAGTAAGCCAAATAGTTTTGAGCTTCGTATTTATGATTGAAAAAGCCGATACCTTCATCAATTTGCTGGCTCACATTTTTGGAAGGTTTTGCATATTCGGGACTGAATGTGAGATTGTTGCAATAAGTGCAACCACCTACGCCTTTACTTCCATCGCGATTAGGACAGGTAAACCCAGCATTGATAGATATTTTTTGCACACGTTCTTCAAAATCGTTTTTGAGTAGTGTATTGTAGTTTAAGTATCGTTTTTTCATTTGTTTTTTTTATCTAAAAAGCGAGGGAATGACTAAGCACACCCTCGCTGATTTTTTGCATTATCAAGCAAATAATAAACAATGATTTTTCATAATTGTTCAAGAAAAATCAATTTCAGCTTAGAATTTGTTTGATCTGTTTCATGATTTACACGCCTAAATCGGCTCTTACAGCATCAATTTTCTTTTTAGCTGCGGCTTCTACTTCATTGTATTGTTCCACAGTTTGCAAATCGCCACGAACTTCGATGTAAAACTTTATTTTGGGTTCAGTACCTGAAGGACGAATGGAAATTTTCGTACCATCTTCTGTGAAGAATTGCAAGACATTGGATGTTGTAGGCATATCAATATCAGTGCTTGTGCCATCAGCAAAGTTTCTTAGCTTTAGTGTAGCGTAATCTTTTAGTAGCGTAACCGGTGAACCTGCAATTGATTTTGGTGGATCGTTGCGGTACTTTGTCATCAGCTGTGCAATCTCTTCTGCACCAGTTTTGCCCGGACGCACTACTGAAATACCTTTTTCCATACCGTATCCGTATTCTAAATAGATTTCTTGTAATACTTCAAACAATGTTTTGTTTTGATCTTTGGCCCAAGCTGCAATTTCAGCCATTAAGGTACAAGCTGATACCGCATCTTTATCTCGTACATAATCTTCTGCCAAAAAGCCATAGCTTTCTTCACCACCGCCGATGTATGTTTTTTCTCCTTCAGTTTCGCGTATAACCTTAGCAATCCACTTGAATCCAGTAAATGTATCGTAGTATTCTACATTATTTTTACGAGCAATATCAGCAAAAACTTCTGTTGATACAATGGTTTTTACAACATACTCTTTGCCTGTGAGTTTACCCAATCGTTTCCATTGAAGAAGCATATAGTGGATGTAGATAATTAGAATTTGATTACCATTGAGTAAAATCCATTCACCGTTGTTGTCTTTTACGGCTACGCCAATTCTATCAGCATCTGGGTCTGTAGCCATCACAATGTCGGCATCTATTTCTTTTGCTTTTTTTACAGCCAAATCCAAGGCTGCAGGTTCTTCGGGGTTTGGAGAAACTACGGTAGGGAAATCACCACTTAATACGTTTTGTTCTGGAACATCGATTATATTGTTGAAACCATAGGCACGTAAAGCATCAGGAACTAAAGTCAAGCCAGTTCCGTGAATAGGTGTATAAACAATTTTCAAATCTTTATTATTTGCAATTGATTCGGGTGAAAGAATAAGTGATTTAAGTTTTTCAAGGTATATTTTATCCAAATCTTTTCCAATAATCTCAATTAGATCCGGATTTCCTTCAAATTTAATATCATCTACATTTTTTATTTTATCCACTTCTGTAATAACGTTCACATCATGAGGTGCAATCATTTGAGCACCATCATCCCAATAAGCTTTGTAGCCGTTGTATTCTTTCGGATTGTGAGAAGCAGTGATAATAACACCACTTTGACATCCTAAATGACGAATAGCAAAAGAAGTTTCAGGTGTTGGGCGTAAATCTTCCCATAGATAAGCTTTAATGCCATTTGCCGAAAAAATATTGGCCACTATTTCAGCAAATTTTCGGCTGTTGTTGCGCACATCGTGTCCGATAACAACGCTGATTTGTGGTAGATGATTGAATTGTGCATTCAAATAATTACTTAATCCTTGAGTAGCTGCTCCAACTGTGTAAATGTTCATTCGGTTTGAGCCGGCTCCCATAATACCACGAAGACCACCTGTACCAAATTCAAGATCTTTATAAAATGACTCAATAAGTTCAGTACTGTCATCAGCATCAAGCATTCGCTTTACTTCCGCTTTTGTCTCTGTATCGTAATTGCCATCAAGCCAGCCTTGGGCCTTTGCAATCACCTCTTGTAAAAGTTCTTTGTTTTCCATAATCAATATAATATAGATAAAGACAGTAAATTATTTTTTAATATTAGGCAATTCCAAGCCGTATCCTTTCTTCTTGTCTTCGGCCTTTAGCCAAAAACTGAGCACAAGAGCTAACACGCCAAACGATGCAAAAATAAGCATAGGAATTGTGTAATTGTATTTCATTTCTGCACCTTGCTTTATTGCTTCGGTAACTCCAGGATTACTTGCTTTCAATGCCCATCCAATGAGCACAGGTGTTAGCATTAAACCGATATTTTGAATCCAAAAAATAATAGAATAAGCAGAGCCTAAAACCTTATTATCTACTAATTTAGGAACACTAGGCCATAATGAAGCAGGCACTAATGAAAATGATACTCCTAAAATTATAATTGCAGTAAGAGCAACACCGAATGTAAATTGCTCAGCTGGAACAAGTGCAAAAATCAAATGACAAATGATAACTAAGAAAGATCCTAACATCAACATGGTTGCTCCAAAACCTTTGTTGTCAATAAACCATCCTAATAGGGGAGTGAGTACCATTGCTCCAATAGGGAAGAAAGAAAATAGATTACCTGCTTCAGCAGTACTCATATCTAATCGACTTTCAAGCATTCCTGTAGCAAATTTTTGGAATGGGAATATTGCAGAATAGAATAATACACAAAGTCCAGCAACAATTAAGAATGTCTTTGAAGTAAAAATAGCTTTTAAATCACTGACTTTAAACTCTTCTTCTTGCTCTTGATTGTCTTGTATTGCTAAAACTTGTTTATCTAATTTTCTATCAAAAAAGAAATATACAGAGAAAGTTAATAAGCCAATAAGTAGTAATAAGGTACCAACACCAACTGAAAGTGAAATAGAGCCAGTCTCTGCTAAATACGGAGATAAACGGAACACAGCAAAGACTCCTAATCTAGCAATAGCCATTTCTAAGCCCATTGCTAAGGCTAATTCTTTACCAGTAAACCATTTCACTATTCCTTTTGAAACGGTTATACCAGCCATTTCTACACCGCAACCAAAAATAGCGAATCCAATACTAGCTACTTTAGCCGATGGTTGGAATTGTGTTAAAAATGAGTTGAAAAAGTCATATCCAAATCCTCCATTATTAAATAAATCGCTTATGCCATAAAGCTTAATAGAAGCACCAAGAAGCATAATCATACCTGATAAAATGGCAGTGTAGCGAACGCCAATCTTATCTAAAATTATTCCTGCAAAAATCAGAAAAAATACAAATACGTTTAGAAAGTATTCAGAACCGGCAACGGCTCCAAAAGTTTCGGGTGACCAATTTAGATTTCTCTCTAATAAGGAGCTTAAAGGTGCAAGTACGTCAATAAACATATAGGCAAAAAACATAGTACTTGATAAAAGTAGTAAAACTACCCAACGTACCCATTTTGATTCGCGTAATGTCGTAATTTGTTGTTGTGTCATAAAGTTAAAGTAATAAATATTATTTTCTATTGTATTAACTACAAAACTAATTAATTTTTTTTGTTTATAGAATTAAAAAAGAGATATTTTGCTGTGAATAAAAGAAATCAAATTTTAATCATAAAAATAAATTCATTTATGATTGAGATTATCCGTGTAGTTTTAAAATTTGAGATTTATCTTCAAAGCTTAAGTCTATCATTTTTTTAGCGAGATCTTTCCCCTTTATTGGTTTGTACGAACGTAATAGGCCAATTTTATTGATTAATAGCATGAGTGAATTAGCTAAACTTTCGTTCCAGCGCTTATTTTCCCTATCACCTAAAAGTTGAACGGGTCTTAACAGATGAATTGTTTTGAAATTCAGTTTTAAAACAGACTTTTCTAATTCACCTTTCATTTTCATATAAAAAGTAAGAGACTTAGGATTAGCACCAGCAGAAGAAACAAGAATATAGGTCTGCATCCCATTTTCAGAAGCAACTTTAGCTACATTATATTGATAAGTGTAGTCAACTTCGTACTGCTTGTTTTTGGTTTTAGCTTGTTTGATTGTAGTTCCCATAGATGAGAAAAGAACATCGCCTTTTACTAAATATTGCCAATGTTCGGGTTGGCTAAAATCTATAATATGTTCCTTAAGTTTTGGGTTATTTATAAAGAGGCTTCTTCTCGATAAAGAGATGATTTCTGAAAATCTATCATCGGCTAGCAATAAATTAATTAATTCGCGCCCTACTAAGCCAGTTGATCCAATTACTACGGCACGTTTTCTTTTTTCTATCATAAAAAAATATTATTATTCGAAATGAAATGTAAGTGAAACCATTCTTGTAGTAAGCTTATTAATAGAATTTGTATGTACAATGGTTTGTGGATTGAGAAGAGCTCCTGCATCACGTTTGTTGAGTGGAGTAATCATATTATTAAACCCAAAAGCAAATTTGATTTCAGGTGCTAATTTGAAAAATGTGAAATAGATATTGCTTCCTACGCCCGATTCGATAAGAAAATCGAAAGGTTTAAGCAAAACAGTTTTTTCTTTATTTCTGCCCCAGTCAATCCAAGCTCCACCGCCTCCAATTAGATATGGCCTAAAATTACCTGTGCGGACAGAACTGTATTTAAAATAAACAGGCAGATATAAAGGAACAGATAAAATATCTGCATTTGTATTATCTGTGTATTCTAAAATGCGTTGATTGAGCATGAGTGTAGGAATTATACGAAAATTCCAACTTTTACTTAATCGAAAATCAGCTATTGCTCCAACAGTGAATCCAGGAATTAATGAACTTACGTTTACATTATTGTCGAAAGAGGAAGGAATTATAGCAAAATCCATATAGTTGGTGCCTAAAGAAAATCCAAAATGGACTGGCTTTTCATCTATAAATGGTAAATTACCTTGTGCTTTTGACTTATAAGGATTGAAAACCAGAAATAAAAAAGAGAGCAGAATTATTATTATTTGTTTCACTAAATTACAGTTTTAATCATTATCAGAAAAACGAGAATGCCTTGGTTTTAGTATAAAAAAAGATTTCTAATCATATGCTAGATTAGAAATCTTTTATAATAATATTTTATAAAGCGATTATAAGCTTTGCTTTACTTCTACTTCTTCAAAGGTTTCAACAAGGTCACCTACTTTAATATCGTTGTAGTTTCTAATGCTTAGCCCGCACTCAAAGTTGGTACCAACTTCTCTAACGTCTTCTTTGAATCTTTTTAACGAATCTAATTCACCAGTATAAATAACGATACCATCACGAATCAAACGAAGTTTATTGTTGCGCTTAACTTTACCTTCACGTACAACACAACCAGCAACAGAGCCAACTTTTGAAATTTTGAATACGTCAAGTACTTCTATCGTAGCTGTAATTTCTTCTTTTATGACAGGTGATAACATTCCCTCCATAGCCATTTTAATTTCTTCAATAGCGTCATAAATAATCGAGTACATACGAATATCAATTTCTTCGTTCTCAGCCATTTTGCGTGCTGACACTGTAGGTCGAACCTGGAAACCAATAATTATAGCATCAGAAGCGGTAGCTAACATCACATCTGAGTCAGAAATAGCTCCAACAGCTTTGTGAATTACATTTACCTGGATATTTTCTGTAGATAGTTTGATTAGAGAGTCTGATAGAGCCTCAACAGAACCATCCACATCACCTTTAACGATGATATTCAATTCTTTGAAATCACCTAAAGCAATACGTCTTCCAAGTTCATCCAAAGTAAAGTGTTTCTTAGTTCTAATGCTTTGTTCACGTTGTAGTTGCTCACGTTTGTTGGTAATATCTTTAGCTTCTTGCTCACTTTCTACCACATTAAATGTATCACCAGCTTGGGGAGCTCCATCTAATCCTAAAACAAGTACAGGTTCAGAAGGTCGAGCCTCTTCAATTCTTTGATTTCGCTCATTAAACATAGCTTTAATTCTTCCATGGTGTGTACCAGCAAGAACAATATCGCCTTGTTTTAAAGTTCCGTTTTCAACCAGAACAGTAGAAATATAACCACGTCCTTTATCAAGTGAAGATTCGACAATAGAACCAATAGCTCGACGATTAGGATTTGCTTTTAAATCTAATATCTCAGATTCTAAAAGAATTTTTTCAAGTAATTCTTTTACTCCAGTACCTTTTTTTGCAGAAATCTCTTGTGATTGATATTTACCACCCCAATCCTCAACTAAATAATTCATAGCAGCCAAAGCTTCTTTAATTTTTTCAGGGTTTGCTGTTGGTTTATCAACTTTATTTATTGCAAATACGATTGGTACTCCTGCTGCAGATGCGTGATTGATTGCTTCAACTGTTTGAGGCATGACACTATCATCGGCAGCTACAATAATAATAGCTATATCTGTAACTTTAGCACCACGCGCTCGCATCGCGGTAAATGCCTCGTGACCCGGAGTATCTAAAAAGGTAATACGTTGTCCGTTATCTAATTTTACATTGTAAGCACCAATATGTTGAGTAATTCCTCCCGCTTCTCCAGCAATCACATTGGCATTTCTAATGTAGTCAAGAAGAGAAGTTTTACCATGGTCAACGTGTCCCATTACAGTAACAATAGGAGCTCTAGAAACCAAATCTTCTTCTTTATCTTCTTCTTCAACTAATGCTTCAATCACATCGTGGCTCACAAAATCAGTTTTATAACCAAACTCTTCTGCTACAATGTTAATTGTTTCTGCATCAAGACGCTGATTGATAGAAACCATCATGCCAACAGACATACATGTACTAATAACATCATTTACAGAGATATCCATCATTGTAGCAAGCTCACTAACAGTAACGAACTCAGTGATTTTCAATACACTTTCTTCTCTTCTTTCTTGTTTCTCAATTTCTTGCTGTCTTGCAGATGCTTGTTCACGTTTATCACGTCTGTATCTTGCTGCCGCTCTACCTTGTTTTCTACCAGTATTGCTTAATCTTGCAAGAGTTTCTTTAATTTGTTTTTGAACATCCTCCTCACTTACCTCAGCTTTAAGCGGTTTTCTGATTTGATCTCTTTTTGTTGGTTTTCTCTTTCCTGCGTTACTTGCAGATGCTGCTGGATTGCTTATATCAACGCGCTGTTTATCAATACGTTTTCTTTTTACTTGTTGTTTGCCAGTATCCTTTTCAGCATTATCTTCCTTTTCAATTTTTCTCTTTTGCTTTGAATCTTTTTTGTAGCGTTCTTCTCGTTCTTTTCGTTTTTGCTCTTTTGTTTTAGACTTAGGACGTGTGCTTTGGTTTATACTATCTAAATCTATTGATCCTACCACTACTGGTGCAGACGTAATCTTAGTTGATCCCAAACGGAATAATTCATCACCCTCTTCCACTGTTTCATTTTCAAAAGTAACATCTTCCTCTTCGACAGGCTTATCAACTTTCTTTGTTTTCTTTTTACTTTTAGCTTCTTTGTCCTGTTTAGCTTCTTTTGTTTCTTCAAGTATAACAGGCTCTTTTTCCTCTTTTATCTCTTTCTTATCTTCTTCTTGAGTCGTAGTTGTTTTAACTTCTTCAGGAATACTAATCTCCTCATTAGGTAGCTTTTCAACTGTTTCAGTTATTTTATCTTCAATAGCTTCTGTCTTAGCTTCAATAGTTTCAACACTTTTTTCTTCAGCAACTTCTATATTTTTGCTTTCAACAGTTTCAATATTCTTATCCTCACTAGTTTCAACTAATTCATTTATCTCTTTATCGTCATTGATAACTGCCTCTTTAGAAGGTTTATCCTTTTTAGTTTTAGCCTTGATATCATCTAAATCTATGTGCCCAACTTTTACAAGGCGAGGACGTAAGTCAATAGATTCGACTGCTTTGATTGTTTCTTCCTCTTTTCTCTGTTTAGCTTTATAGCCCTCTAATGCAACAGTTTCTTTCTTCTCCTTTTGTTGATTCTCAATGTTTAGCCTATCCGATTCGATTTTCAATGCCTTATCTTTATCAAATTCTTTTGCTAACAATAGATATTGCTCGTCTGAAATTTTAAAATTAATATCTTCAGGAACGTCCTCGTGTCCCTGTTTTTTTAGGAAGTCTACAGCAGTAGATAATCCGACATTTAAATTTTTTATGGCTTTACTTAATCTAATAGACATATTTTTTTATAAGTATCTTTAATATTGTTGCTGTTTAATTGTGTTAGTATCATTAGGTATTATTTACCAAAGAAAATATTTAGAAAAACTATTCTTCAAATTCTGATTGTAATATATCTAAGATGTTATCAACTGTTTCTTCTTCCAAGTCTGTTCTTTTAATCAAATCTTCTCTTGAAATACTCAACACACTTTTAGCTGTATCACAACCGATAGATTTTAGAATATCTATAATCCACTCTTCGATTTCATCCGCAAACTCTTCTATATAGATATCTTCTTCATTCTCTTCTTCATCTATATCTCTATATATTTCAAGTTCATAACCAGTTAACATCGACGCTAATCTGATATTCATTCCTCCCTTACCGATAGCTTGAGCTACATCCTCAGGTTTCAAGTAAACATCCGCTTTTTTTTCTTCTTCGTTTAAATGAATAGAAGTAATTTTAGCAGGACTTAAAGCTCTAGAAATATACAAACTAATATTACTAGTATAGTTAATAACGTCTATGTTTTCGTTTCTCAACTCTCTTACAATTCCATGAATACGAGAACCCTTTACACCAACACATGCACCTACAGGATCAATTCTTTCGTCGTAGGATTCTACTGCTATTTTAGCTCGTTCACCAGGTATGCGAGCGATGTTTTTAATAGTTATAATACCATCATGAATTTCTGGAACTTCTAACTCGAAAAGTCTTTCAAGAAAAACGGGTGATGTTCTAGATAAAATAATTTTTGGATTATTATTTTTGTTCTCAACAGCAGCGACAACAGCTCTTACGGTATCACCTTTACGATAAAAATCACTTGGGATTTGTTCTGACTTAGGTAAATACAGTTCATTATCATCATCATCGATTAAAAGCATTTCTTTTTTCCATACTTGGTACAGTTCAGCAGAAACAATTTCACCAACTTTATCGCTATATTGAATGTATAAGTTTTCTTTTTCTAATTCTAAAATTTTAGAAGCTAAAGTCTGTCTTATTGTTAAAATAGCTCTACGTCCAAAGCTAGCAAATTCCAATTGCTCAGTTAGTTCTTCGCCAATTTCATAATCATCCGCAATTTTTTGTGCGTCAGAAAGAGATATTTCAATATTTTCATTCTCTATTTCATCGTCAGCTACTACTATACGGTTTCTGTAAATTTCAAAGTCACCTTTATCAGGGTTAACAATTACATCAAAATTTTCATCGCTTCCAAACATCCTAGTAATAACGTTTCGGAATGACTCCTCCATAACACTAATTAAAGTGCTTCTGTCAATGTTTTTTAAATCCTTGAATTCTGAAAATGTATCAATCAAGTTTATGTGCTCTTTTTTAGCCATGTTTCTATTTAAATCGGATGATGTATTTAGTTGTTTTTATATTTTTAAATTCTATATCTATATTTTCAGTAATGAGCTTCTTTCTTTTCTCTCCCTCAAGTTTTTTCATAAACTCTTGTTGTAGAGTAATTTTATTTTCGTCAAGGCTTAGTAAAACTCCTTCAAACTTTTTCCCATCTTTAGTTATAACTTCAACTTCATTACCAATATTTTTTTCATACTGTTTTATCGTCTTGAATGCCGAAGTTAGGCCAGCTGAAGAGACTTCTAGTTCATAATCTTCTTCATCACGATCAAGTTTTGATTCTATTTCACGAACAAGCTCTGTACAAAAGTCAAGCGACACTCCATCAAAATGATCTATTTCTACTTTAATATTATTGGAAGAGGAGATAGATAAGTCAACAAGAAAATAACCTTGCTCAACAATGAAATTATCTACAATCTCTTTAATTGTCTCAGCTTGAATCATATAAATTTTTACTATAAATAAAAAGAAGGGGACAAGCTCGTCCCCCCACTACTTCCTCTTTTCTGTTAAAAGCTTTGCAAAAATACAATAATTTTTCTAAACGGCAATGAATTTGAAAGACTTTGTTTAAATATTGATGTTCCATTGCAAAAAATCCGTTTAAAAGCATTAGTTTTGCATGATAATTTGCAAACAATTAAATTTAATTATGGGAAGAGCATTTGAATATAGAAAAGCCACAAAGATGAAACGATGGGGTAATATGGCCCGAGTCTTCACTAAATTAGGAAAACAAATAACAATTGCAGCCAGGGATGGTGGTCCTGACGTAGAATCAAATCCACGCTTGCGTGTGCTTGTGCAGCAAGCAAAAAAAGAAAACATGCCAAAGGATAACGTAGAAAGAGCAATCAAAAAAGCTCTATCGCGTGATGAGGCCGACTACAAAGAGATGGTGTATGAAGGGTATGGAGCGAATGGAGTTGCCATAGTAGTAGAAACAGCAACCGATAATCCAACTCGTACTGTAGGTAATGTTCGCAGTTATTTTAATAAACACGGAGGTTCACTTGGAACAACAGGATCACTTCAATTTCTTTTTGATCATAAATGTGTATTTCATATTCTAGCAACTGATGATGTTGATCTAGAAGAGTTAGAATTAGATTTAATTGATTACGGCGTTGATGAATTGGTAGAAGATGAAGGAGAGGTAATATTGTATGGTGAATTTAAATCGTATTCAGCAATTCAAAAATATTTAGAAGAAAAAAACTTTCAAATAACAACAGCAGAGTTTGAACGAATTCCTAACGATTTGAAAAAACTGAGTGAAGAAGATAAAGTTAGTGTTAATAAGCTCTTAGAGAAACTAGAAGAAGATGATGATGTGCAAAATGTATTTCATAATATGGACACAGA
>CAYFTO010000065.1:0-11674 GCA_964346125.1 uncultured Paludibacter sp.
TATAAAAACAAAACATGGATACCACTTGTGCGATACCCATGTTATTTTTAATTTATATTTAATAGCTATTAATCTATCATTTCAAAACCAACATATGGTATCAATACTTTTGGTATTTTAATACCATTTTCAGTTTGATTATTTTCTAATAGAGCAGCTAAAATGCGTGGTAATGCTAAAGCACTTCCGTTGAGCGTATGGCAAATTTGAGTTTTACCATCTTCATCACGGTAGCGACATTTTAAACGATTAGCTTGATAGCTTTCGAAGTTTGAAACCGAGCTAACCTCCAACCAGCGCTCTTGAGCTGCTGAATACACTTCAAAATCAAAAGTAAGAGCTGATGTAAAGCTCATATCACCACCACAAAGTCGTAAGATTCGCCAAGGTAATTCTAATTTTTCAACCAAAGTTTGCACATGTGCTACCATCTCATTCAGTGAATTGTATGAATTTTCGGACGTATCAATACGCACAATTTCTACTTTATCAAACTGATGCAAACGATTCAATCCACGCACATCCTTACCATAGGATCCTGCTTCGCGACGGAAACATGCTGAATAAGCTGTGTTTTTTAATGGTAAATCTTTTTTATCTAAAATAACATCTCTATAAATATTGGTTACTGGCACTTCAGATGTAGGAATTAAGTACAAATCATCAACTTGAGCGTGATACATTTGGCCCTCTTTATCAGGCAATTGTCCCGTTCCGTACGCAGAATCAGCATTTACCAAATAGGGTGGTTGAACTTCTGTATAGCCTGCTTTTTCTGCTTCATCTAAGAAGAAATTAATTAAAGCACGTTGCAAACGAGCTCCTTTTCCTTTATAAACAGGAAAACCTGCACCTGTAATTTTTACCCCTAACTCAAAATCTATTATATCGTATTTTTTGGCTAAGTCCCAATGCGAAAGAGCGGCTTCTGGTAAATTTGGCATTTCACCACCCGTTTTTTCAACCAAGTTATCTTCAGCTCGCTTACCTTCAGGAACAGATTCATTAGGAATGTTAGGCACTTGCACCAACAAATCATTCAATTCTTTTTCAATACTACTTTGTAATTCTGTTCCCTCTTTGATCTGTTCTTTCAGCTCTACTGTTTTGGCTTTTATTTCATTAGCCTCTTGTTGTTTTCCGCTTTTGAACAAGACGCCAATCTCTTTAGCAAGCTGATTCATTGACGCTTGCAAATTATCTGTAGCAGTTTGATTTGATTTTCGCTTTTCATCCAATTCGATGATACGATCAATTATTTCTGTATCAAAGAAATGTTTTTTCTCTAAAGCTTTGAGGACTACCTCTTTGTTTTCATTAATCTGTTTTAGTGTAAGCATATTTTAAAACTTTTTAAAAGTCATATTCCTAATTTGATGCAAAGTTAGTAAAAAAGAAAGAGATAAGTGAAATAAAGATATTTTCTAATACAATCAACACAAAAAATTCAACTAAATAATATTCAACACACGGTCTAATTCTTTTGAAAGTTTAGCTTTCAGCGTATCAAAAAGATTTATTCTTTCCATTACTTCCATCATTTTGCTGCTATCCTGCGTCTCAGAAGCTTTTTTCAGGTCTAACAAAAGTGATTTTCTTTTTTGCATTATCAATGCCAGTTTATACTCATAAATATAACGAGGCGCTAACTCATGCAGACGCTTATCATCACTCTCTAACTCTCTAAATTTTGAATGAATTTTACTTAAGGTATACTTTTCTGTTACTAAATCAGCCGCTACCCTACTCATCTCTACATCAGAATGCATTGTGAAAT
The DNA here is from genome assembly GCA_964346125.1 of uncultured Paludibacter sp. Lineage (GTDB taxonomy): Bacteria > Bacteroidota > Bacteroidia > Bacteroidales > Paludibacteraceae > UPXZ01. Next base: position 1,778 of record CAYFTO010000065.1, read on the forward strand.
GATTTTCAGCTTGCAATTTACGCTCATCACTTAATTCCAAGTATTCATCAAAAATTGATTGATATACTTTATTCTTAAAACTAATATTATCTATTTTTAATTCATCCGCAAAATACTCATACACCGTGGTAGAAGTTTGTTCCTCTTCCTGAGCTTCATATAAAACATGTGTTCCATATTTGAGCAAAAAGCCTACGATGTGCTTTTCCTCTGAATCAAATTGTAGTTTGGAATCAGCGCTTAACGCTTGAGTAGGTTCAGATTCGTCTTGTTTCGACTCTCTTTCCTGTCGAAGTTTATTTCGTTCGGATTCCTTTTGATCTTCGTAAAATTTCTTTTGCTTTATTTTTGTAATTTCATGATAAAGCACCTCTTCACGCACATCAAGCAAGTTACTACATGCTTTTACATACTCTGTCTGTATTATTTTATTGGGAATAATAGATATACTTCGAACAATATCTTGAATTAAATTTGCCTTTTTAATGGGATCATTACCAGCATCTTTAAGTAGCAAATCTGTCTTAAATTGAATAAAGTCATGAGAATTATCTTCAACAAAGCGAATAAAATCAGAGGCGTTATGCTTGCGTGCAAAACTATCAGGATCATCACCATCCGGTAGCAAAAGCACACGGATATTCAATCCTTCTTCAAGAAGCAAGTCAATACCTCTTAAGGAAGCCTTAATACCCGCTTCGTCCCCATCATAAATTACGGTTACATGCTCCGTAAAACGATGTATTAAACGTATTTGAGCTGGAGTAAGCGCTGTGCCCGACGAGGCCACTACGTTTTCAATACCACTTTGGTGCATTGAAATAACATCCGTATATCCTTCTACCAAAAAGCATCGATCATGCTTAACGATGGCTTGCTTTGCAAAGAAGATTCCATAAAGTTCATTGCTTTTATGATATATTTCAGACTCAGGCGAATTGACATACTTAGCTAATTTATCGTTTTTCTTGAGAATACGACCACCAAAAGCTACCACTTTACCCGATAAGGTATGAACAGGAAAAATTACTCTCCCTCTAAATCTATCAGCTACGTAATTATTTTCACCTTCGTAGGTAAGTCCTGTTTTAACTAAAAACTCTTTTTTATAGCCTGATTTAAGTGCTGTTTGAGTAAAATAATCAGTAGCATCTAAGCAATAACCCAGTTGAAATTTACGGATTATATCATCGCGAAATCCTCGTTCTCGAAAATAGCTAAGTCCTACCGACTTACCTTCAACATGATGGTGTAAAGTGTCCGAGAAGTGTTTTTGGGCAAAGTCATTCACAAGCAACATACTTTCGCGCTCATTCTTTTCTGCTTTCTCTTCAGGCGTAAGCTCCTTCTCTACAACTTCAATATTGTATTTTTTTGCTAAATACTTTAAAGCTTCTACGTAAGAAAACTGCTCATGCTCCATTATAAAGTGTATAGCATTCCCTCCTTTTCCACAACCAAAACATTTAAAAATACCTTTAGCCGGCGATACTGTAAACGACGGTGTTTTTTCATTATGGAAAGGACAAAGACCCAATAAGTTTACCCCTCGCTTACGAAGTGTAACATAATCAGAAACAACATCTTCAATTCTTGCTGCTTCATTTATTCGGTCTATAGTTAGTTGGTCTATCACGTTTCTCTTTTTCAAATAAAATTATAAACTTACTCTTTATTAGTAGCTATACAATATACAAATAATTATTCTATTACCTCTTTTACCGTTCTGAATGCTCGTTCTAATTTCAGCATTTCTTCTGACATAAATTGATAAAAGCTCATCCAGTCTGATCTCCGATGAATATCTATGTTTTCTTTTCTGCTATAAATTCGACATACCTCATGACCCGTTTCTAATTGAAAGGCAAAATCCCAAATTAAACCATCAGGAAAGTTTTCCTCCATAATCACCTTATATTTTTCAAACTGCTCATACTGCTCAAAACGAATTGTATCATTCTTATTATTTAGTTCTAATATTACAAAAGCACCCTCACGATTTGCATCAAATTTGAGCTGAACACCTTTCATCTTTGTATTATAGAGCATAAATTTGCTTTTCCTTTTACCCAAAACAGGATGATATGAACAAAAAACAGCAAAACCCTCCCAAAACTCCTTTTTCAATTGTTTTAGTTCCTCAATACTATACATCTTCAAAAAACTGCTGATATTACTTCAAAAATTTATTCACAAAGCTACTACTTTTTTATGCAAAATTAAAAACTGAAACTAAAATCTGGTATTATATCTTAGGATAAATTTAAAAGCATATCGAGAATTAATTAGAAAACTGTATCTTTGTGAAATTAACTATATTGATATATTCATATTAACAAGAAATAAATCAACAAAACAAAAGAAGTTATTTATTAAGTTTCAAGCTAAAGCAAATACTCTTTCATGTTAAAACAACAGTTAGAACAAAAACTACAACAGAAATTATCGCCAGCACAAATACAAGTAATCAAAATGTTGGAGATCCCTACTCTTGAATTGGAAGCACGCATCCAACAAGAGATAGAGGATAACCCTGCATTAGAAGAGGGTAGCGATCATCATGAATTAGCTAACGACGAATCCCACATCAATGAAAACGATGAAAACTCTGATGACACCAAAGAGGATGAATTTGATTTATCAGAATATCTCTTAGATGATGACAGTGATAGCACTCCAGATTACAAACTTAATATTAGCAACAGCTCACCGGATGATAAATATGAAGAGATACCATTTTCAGAAGGAATTTCTTTTCACGAGCATCTTTTAAGTCAAGCTGGGATGGTTTCATTAAATGAATCGGAACGCGCTTTGGTTGAATACATAATTGGCAATATTGACGACGAAGGCTATTTGCGTCGCGATGCCGAAATGATGGTTGATGATTTAGCATTTCAAGTAGGAGTAGAGATAGATGATGAGAAAATGAAGGAGATGATTGCTGTAGTTCAGAAATTTGATCCTCCTGGAGTAGGCGCAACTACGCTACAAGAGTGTATGAGCATACAACTCAAACGAAAAGCAAGTAGCGAAACAGTAGAAAGAGCACTCCTAATTGTAAGCAAGTATTTTAATGAATTATCAAAAAAACACTACAATAAGATACTTCGCTCCACAAGTTGGTCAGAAGATGAGCTTAAAGAAGTATTAAACGAAATATCAAAACTCAACCCGAAACCAGGAAGATCGATTGGGGGTAATATTATCGAACAAACACTTTCTGTAATCATTCCCGATTTTTTTGTGGACAACAATGACGGAAGCCTCTCTGTAAGGTTAAACAATAGCAATGTGCCTGAATTGCGCGTAAACAAACACTACAACAATATGTTGAAAGATTTTTCAAGCAATAAGTCCAATCAAACAAGTAAACAGAAAGATGCTATAGTTTTTGTTAAACAAAAGATAGACTCTGCACGTTGGTTTATTGACGCAATAAAACAGAGACAAGATACTTTGCTACAAACGATGACCGCCATTGTTAAAATGCAAAAAGATTACTTCTTAGACGGTGACGACATGAAGCTAAAACCAATGATATTAAAGGACATAGCCGACATGACTGGTCTGGATGTTTCGACAATATCACGCGTAAGCAATAGCAAATATGTAGAAACTGAGTTTGGTATTTTTCCAGTAAAGTATTTTTTCTCTGAAAAAATGATGACAGACGATGGTGAGACTGTATCTACACATGAAATTAAAACAGTTTTAATGGAATTAGTAGAAAATGAAGATAAAAGCAGCCCAATGAATGATGATATGCTTGTTGAAGCACTTCGAAATAAGGGTTACCAAATCGCACGCCGTACTGTTGCAAAATATCGCGAACAATTAAATATTCCCGTAGCACGACTTCGGGTGGAAATTTAGATTAAAACAATTACATACGAATGAGAACTTTTCTAAAATATATCTCTTACATACTCCAACCCTTAGTTATGCCCACGCTAAGCATGCTTTTGCTTATGCAGTTACCCTATTTCAAAATGCTTGGTGTGATGTACCAAACAATTGCCGTTGTAGGTACTTTTCTCTTCACTGGTCTTTTGCCTGCATTGCCTATTTTATTAATGATGCGAAAAGGACAAATACGCGATTTGTTTATTTCAAAGCGTGAAGAGCGAACTATGCCATATCTTTTTTCAGTTTTATCCTATGTGTTCTGGGTATTTTTTCTTTCTCGAACACTAAAACTTGACAATGCTTTTGTAGCTTTAGCTATCGGCACAGTATTCACGCTAATTGTAATTGTATTTATCAACTTTAAATGGAAAATTAGTGCACATGCTGCAGGAATGGGAGGTTTTGTAGGCTCAATAGTTGGTGCATCGTGGATATTAAATATTTTTCCACTTGGATTAATTATTGTTTCTATTTTGCTATCTGCATTGGTTGCCGTGTCTCGTTTATATTTGAAAGCGCATACTTTGGGGCAGGTTATTGCTGGCTTTTCGCTTGCATTCATCTCTATTTTCAGCTTGGCCTATTTTTATGACTTATTTTTATAGAACAAAACTCATTCTTTACATTTAACAACCAAACAAACTATAAATAAATAATATGGAATTAAGTGGAAAAACTCGTTTAGAACACGATTTAATAGGCGAAATGCCTATCCCCGTTGAATACTATCACGGTATTCAAACTGTAAGAGCAGTAGAAAACTTTAACATCAGCCGCTCTCGCTTGAATCACTATCCTCTTTTTGTAAATGCATTAGCAGAGGTAAAATCTGCATCCGCCTTAGCAAATCATCAGCTGGGCATGCTTGACACCAAGATTAAAGATGCTATTGTTCAAGCTTGTAACGAGATAAAGGATGGAAAATTTCACGAATACTTTGTTGTTGATATGATTCAGGGTGGCGCAGGAACTTCAACCAATATGAATGCCAATGAAGTGATAGCCAACCGAGCACTTGAAATATTAGGATATGAAAAAGGAGACTACGTACATTGCCATCCTAATAATCATGTAAACTTATCGCAATCTACTAACGATGCGTACCCAACAGCTCTTCACATTGCTGTGTATCGTAGTATGGATAATCTTATTCAATCTCTTCAACTCTTAGTTGAATCATTCCGTAAAAAAGCTATTGAGTTTAAGGACATATTGAAAATGGGGCGTACGCAGTTACAAGATGCTGTTCCTATGACTTTAGGACAAGAGTTTGAAGCTTTTGCCTATACACTTAATGCTGAGATTAAACAATTAGAAGAGAGTCGCAAACAGTTTTTGATAACAAACATGGGAGCCACTGCAATAGGCACAGGGATAAACTCTGATCCAGATTATGCTCCACTTTGTACCCAATATTTAGCCGACATTAGTAATTTACCAGTAGTTTTAGCTGAAAATTTAGTTCAAGCAACTAATGATACAGGAGCTTTTGTAGTCAACTCATCAGCTATTAAAGCTCTGGCAATCAAGGTTTCAAAGATTAGTAACGACTTGCGCTTGTTATCATCAGGACCTCGCACAGGTATTACTGAAATCAATCTTCCTCCTATGCAGCCAGGTTCATCAATTATGCCTGGAAAAGTAAATCCTGTAATACCAGAAGTAGTTAATCAAATTGCTTTTAAAGTAATTGGTAACGACCATACAATAACAATGGCATCTGAAGCTGGCCAATTGCAACTAAACGTAATGGAGCCAATTATTGCATTATCAATATTTGAAAGTATTGAAATATTAGCTGAAGGATTAGACACACTACGTCTTCTTTGTGTAGATGGAATTACTGCTAATACCGACCGAAGCCATCAATTGGTCATGGACAGTATAGGTTTAGTAACAGCTCTCAATCCCTACTTAGGCTATGAAGCATCAAGCAAACTAGCTGCTGAAGCGCTATCGACTGGCAAAGGAGTGTATGATTTGGTTTTAGAAAACAATTTAATGTCTAAAGAACAATTAGATGATGTTTTGAAACCAGAAAACATGATTGCACCTAGAAAAATCAAATAAAAAAGATTGAGCTCTAATTCGAATTCTTATATCATTCATCAAAATTGAAAATTCATGAAAGTTATTAATCTATCAGAGCAAAACTCTATTCTTCATCACTATTTGAAAGAGATGCGTTCAGTCGATATTCAGAAAGATCCTTTGCGTTTTCGTAAAAACTTGGAGCGAATGGGCGAAATAACAGCCTACGAGATAAGTAAAACATTAAATTTCAAGAAAGAGGAGACTCAAACACCTCTTGGTATTTCGCCTACTCTGCAATTGGATGAAAAAATCGTTTTAGGCACTATTCTACGCGCTGGAGTTCCCTTTCATCAAGGTTTTCTTAACTATTTTGATAGAGCTGAAAGTGCATTTGTTTCCGCTTATCGCAAACATAAGGATGCATTAAAATTTGATATTCATATTGAATACATTGCAGCTCCCAAGCTTGATGAAAAGACCCTTATCTTGGTTGACCCAATGCTTGCTACTGGTGGCTCAATGGAGTTAGCTTACGGTGCTTTAATGACAAAAGGAAAACCTCAAAAAAGTATATTGGCTACCATTATTGCTAGTCAACAAGCTGTAGACTATCTTCAAGAGATTTTCGATGATAGCGTAACAATTTGGGTAGGTGCTATTGACGATAAGCTAAACGAACGATCATATATTGTGCCTGGGCTTGGCGATGTAGGGGATTTAGCTTACGGTGATAAATTATAGAATTAGCGCGTTTATATATACAAAAAAAGAGCAAAGAATTAATTTTATTTCTTTGCTCTTTCTTTATTCTATAGCTTAGGTACAGCATTAGTTTTGTAGTACTGCAAAGCTTTTGGAATAATATCTTGCAATTGTTTGATACGCTTCTCATCTGAAGGGTGCGTACTTAAAAACTGAGGTACGGCTGCTCCTCCACCCTGACTCATTCGCTGCCAAAAACTAACAGCTTCACGCGGATCATAGCCAGCCATAGCCATAAAATAGAGACCTAACTCATCAGCCTCTAATTCCTGCTTACGCGAGAACGGCAACAGAACTCCTGCTTGCACTCCAATACCATATAGCATTCCGACTGTTTGTTGCATTGCTTCAGATTTAGCACCAGCAACTGCACCAATAATAGCTCCTCCATACTGTGTAGCAACCTGCTGACTTAAACGTTCAGCACTATGCTTGGCAATTACGTGCGCGACCTCATGTCCCAGTACTACAGCCAATCCTGTTTCTGTTTGTGTAATTGGCAATATACCTGTAAACACTGCAATTTTCCCTCCAGGCATAGCAAATGCATTTGCTTGGTTTACATCAAATAAATTGTACTCCCATTCATAACCGCTCAAGTCTTTTGCGTACCCATTTTCTTTCATAAACTTCTCTACAGCAGCAGCTATATTAGTCCCCACTCTCTTTACCAAGGCTGTATTAGCAACATCTTTCGACAAAGGAAGAGAATCTTTTAGCTCTTTGTAGGAGGTAAAACTCATTTCATTTAAGTCCGAATCTGAGACAATATTAAATTGTCTACGGCCCGTAAGCATCACTGTTGAACACGACACTAAAAAAATTACCGCAAAGAGTATTAATAACTGTTTATTCATTCTACTCATATTAATATAGATTATAATTCACTAAATAAAGTAAATGCTTTATCTTTGCAAAGATAAATTTATTTTTTTGATAATAATACAAGTTTTATGCCGAAACAAATAATTCGTTACTATTGGATAACAATACTTATGAGTTGTATTATTTTTCTACTATCAACTTTACAATTCAGTACTGTTCCTAAAGTGGCAAGCTTTTCAGGAAGTGATAAACTGGCTCATCTATTTCTCTATACAGTCTTAGGGTTTTTCGCATATTTTAATTACAAGCGTGATAAATATGTAAAACATAGTTATCCAAACATGATTTACTCGTTATTTGCTATACTTATTCTTTTTGGTGGCGTTATTGAAATTGTACAAGAGCTATTTTTCAAACCACGTTCGGCTGAACTTCTGGACTGGATTGCTGATATTATCGGACTAATAATTGGTGGTTTTTTGGGCAGATTTTTATTTAAATGAACATGAATTACGAACTTCTTACATACCAAATTGGCTTAACACTAATCAAAGGTATTGGCCCCAATCTTGCTAAAAACTTGGTGGCTTACCTTGGTAGTGTGGAAGCTGTTTTTAAAGAAAAAAAGGCAAACTTAGAAAAAATACCAGGTATAGGACAAATATTGGCTAATGAGATACTATCGCAAAATGTATTAGAACGAGCCAAAGAGGAAGTTGAATTTGTGGTTAAAAACAAGATTACACCCCATTTTTATACTGATAAATCTTATCCTTATCGTCTTAAAGAGTGCAACGACTCACCCATTATTATTTATCAAAAAGGAGATTTAGACTTAAACAATGGACGATTTATATCCGTTGTAGGCACGCGTAAAGCTACTGAGCAAGGCAAAGAAACATGTAGAAATATTATTAGTGAATTGGCGCAAAAAATACCCCATGTTATCATTGTAAGCGGTTTAGCTTATGGTATTGATATTTGTGCTCATAAAACAGCAAATGAACTTAATATACCCACAATTGGTGTTTTGGGACATGGTTTAGACAGAATATACCCCGCTATTCATCGCAACACAGCAGTAAAAATGCTTTCAAAAGGTTCGCTAATAACGGAATTTATGAACAAAACCAATCCCGACCGACAAAATTTTGTTCAACGCAATCGAATTATTGCAGGATTAAGTGATGCGCTACTCGTTGTAGAGTCTGCAAAAAAAGGCGGCGCGTTAATCACTGCACATCTTGCTAATGATTACAATCGCGATGTTTTTGCAGTTCCTGGAGGCATCTATGATGAGTGGTCAGCTGGATGCAATCTTCTTATCAAACAAAACAAAGCTGCTCTTGTAGAATCGGCCGACGATATCATCAATTTTATGAATTGGGAAATAGTGGAGCAAACCTCAAAAGAAATTCAAGTGGATCTATTCACAGAGTTAAGCGATGCAGAGCAAACCATATTTAGCTTTTTACGTCAACACCCCGATGGAATAAATGTAAACGAAATTGCTGTTGAGATGAAAACGCCGTTTAGCAAACTCTCTTCTCAACTTTTAGAGATGGAATTCAAAGGAGTTGTAAAATGTCTTCCTGGCGGTGTATATCGAGTGGTGAGATAAGCATTTTCAATCTCTGAAAATGCTCATTTACATATAAATACTCTTGGAAATTATATATTTTCTCAATTTAACTTACCACTTCTACAAACAACTCAATATTATCATTCACATATTGAGCTATAGCCGCAGTACTTTGCTCTTCTATCTCAAAAAATTGCTCCTCCAATTCATCAAACTGCTCAAAATCAACATACATTGCAGTAAACTCCTCTTCTGTAGTCTCACGTTCCAACTCTTCACGATTTAAGTCGTAAATATCTTTGGCACGATATATTAATTTAGAAAGTTCCTTAGCACCAAAAATACGCAAAGATTTAGCAAGTGGATTATCAAAAGTATAGGAGCCATATCCATTCTGAATCAATTGCACAAAACCTCCTTGATTAACCTCTTCACGAAAGTAATGGTAGGCCAATAGAGTATGCTGATGCCCATTAAGCAAGTGCATATTTTCAGCTGATAAGTTCCCTTCTATAGCTTCTAAATAGGCATCGACGATCACTTGCAAAAATTCATCCATACCTTTTGATCCAGCTTCTTTTAATTTACTTTCTGCTATTTGTATCATATTATTCTGAATTTATAAAGCAAAAGTATTGATTTTTTGTAAGATTTGAGTGGTTTTTTTAATAAATTGCTTTGTTTCACTTGCAGAGCGAGACTTTAAGTTTGCTCCGCAAGTTATTTTAAAAAATCAATTGAGCAAAACCTCAGCACTATAGGCTGGTAATTCTATTTTGATAATA
>CAYFTO010000066.1:0-11435 GCA_964346125.1 uncultured Paludibacter sp.
CACAATTTGTTTGCAAATTAAAAACTTTAGATTACTTTTGCAAACAAACTAATAATTACAATATGAAAACTTGGTCTGCATACTTTTATTTTTACTTTTACTTTTTTAAGGTGAGAGCAGGATACTAATATGCACAATGGAGAAATTTTATTGAATCAATTATAGTCCTGCTTAAACACAATTTAAGCAGGATTTTTTATTTTAGAAACAAAATTTATTTATATGAAACGAGTAGCCATACAGGGAGTTAAAGGTGCATTTCACGAGATTGCTGCGTTGGAATATTTTAGCGAAGAAGAGATAGAGATTGTTCCTTGTAACACTTTCAAAGAACTTTTTTCTTTAATCGATGATGATGAATCTGTGTTGGGAGCTGTAGCGATAGAAAACACTATAGCAGGAAGTTTATTGCAAAACCACGACCTATTGCGCCAAAGTGGATGCCTTATTATAGGTGAACATAAATTGCGCATTGAGCACCACTTAGCGGTGCTACCCGGTCAAAAAATTGAAGATATTAAAGAGGTGCACTCCCACCCTATTGCTCTAATGCAATGCGAAGATTTTTTGGAGCAACACAATCACCTGCTCGCTGTTGAAAGTCTTGACACAGCATTGAGTGCTAAGGATATTGCCGAAAAGAATATTAAAGGACGTGCTGCTATTTGTAGCCGTTTGGCTGCCGAAATGTATGGACTCGAAATCATTGCAGAAGGTATTGAGACCAATAAACGTAACTTTACTCGATTTCTGATTGTGGCTAAACCAGACTTAGCCTACAAGCTCAATAGAGGTATGGAGTTAAACAAATCGACTATAGTTTTCACTCTTCCTCACGAAGAAGGTAGCCTTTCTAAAATTCTCACTATCCTCTCTTTTTACCAAATGAATTTAACCAAAATTCAATCCCTGCCAATCATCGGTAGAGAGTGGGAATATCAGTTTTACGCAGCTTTGACTTTTGATAACTATGAACGTTATCGTCAATCATTAGAGGCTATCAAACCATTGACTAGGGAATTTCAGATATTGGGTGAATACAGAGAAGCGCCCTACCCAAAGAATTAAACAAATTAAAACATAGTGCATCGACTTTAATAAAAAAGCAGTTATAGTATGACAAACATTCAACCAGCAAAACGACTCAATTCTGTTTCAGAGTATTATTTCTCTAAAAAACTGAGAGAGATAGCCCAACTTAATGCTCAGGGTAAAGATATCATCAACCTTGGCATTGGTAGTCCCGATTTGCCACCATCTGAACAAACCATAGATACATTAATTGAAATAGCCCAAAAGCCAAATGTACATAGTTATCAACCCTATATTGGTATCCCAGAGCTGCGCCAAGCTTTTGCCGATTGGTATAAAAAGTGGTTTCAAGTAGAATTGGATCCAAACAGTGAGATTCAACCACTAATTGGTTCAAAAGAGGGTATTTTACATACTACACTCGCTTTTGTCAATCCTGGCGAAGGAGTATTGGTGCCCAATCCTGGCTACCCTACTTACACCTCTGCAAGCAATATTTGCGAAGCCAAGGTAATTAGCTACGATTTGGATGAAAACAACGGATGGCAACCTGACTTTGATGCTTTGGAGAAAATGGATTTGAGCAATGTAAAATTGATGTGGGTTAATTATCCCAATATGCCTACAGGTGCTAATGCAACTATGGAGTTGTTTGAGCGTCTTGTTGCTTTTGGAAAAAAACACAACATCGTTATTTGCAATGACAATCCTTACAGCTTTGTTTTGAATGATAGCAAACCAAGTATTTTAGCAGTGGAAGGAGCAAGAGATATAGCTATCGAGCTAAACTCCATGAGCAAATCGCACAATATGGCAGGTTGGCGAATGGCAATGGTTGCCAGCAATGCGAAATTTATTGAATGGATTTTAGCCGTTAAGTCCAATGTAGATAGCGGCATGTTTCGTCCAATGATGTTGGCAGCTGTAGAAGCTCTGAATAATAGCTCTGAATGGCATGACGAAATAAATGCTATTTATAAAAAGCGTCAAGCTTTAGCTTTTGAAATAATGGACACTTTAGCGTGTACATACGACCCAAATCAAGTAGGTATGTTTGTATGGGGGAAAATTTCGGATAAGTACACAGATGCTGCCGAACTAACGGATTATATCTTGTATAATAAACAGGTATTTATTACTCCCGGACTTATATTTGGCAGTAAAGGTGAGCAATACATACGCATTTCACTATGTGCAACTGAAGACACGCTTCGAAAAGCACTTAATCGAATTAAATAATAATCAAAAATAGAAATCTAATAAATTATAATAACAGTTTACATTATGGAACTACAATCAATCTTATTACCGGGTATTGACCCGAAGCGTCCTTTAGTAATCTCAGGACCATGCAGTGCTGAAACAGAAGAGCAAGTGATGAAAACCGCAACAGCATTAAAAGCGGCTGGAATAAAAATATACAGAGCAGGTGTTTGGAAACCACGTACTAAACCAGGTGGTTTTGAAGGACATGGCGTTGAAGCATTCAAGTGGCTAAAACGTGTGAAAGAGGAACTTGGAATGTATATCGCCGTTGAAGTTGCCAATGTTGGTCACGTACGCGATGCATTAGCCAACGATGTGGACATGATGTGGATTGGAGCACGCACCACAGCCAACCCTTTTTCAGTTCAAGAAATTGCCGATGCATTAGAAGGTATTGATATTCCTATTTTAGTAAAAAACCCTGTAAACCCCGATGTTGACTTATGGATTGGTGCTATAGAGAGACTTCATAAAGCTGGATTACGTAAAATTGGTGCTATTCACCGTGGTTTTAGTACTTCTGAAAAGAAAATATATAGAAATCTACCACAATGGCATATCCCAATCGAACTGCATCGTCAGATCCCAAACCTACCTATTATTTGCGACCCATCTCATATTGGTGGTACTCGTGAGTTGATAGCTCCTATCTCTCAACAAGCTATGGACTTAAACTTTGATGGGTTAATTATTGAAACACATTGCAATCCAGATAAAGCTTGGAGTGATGCTGCACAACAGATTACACCTGAAGTTTTAATGCTTATAATGGAAAATCTTGTGATTCGTGATATGAAGCAAACTACTGAAAGTTTGACTGCTCTTCGTCGTCAAATTGATGGTTTGGATAATGATTTGCTCGAATTATTAGCTAAGCGTATGCGTGTTTCCCAAGAAATTGGTACTTATAAAAAAGAACACAATATGCCTATCTTACAGACAGATCGTTATGATGAAATCTTAAAAGATCGTATAAACGCAGCCGAGACAATGGGTATGAGTGGTGATTTTATGAAAACCGTGCTTATGGCTATTCACGAAGAATCTGTTCGTCAGCAGGTTTTGATTATGAAGTAACAAGCCTCATTCATCATGAAGAGAATTTATATTACATGGATAGCGTTATTTTTAATTTCGCTATCCATTTTTGCTCAAAACAGTTCCAAACAACATTTCAGTGTTGGACTTATTACGCAAAAAACACAAAAATTATATTGGGAAAACGGCTTTGGCGTGAATATAATTCGGATTTCCTTTTCAAAAACAAGCTGAAACTTAAAACAGCGATAATTACAAGTCGTTTGGGCAGTGCTCTTAACTCTAATGCTATCAAACAAGAGAGTTATACAATAGGTGCCGATTGGCGATTTTTCAATTCAAAAGCTTTTCAGCTAAGCACGGGTGTGAATGGCGGTATTTTCAAAGCAGATTACGAGGATATTCAATTTGAATCGCTTACAAACAAATCAGGTTTAACACAAATGGAAGTAGGCTTGCATCATCAATTTAACATACCAATTAACTTATCAGCTTCCGTGGTTTATAATATTATCAATAGCGACGGCACACAAGGAGCAGGAACACTTTTTCCTTTGTCTTACCAAGTTAAACTATACTATCGATTCCAATAAAAAACATTGAATATGAAAAAGATTATCCATATAATTTTTATTAGCATCATTACTTTCACTGCCTGTACAAGAGAGCCACATATAACAGACGATATGGTTGATAGCGGAAAGGTGTATGATTTATCCAATTATCCTGCTTCTAACTTACTTTCTGTTCGTATTGAGAATCCAACAGAAGAAGATAAGAACACACCAGTTATTATAGCCGCTCATGGTTTTTCAGCTACTACTTTTGAATGGGATGAACTGCGCGAAATGTCAGATGAAATGACTAATAGGTCTTTTTATGTTTCGCAGGTTTTGCTTGGTGGGCATGGTCGTGATTATGAAGCATTCAAAAGTGCAACTTGGGAAGATTGGCAAGCTTCGATTAAAGAGGAGTATGAAAATCTTCGTAAAAAAGGATACAAAAATATTTATTTGATAGGTTCATCAACGGGTGCTCCTTTAATTATCAATCTTTTTAGTGATGGTTATTTTTCAGATTCAAATTATCCCAATGGTGTCTTTTTGATTGATCCAATTATCATTTCATCCAATAAAACATTAACTTTAGTCAATGCATTAGGGCCTGTTTTAGGTTTTGTTGAGTCGGGCAACAACGATCAAGAAATTAAGTATTGGTACTCATACCGCCCCTATCAAGCTCTTCAACAATTGATGAACTTGATAAATAAAACGCGCAAGGACTTGCAAAAAGGGATAGTATTACCTGGCAATTGTTTTGTAAAGACTTACAAAACCACCATCGATAGTGCAGCTGACCCGGTTAGTGCTGTTTTGATATGGAAAGGAATCCATAAAGCTGACGGCAACAAAACTGAAGTAGAAATGGTAGAGTCAAGCTTTCACGTCTTTACTCGTTTGCGACACCGTGATGGAGTAAGCGACAAGGATAAAGCCTTGCAGTTGAAAACATTTAAGGAGATTGAAGAACGCGTGAGTAGGTAGTAAATCCTCTCACGGGTTATAGCCCGATTTTTCTAAAATCGCTTGATAATCATTTTGGCGCATTAAGTCAATTAATGTTATATCTCTATTTTTATTCATGTATTTTTTCACTATTTGAAAACCTAACCACTCCCCCATCCTAGCCGGAGAATCTTGTGAAATTGCAGCTGTAAAAGGTGCATTTTCTACATATTTAGATATTAATAAGGCGTCAGTTGAAAAGAGGTGCTTTTCACTTACAACGATCTTCCAAGCCTCTTTTTCATTCGTATTAGCCCAGTTGGCTTGTTCTCTTGTAAAACCCAGTACTTCATGTTCTTCTCGTTCTGGCATGATAACAGATAACAGATATTTAATTTTCCCTCGGTAAAGTATATCATCCAAGAGCCTGTTTTTATCGGAATCGTAGTGAAAGTTATTGTATAAGACGGCTGAGAGTAAATCTACAGTAAGATTTTCTGGTGTCATCAGCGGAAGCATATAATCATAAAAATAGTCTTGATAAAGACTAAATTCACTTCCTAAGAAAAAGTCTGCTCCTACTCCTATTGTTTGCAAATCTTTCGAATAAAGAAATGAAGTAGTTATACCCGATGTAAAAAAGAAGATATTAGGAAATTGAATACCCGGGAAGTAATGTGTCAAGTAGGTAAACGCTATCCCCAACTCTTTTTCTACTTCATCTGACGAAGGAAATGTTTCTAAAACAGTTTTATTAATTTCACTAACTATAGGATGGAATACAAATGCTTTTAAGCTATTAGCAACCGCCAAAGTATCATGAAAAGAGACAGTATCTAAAGATTCCACATATAATTTCAAATAAGGAGCATAATCCTGATAAATATTCTCAACAGAACTCATTAAATTTGTCGTATCAAGTTGCATTAAGGCTTTATCAAAACGATGAATATTCACCTCAAGCAAGTCTTTTTTATAATCAAATTCAAATCTATTTTGTTTTTTGCAAGAACTTAAAACAAATAGACTTATTACAGATAGCAATATTAATTTCTTATTAATCATAGATATATAAAGGAAAAAAGTCCGTAAAACAGACACAAAGATAAAAAATCTTTCTCTTATTTTACGGACTTTATGATTTAGTATATATAACTTATTAGCTTTTTATTAGCGCTTACGATTTTTTGCATTTTCACGAACCATCTTTTGTTGTTCACGTTGCATTTGCTCTAAACGTGCCATAAAACCACCGCCTTTTTTGGCATTTTTCTTACCGTTTTCTTTCGCTTTAGCCTGCAACTCAGCCAATAACTTGTCTTCATTAATAGTAGCTTTAATAATACCATTTTGAATAACAGTGAATAGCGATGAAAGCGTATAGTAATAGGTCAGACCTGAAGCGTAGCTATTGAATAAGAAAAAGAACATAATTGGCATGATATACATCATACTTTTCATCATTCCCGCTCCTGGTTGATCGGCTGCAGGTTGCGTAGTCGCCATGCTAATACGTGTTGAGAAGATACTTGTAACAGTCATCAACACAGCAAATAAACTAACATGATTATCAAGAACACTCGAAATCAAAGGGATATTTGCTTTCCACGTTAAAATAGCATCATAGGCAGATAAGTCTTTTACCCATAAGAAGCTTTCTTGTCGAAGCTCAATAGCACCAGGGAAGAATCGGAATAGAGCAATTAAAATTGGCATTTGCAACAACATCGGCAAACAACCACTCATAGGACTCACCCCCATTTTATTATACAGTGCCATAGTGGCTTGCTGGCGTTCCATGGCTTTGTCGGCAGGAATACGCTCATTAATTGCATCAATCTCTGGTTTCAGTACACGCATTTTTGCACTCGACATGTACGACTTATAACTTAGCGGGAATAAGACAAGCTTAATTACAATAGTCAGCAAGAGTATGATAATACCGAAACTGCCGATAAAGTTGCTGAAGAAATTGAAAATTGGAATTACAAAAAAGCGATTGACCCAACCTAAAATCCCCCAACCAAGTGGCACAAGTTCACGTAAACGTAAATCTTCAATGCCAGATTTTCCTTTATCATAAGCAGAAAGTGTTTTATAATGATTCGGACCAAAGTAGTAAGTAAAACCAGTGGATTTATTACCCATCGGGTCATAAGGAATAACCAATTGCGCTGTATATTCTTTGATGTATTTGGTATCATCTTTTTTCACACTACTTAATCGTGCCGAGGCAAAGGCTTCATCAGCTATCAAAACTGAACTGAAATACTGGTCTTTAAATGCAATCCATTTCAATTGATTAGCAATATCTTTACTATCGTTTTTATTTGCATTCAATTTTTCAACATTATCAGCCAAGAATTTATAGCTCAAAGTTGAAAGTTGTTCTTCAAATTTTCGTCCTTTCTCTTGTTGGCGAATTAAAGAGTTCCATTGTAAATCCAATGAATTTAAAGATAAAGGAATGACCTCATTCATTCTACTTGACACAATATCAAATTTCAGCATGTAATCATCCTTCATAAGCGTATAAACAAAATCGATATACGAACCCTCTACTTCAGTATTGATACGCATTGTCATTTGTGAATTTCCATCAGCATCAACTACAACATCTCCAATGTTTTGTAAAAAGAGATCTGAAGTATTGATAACACGGTTATTGTTTGTTATAAAAACCAAGTTGAAATTGCTCTCATCATTATCAAATAGAATTAATGGCTCATCATCTTGTGCTTTGTACTCTTTCAGATTAACTGAATAAACCCGACCACCTTTACTACTTAATGTAATCTCTACCAAGTCGTTTTCAATAGTAAAAAACTCTTCTTGTCCAAAGCTTGATACTCCAAAACCACCGAATGCATCCATTCGCATTGCTAAAAAAGCAGAATCTCCTACCTCTTCATTGTCAGAATTCTTATCAGCAATAACAGCTTTTATCGAATCGAGTTCTAACTGTTTTTCTAATTCTTGCTGCATAACTAAGCTTACAGAATCGTTGTATCTTTGGCGTCTTTCGATTTCTTCTGCGGATGGTTTGTTTATCCATGCAAATCCAATGATAATGGCTGCTATTAGAATAAAACCAACTACCGTATTTTTATCCATATTTTATTGATTATGAGCCTTATTATTTCAAAGTGTGTTAATTGTAAAGCTCAGCTATTTATATATTTAATTTTTGCTTAATATTTTTGGTTTGCAAATTTCGGAAAAATTTCTGACAAAAGAAAATTGTGTAAGTCAAAAGAGTTACACAATTCATTAATCATTCATAAAATAAAGAAACTATCGTTATTTGTATTTTATTTACAAAGCTATAGTAGTCATAATCTCACAAAGCTAAAGTTTCATACTGCTTGAATTAAAACTAAGTTTCATATATTAATTACTATTAAGGCATTATATTAATATCTTCTAATATATTTTTATCTTTATCAAATAAAATGATAGTCCAGTGTCCATTCCACGGATCTTCTTCGTTTTCTTTTGTCAAATAGTCATAACGCAATGTGTATGCAATCTCGTTTTCTTTACTATAATTTTCTATGAAGGCAAATGCCTCTTTATTCATTTCATGGGCATACTCTTCATGAGCAAACTCGTAAGGAGCGTAATTATTATTAAACAACTCTACGATGTCATATTTTTTCAATTCTCCAATATTCCTTGTTGTATGATGATTTGGACTGTATTTTTGAAGTATAAAATATTCAACATTTTCTTGCAACTGCTCCGCAGAGTCAGTCTTTTCATCAGTTGTGGTTGTCGGTTTTACGCAAGCAAAAAGGAGCATACTTATTGTTAATAAAGCTCCCAGTTTATATGTAAATCTCATATTTATACTGTTAATTATTTTTATCAATATTGATTTCAGCAAAGATACAAAATTTCAATAATAAAATTACCCCTCTTCAAAGGTTTTTGCTATTTTATCGATGTTGAGACTTCGCGCCATAGCATCAAATATATGTTTATATACTCCTTGCTTGTTATAAATATCTTTATGCTCACCATGCTCTTTCACTCTCCCCTCTTCCATGGCATAAATCATATCTGAATCAATAATTTGCGAAATACTGTGAGAAATGATTATTACTGTACGGTTCTTTTTGATAGCATCAAGGCTATTTTTAATTTGCTCGGTAGCCACTGCATCCAAACTCGCTGTAGGCTCATCTAAAAATATAATGGGTGGATTTTTCAAAAACATTCGCGCTATAGCAATCCGCTGCTGTTGCCCACCGGAAAGCATGAGTGCATTGGTATCAAAAGCATCAGGTAGCTCCATTACTTCCTCGTAAATATAGGCTTGACGCGCTGCTTCGTACACATCTTCATTACTTGCCTTAGGATTACCATATCGGATATTCTCTTCGATTGAGCCGCTAAAAATATGGTTCTTCTGAAGTACCAAACCAATATTTTCACGTAGAAATTTTGTATCATAATCGCGCAACGGCACTCCATCTAATAATATTTCTCCTGTTTGTGGAATATAAAATTTATCTAAAAGATTGACAATGGTTGTTTTTCCTGCACCGCTCAATCCAACCAAAGCCGTTATCTGATTGGGCTCAACCTTCATATTGACACTGTGCAAAGCCTTTGTTCCATTTGGATAAGTAAAATCAACATTTCGTATTTCAAATTTCCCTTTCACTGTAGCAGGTTTATAATTACCCGACTCCTCTTTTTCATCATCGGCTTGCAGAATTTCAAAAAAGGTTTCAGAATAAATCAGCGCATCATTCATCTCATCAAAGATACGATGCAGTTGCCCAATTGGTGCTTTTACGTTGTTAAACAACATAATATGAAACATAATCATACCAATACTCATCACCCCATTCAATACAAAATAAGCAGTAAGAATAATGATGATAACAGTACCTATCTGCTCAACAAATGATTTTACTCCATTAAACAGAAAACTGGTTCGCTGAGTTTTTAATTGGTTTTCAGTCATATCATACTGAAGCTGATACTGTTTTTCAGACTCAATCTCCTCGCGATTAAAAGATTTAATTACTGTAATCGACTGAATAAGATTCACAATGCCGTGATTTTTCTTTTCACGAAAACCGCGCATATTACGACGCCAACCACTTAAAGTTTTAGCCTGCTTCATAGTGATATAAATGTAAATAGGGATGATACTAAGCCCTACCATTCCAACCCAAAAATTGGCATTAAACATTAATATCAGAGCAATTAGCGAACTTGCTAAGAGTGGCAAAATATTGATGAAAAAGTTTTGAATCAAACGAGTAATACTGGAAATTCCTTGATCAATGCGGGTTTGCAACTTACCCGATTCATTCTCTTCTGAAGAATAAAATGCCATCCGATAAGTTAAAATACGGTCAATTACGGCTTGTGCCAAGTCACGAGATATATAAATACGTAATTTTTCGCCAAACACCTTTTGACCAAATACAATAAACACATTGATAATCTCTTTTGATAATAGAACTACCGTAATAAAAATAAGGATATTTATTCCATCCTGCAATCCCTTCCCTGCCTCAACCAAAGCGTTAACTTCATCAACGGTATATTTTAGAATAAGTGCATTGACCTGGGCTGTAAATGAGCCTATTAAAGTCAATATAAGTGCACCTACAATCAACCATCGATACGGCCTTACATAGGGTCTGAGATTTTTAAAAAGTTGTAATAATGTCATAAGCTATAGTTAGTGATATATTTTAAGTTGTAGATATAAAGAGCTGACAAAGGTTTAAAATAAAAACTGTGATTTATCAAACAGTTATTAGCTGAAAATTGTCAGTAGGATAAATTCATTTTCTCAATATGCAATAATTGTGCAACGTTTATTTATAGTACATAATGCTTGTATTTTATACAATTTATTCTAACTTTGCTCTTTAGGATATTGTGAATATTGACTTCCACATAAACAAAAAGTAAAAGAATTTTATACGAAAAATTAAAAAACTTATGAAAAAGACAATCCTCTCAATCAGCTTTATGATGCTGTTTGTATTCATTTCAATGGGTCAAGTAAAAGACATTGTAGGCACATGGAAAACCATTGACAATGGCGATGGTTCAGCTAAATCCATTGTACGTATTTACAAGGCTACCAACGGAAAATATTACGGTAAAATTGAAAAACTTTTCAAAAACGAAGATAAACTTTGTACCGAATGCACGGGAGCCAACAAGGACAAACCAATTAAAGGCATGACTATTATTAATGGTATGGAAGAGAAGGGCAATGGCCTAACTGGTGGTACTATCCTTGATCCAAATAATGGGAAAGTGTATAAATGCAATATCAGTATTGAGGCTAAAACTGGTAAATTAAAAGTGCGTGGCTCTTTGGATAAATCAGGAATGCTTGGCCGAACGCAAACTTGGATTAAAGAGTAAGACTTCACTTTAATTATGGACTAAAAAAAGCCTTTGCTAAATTTTATAGCAAAGGCTTTTCTTTTGAAACAATGATAAATTCCCAAAATTATTATTGGTAATTCTTCTATTTAGCTAACTCTAACACCACCATGGGTGCCATACGAGCTTTATTTAACGTTAAAGTTCCTTCTCCAACAGAGATGTTGT
>CAYFTO010000067.1:0-11007 GCA_964346125.1 uncultured Paludibacter sp.
CTTTTTCTAAAAATTGCAGAGGTCTTAGAATGAAACTGTATCAATAAATAAGGATTAGTGCAAGCAGTGTGTACAAATTGAGCACAAGTATATAAAACAAAAAAACGTAACATCCTAACATTTAGAAAGTTACGTTTTTAATTAAGTGATCCGGGCGGGATTCGAACCCACGACCCACAGCTTAGAAGGCTGTTGCTCTATCCAGCTGAGCTACCGGACCAATCCGCTCTTTTTGAAAAAGCACTGCAAAAGTACACTATTTTTTGAAAACACACAAAGTTTTAGGTAAATTCTATCCACATTCAGCAGTTTATCGCAGAAAATTGAGTAATATTGCAAACTTATAAAGCTTGGACCATATTTTCTATATTTTAAAATCAAAATTTTACTATAGAATGAAAAAAATTGGATTTATTTTAATTATTGGGTTAATCTTGCTAATTGCTATATTAAGCAACCCCAATGAAACCAAACATCGTACAGCTGTTAAAGAAAAAATTGAACTTATTATTGAAGAGAAATTAGAAGAAAGCCTCGAGGAAATGATTGAGGGAATTGGTGTTGCAGGGGAATTTATGCAAACTGTATTTAATCTAGATTCAGGTAAAAAACTTTTACTAAACGCAGGTGATAAAATAGCGAGTTCGATAGTGGACAATATTGTATCTCGTGAGAATTATTATCTTTTTTCTTTAACTAAACTAAAGTGGAAGGATGAGATTCACACAATAGGATTTGGCACATTTGGCTATGTGTACGTTCCAAAGTTCGATTTAGAAGATTTCGACATTGAAGATTTGATTACGAATAGCTCTAACGATGAAAGTGATGATTTGAATGTAATAAATGAAAAAATCGAAGCACTTATTGGAATAGATAAAGTAAAGAATTTATTAGACAAAGAGGATGCATTAAAAATTCGAGAATCTTTTGATACAATGAAAGAAAGTATATTGAAAAAATCAACCGATGTATTAGAAGAGCTATCAAACGAATTAGAAAATATATTTAGATAAAACTGAGAGATAAACATAAAATATGAAGGTATTAAAATTTGGTGGTTCTTCCATAGGATCAAAAGAGGGACTAAAAGAAGTAAAGAAAATAGTTGAAAATCAGAACGAAGAAGTAATTGTAGTAGTGTCGGCTTTGAGTGGAGTAACTGATATGCTCTACTCCACATCAGCAATGGCAGCTAAAGGAGATACAAACTATCTAATCCATTTCAACCAAATGCAAAGTCGTCACATGGAGATGGTGGAAATGATAGACGATGAAAAAAAACAAGAAACCACTGAAATTTTACAAAACCAATTTAACGACTTAGCTAATATATTTCGTGGTATATATTTAATAAAGGATATTTCGACAAGAATTACTGATACAATTGTTAGTTATGGAGAGGTGCTGTCATCTATTTTATTAAGTAAATTAATTGATAGAGCGGTACATTATGATGCACGAAAGTTTATTAAAACTAGCTTTGAATTTGATAAACATATGGTTGATTTCCCGGTTTCTAATCAATTGATAAAAGATACATTCAAAAAGCTACCCAAAGTTGCCGTTTGTGGTGGGTTTATTTCAACCGATTTGGAAAGTGGAAGTATAACTAATATAGGAAGAGGTGGCTCAGATTACACAGCTTCAATCTTAGCATCGGCACTGAATGCAAGCAAGTTAGAAATTTGGACAGACGTGGATGGTTTTATGACTGCGGATCCTAAAATTATTAGCAAATCATACGTCATTGACCACCTTAGTTTCAGTGAAGCTATGGAGCTCTCTAACTTTGGAGCACGTGTAATTTATCCTCCTACTATTTTCCCAGTTTACCATAAAAATATTCCCGTTGAAATTAAGAATACCTTCAATGCTGACGCATCAGGTACTTTGATTTCAAGTGAAACTTTTGAGAGTAAAAACAAACGAATAATCAAAGGTATTTCATCAATTGTAGATACAAGTTTGATTGTTGTCCAAGGTCTTGGAATGGTAGGCGTTATTGGCGTAAACTACCGAATTTTCCGAGCTTTAGCTAAGAATGGAGTTAGCGTATTTATGGTTTCACAGGCATCATCTGAAAACAATACTTCCATTGGTGTAAGAGATATTGACAGTGATTTAGCTATTCGTGTTTTGAATGATGAGTTTAAAGCAGAAATTCAACAAGGTGAAATTGCTCCTGTAAGTGCTGAGAAAGATTTAGTCACTATTGCTATAGTTGGAGATGGAATGAAAAAAACACCAGGAATAGCAGGTAAACTATTTGGAACCTTGGGTCGAAACGGTATTAATGTAATAGCCTGTGCACAAGGAGCTTCTGAAACCAACATTTCATTTGTAACCAACCGATCAGAGCATAGAAAAGCACTTAATGTCATTCACGATTCATTTTTCTTATCTGATTATAAAGTCCTCAATCTATTTGTTGTAGGAGTAGGTACAGTGGGAAGCAGCTTGCTCGAACAAATAAAAAATCAGCGTCAGAAGTTAATGGAACAGAATAAATTCAAGATTAATGTTGTAGGAATAGCTTCCAGCAAAAAAATGATTTTCAATCGTGCGGGAATCAATTTAGAAAACTGTATTGATACACTTAAGAATGAGGGAGAAGATGCTTCAATTAAAAAAATTACAGAAGAGATATTCAAAATGAATATTTACAATCCTGTTTTTGTAGATTGTACAGCAAGTGACGCTGTCGCTGGGCTATATCAAAACTTATTGGAAAATAATATTTCTGTAATCGCAGCAAATAAAGTCGCAGCTTCATCGGATTTTGACAATTATCAGCGACTTAAAGATACTGCACGTGAGCGTGGAGTTAAGTTTTTATTTGAAACCAATGTGGGTGCTGGTCTTCCTATTATTAACACGATGAATAACTTAACCAATAGTGGTGATAGAATTTTAGAGATGGAAGCTGTTGTTTCTGGCACTCTCAACTATATTTTCAATACCATCAGTGAAGATATCCCGCTGAGTAAAGCTATTAAAATGGCGCAAGAAATGGGATATTCTGAACCTGACCCTCGTATCGATTTAAGCGGAATTGATGTTATACGTAAATTGGTTATTTTAACACGTGAAGCTGGTTATAAAGTAGAACAAGATGATGTAGAAAAGAATCTATTCATCCCAGAAAAATATTTTAAGGGCAGTTTAGATGATTTCTGGAAAAACATTGTAGAACTTGACGCTGAATTTGAGGTAAAACGAAGAATATTAGCCGAACAAAATAAATGTTGGCGCTTTGTAGCAAGCATGACTGAGGGTAAATGTAAAGTGGAATTATGCGAAATTAGTTACGATAATCCATTTTTCGATTTACAAGGAAGCAACAATATAGTATCTATTAAAACAGAACGATATAATGAATTTCCTCTCATTGTAAAGGGTTATGGAGCAGGTGCCAGTGTAACAGCGGCTGGTGTTTTTGCCGATATAATCAGCATCGCTAACATTAGATAGGCTCATTACTATTCTAACACATAGTAGAGATGTGAAATACTTTTGCAAAAGTATCGAAATATGGTATTTTATTTTTTCTAAAGATTTAGATAAATAGAATTAAAAATTTGAACATAAGATAGTTAATTCTTGCATTATTCGTTATAAAATCGGATATTTGCAGTTAATTTGAAATTACAAAATTAGATTCTACATTAATCTATAAGTAGGATTTAATTGTATCATAAATCAATAAATTTATAAAGTGAACAAACGTAAACAGATTCTTAGTAGAACACTTCTGATTTTAAGTCTTGCTTTCCTTTTCATGTCTTGTAATAAAGGGAAAACATTCACTCAATTACAAATTGAAGAGGAAGTTGTTATCAAAAACTTTATCAAAGATTTTAATTACAAAGTAGTAAGTGAAAAACCCGATGTTGATAATTGGCCGCATAATACGTTTTACAAAACGAGTTCAGGCTTACACATATATATCATAAATAAAGGGGATGAAACAGATACTATTCGTACTAATCTGACAGTTGGTTATCGGTTTAAAGAGCATGAATTGGATAAAGATACCACACTACGTTTGAAAAACTGGGAACCACGCGACTTTAACAATCCATCTAAGATGATTTATGGCACAAACGATGCCATTTCAAATTACGGAGCTGGGCTACATGAAGCATTAGGTATTATGAAAAATTATGGTTCAGAGGCTTATGCTATAGTTCCTTCCAACCTCAATTTAACATCTTACAGCATGGGTCGTGATCGCTTGATACCAGTGATGTATCACCTAAAAATTACTTTAATCAAATAGAATTATCATTTTTATATAAAACTTCTTCTTTATGGCTTTAATTAAATCTATTTCAGGAATTCGAGGTACCATTGGCGGTGTAGCAAGCGAAGGATTAAGTCCTCTTGATATCGTAAAGTTTACTTCTGCTTACGCAACATTTATTCAGTCATCCAAATCAACAGAATCAAATACAATTGTAGTTGGTAGAGATGCACGTATTTCAGGAGAAATGGTTAACAAAATTGTTGTAGGTACACTTATCGGAATGGGAATGAACGTTGTTGACTTAGGTTTAGCAACCACCCCAACTACCGAATTGGCTGTTGCCATGGAAGGTGCCGCTGGTGGTATAATTATCACAGCAAGCCACAATCCCAAACAGTGGAATGCACTAAAACTACTAAACGAGAAGGGCGAATTTCTAAATGCAGCGGAAGGTGCTAAAATTCTTGAAATTGCAGAAAATGACAGCTATGTATTTGCTGAAGTTGATGCTATTGGTAAAGTTAGTTACAGCGATTATACGCAAAAACATATAGAGAGCGTACTTGCACTTGATTTGGTGGATGTTGAAGCGATACGTGCAGCAAACTTCAAAGTAGCTATTGATTGTGTAAACTCTGTAGGAGGAGTTGTTATACCTGAATTATTGAAAGCATTAGGTGTGAATACAATTGAAGAGCTCTATTGCGAACCAAATGGGCATTTCCCACATAATCCAGAACCCCTACCCGAGCACTTAACTGAGATTTCAAAAGTAATGGATTCTGGTAAATTTGATATTGGTTTTGTTGTTGACCCTGACGTTGATCGTTTAGCAATTATCGCTGAAGATGGTTCAATGTTTGGAGAGGAATACACCTTAGTTGCCGTTGCTGATTATGTATTAAAACATACACCAGGAAACACCGTTTCAAACATGAGTTCTACTCGTGCTTTGCGTGATGTAACCCGTAAACACAATTGCGAATACAATGCTTCAGCAGTTGGTGAGGTTAATGTGGTAACGCTTATGAAAAAAACAAATGCGGTAATTGGTGGTGAAGGAAATGGAGGAATTATTTATCCAGCAAGTCATTACGGCCGTGATGCATTGGTGGGTATCGCTTTATTTTTATCTCATTTAGCTCACGAGAAAAAAACAGTTTCTGAAATTCGCAAAAGCTATCCAAATTACTTCATAAGTAAAAACAAAATTGAATTGACTCCGACTATCGATGTTGATGGCGTATTGGCTGTAATAAAAGGTAGCTACAAACAATATGAAGTTAATGATATTGATGGAGTAAAAATTGATTTTCCACAAGGCTGGGTTCACTTACGAAAATCAAACACAGAACCCATCATCCGAATCTATTCAGAAGCAGGAACACTTGAACAAGCTGAGAGTTTTGCTCAAGCCATTATGGATGAAATCAAGCGAATTGCAAACTTGTAATCGGTATTAAAGATTTTGATAATTAAGGGTGTTTTGAATGGCTTACTATTCGAAGCACCCTTTTCTTATAATCTGAAAGTAAAATCATTTTTTTTGTACTAACTTTGTAAAACAAAAGATTTTCTTTTTTGTTAAATTTAAGACAATAGAAAAATATAATTTAAAATAATAAAATGAATACATTAGGAAGAATACTTAGCTTTACCTCTTTTGGAGAATCACATGGAGTTGCTATTGGAGGGATATTGGACGGATGTCCTCCAGGAATTGAAATTGATGAAACATTTATACAACATGAGCTAACTCGACGCCGTCCCGGTCAATCTATTATTGCTACACCACGCAGCGAAGATGATAGAATTGAATTCTTATCGGGCATCTTCGAAGGAAAAAGCACAGGCTCACCTATTGCATTCGTTATTTGGAATAAAAATCAAGAAAGCAAGGATTACAATCATTTAAAAGATGTGTATCGTCCTTCACATGCTGATTTTACCTATCAAAAAAAATATGGTATTCGCGACCATAGAGGTGGTGGAAGAAGTTCTGCACGCGCTACGGCAGGTTGGGTTGCAGCTGGAGCTATTGCCAAATTGATATTAAAACAACAAGGCGTTAATATTACCGCATACACTTCGCAAGTGGGACATATTGCTATTGATAAACCTTACGAAACTCTTGATTTTTCAAAAATTGAAGAGAGCATTGTGCGTTGTCCGGATAAGGAAACCTCAGATAAAATGGTAAGCTATATTGACCAATTACGATTGGACGGAAACTCGATCGGTGGTGTTGTAAGCTGTGTGATTAAAGGCACACCTGTTGGTTGGGGCGAACCATTATTTGATAAACTACACGCTCGTTTGGCTGGTTCTATGCTAACAATCAATGCTACCCATGGTTTTGATTATGGGCGAGGTTTTGAAGGTGTTCATCTTACTGGTGAGGAGATGAATGATTCTTTCATTACCGACGAAGAAGGAAATGTAACAACAAAAACTAATAACTCTGGAGGTATTCAAGGAGGAATTAGCAATGGTCAGGATATATATTTTAGAGTATTATTTAAACCTGTAGCTACGATCAGCAAAAAGCAAGAGACTTTAGATAAAGAACTTAATAAAATTGAACTTGAAGCAAGAGGTCGTCATGATCCATGCGTACTTCCTCGCGCAGTACCAATTGTTGAGGCTATGGCAGCTCTTACATTAGCTGATTTGTATCTTTTATCAAAAGCTAAATAGCTATTAAATTGTTTTTGGATGGATGATGTAAACAAAAATGAATTAAATGCTAAGCATTGGGTAATAATTACTAATCCCAAAGCAGGTAAACGCAGTTTTCAATCTCAAACTAATTACGTTACCAATAGATTGAAGCAGAGCAATATAAAATTCACTTTAAAAGTTACAGAGTATGCTGGTCACGCCATTGAAATAGCAAGGGATTTTGCTAATAATGCTTATTCAAATTTTCTAATATTAGGTGGCGATGGTACAATCAATGAGGTTATTAACGGACTATTTTTGTCATCAATTAAGGTTAAATCCAAGCTAAAAATAGCCATAATTCCTCGTGGCACTGGAAATGATTGGGCACGATTCTGGAAACTTACTAAAAATACAGACAAAAATATCACTTACTTTTTAGCAGGTAAAACAAAAACAATTGATATTGGACAGATTAACTATTCAGTTGATGGGCAGGTATCAAACTACTTTTTTATAAACTCTGTGGGTTTTGGAATTGATGCTAATGTAGCTCAATTGACTAATCACTTAAAGAAATATCTTGGTAGCTTCTCTTTTCTTTACACCATTTCGCTATTGGTCATTCTTACAAAACTACGTAGTTATCAAATGAGTATTAATATAGATGGGAAATCATCAAACTTGATGCTTCTAAGCATGAATATTGCAAACGGGCCTTATACAGGAGGTGGAATAAAACAAAATCCTGACGCTTTGCCTTTCGATGCTGTTTTTGATATGATGTATGTTGAAAAATTGACTTTCAAAGATATTTTGAAGTTATCACCAAATCTTTTTAATGGAAAACTTAAAGAGCATAAGCGAATCCACTCTCTACAATCTAAAAAGATTGAAATTGAATTTGAAGAAGCAGTTTTTTCAGAAGCTGATGGAATAACTCTACCAAAATCCACGTCTTACAGCGTAGAGATTTTACCAAACTCAATTCAAATGATAGTGCCATAAAATTCAAACAGAAAAGGTATAAATAAAAAATGTGCAAGTTTTAGCTTGCACATTTTTTTATACTTTAAATTTCATGTTTCTAATATCCACTATAGACCAGCTCCATCCGAATAGGTGCTGTTTTATGATTCTTACCAAAAATTGATCCAGCTTGAAGAGTTGAAGCTTGTGAAATATTTGTGATAATCGACTGTCCTGTCATTTGTTGCTCTGTAATTTTTACAGAAACAGGAACAAGCACCATATTTATAAATTCGTCATTATTATCTTTCTCCATCTCGTATTTAATAAATTTTGCTAAATTATCAAATTGATACGAATATGAAAACTGATTAATCGATATCGTCTTAGTACGTAAGGAGGCTAAAAAAGAAGTAGTATCTGTTGGGAACTCGTGATTTGCAAAAAACTCATCCACTAAATCTTCACGAATAAGCAAAACCTCAGATACTTCAGGAACAATAGAACCCGGATTCCACTCTTTTTTATCTTGCAAATCTATTTTAATGCTCGCATTATTAATATCCAGATTTTTATCGCCTACACTTACTCTTTCTTTAATACGTGCAATTGGAATTTGTATTTTAGTTAAGTAATTTGAAGGAGATGCAATATAATTATACTCACCCTCATTATCGATCTGCAAATTACGATATTCATGCTGTACACGATTTACCTTCACAATCTCGTCATTGGCCGGATATAAATGATAGGATTTAATTTTTGCTTGCGTAGGATCATTATTATAAATATAATGATAGTGGAGAGTCATTGTAAGGTTATTTATATTAACCATCGTAGAACTTCCAAAATCGGTAGTTATATATAATCCTTTGAAGAATTGCTCAAACTTTTCTTGCGTCGAATACTTATCTGCATCCATTGTAAAAAATCGATTCATAAATTCATCCGAAAGCTTGATAGCAAGTGAAGTTTGAATTTTTCCAGTCAAACCATCTTTAATCGTAACCAGTTCTGTTTTGGCATTGAGTTTTTTACTGAAATCCACATATTCATTAGGATCAATATTTGAATAGTAAACCTCTTTTTTCTTCAAAGCTTTTTTCAACTCGTACACGCTAACTTCAATCGGTGATGTAGTTACGCCAAAATACGAACCAAAACTCATTCGTAGCACAACGGAATCAGGCACTGTTTTTGCCACAGAAGGATCTAAATAAACAAACTCCTCTGTTGGCACGGCTAATTGGGTTAGCACATCGGCTCGAGTTGTCCCCAAGACATTATCGATAAAAGTACCTAAAAGCAAAGAGTCAGGTTTCGACACAATATAATCAACTGGCTCTGTTAATGTATTTAGCAAAAATGTATCTGCCTTCAAAACGATTCTATCATCGTTAGGTTGTATTTGGGTTCCTATATTATTTGTGCTATTATCGCAAGCAGTTATTAGAAATGCTAAAAACATAGCGATAGGAACGATGAACTTTAATTTCATATGGTTTACTTATAATCTTTAATCAAAGATTCTGTATCTACTTTATATTTTAAAGACTCAGGTCTTATTGGTTTATGTAATAATATTAAAACAGCGATTCGTAAAACTCAATATATTTATCAGCATAATCTTCTCCAGCAAAAGATAATGTTTTCATATCTTTGCTTTGTGCATACTCAAGCAGTGAATTATCAATAACTTCGCTCGACTGAATAACACCATCGGCAAAATCTATTGCTAATTTTGATAAATCAGTATATGTAATCTCGTCTTTATTGCTTATACTTTCTATATCACCTTGGTTAATGCCATCTAATAATATATTGTCTGCAAACTCTTTTCTAAATGGTCTTTCAAAAGCGTCATTATATAGTGAATATACAATTTTTGAGTTCTCAAAAAATGGGTCATCGCTAAATGCTTTTTTCAAATAGAGAGGAGATAAACCTGTCATCCATCCATGACAGTGAACAATATCAGGAGTCCATCTAAGTTTTTTAACAGTTTCAATTACTCCACGATTAAAAAAGATAGTACGCTCATCATTATCTTCATATTCCACACCAGCATCATCGGCTATTGTGTTATTTCTCGAAAAATAATCTTCATTATCAATAAAATATACTTGTAAACGTGCGGATTGAATTGATGCAACTTTAATAATAAGAGGATGATCTGTATCGTTTATAATCAAATTCATTCCCGATAGGCGGATTACTTCGTGCAATTGATTTCTTCTCTCATTTACAGCACCAAACTTTGGCATGAATGTACGTGTCTCATTGCCTTTTTCTTGTACAAACTGTGGTAAGTTCCTACTTTTAGTAGCTATTTCTGACTCTGGTAAATAAGGAAAGATCTCTTGTGAAATAAACAACACCCTTAGCTTCTTTTTCTTTTTCATACTTTACATCCTTTAATTTTAAATAATTATACAAAGATATAAAAAAAAAATCTGAATTTTGCAAGGGTTTACTTTAAGTTAAACTTGTTTAACTGATATAATCTGCTTTGAATTTGACTTATTACAAAACAATCAGAGCTAAGTTTAGCTGTTAAATACGAAAAATAATTTTTAATGCACTGCTATATTTCATAAAGTTTCACAAGATATAAATAAAAACATCAAATGAAAACACATCCCAATTCTTTGGATTGATAGAAAGTAAAACCATTCTTTTAAATAAAAAGAACGATTTTATTTTAATTCGATAGTCAATCGAGTAGATTAGACAAACATTTTTTCAATTAAATCAGCGTAATGCGCATGTACCACTTTTCGCTTCAACTTCAAAGTAGGCGAAAGCATATTATTCTCAGGAGTCCAGCTATCAGTAACAAAACGATACCTTCTAACCTGCTCATAATCACCAAAAAATTTATTGTAATGATTTACTACACCTCTGTATAGTTCAATTACTTTCGGATTTTTAAGCACCTCATCAATGCTAGTAAATTTTATCTTTTCATTTTTGCACCAGTCCCTCAAGTTTTCACTACTTGGAACTATTATTGCTGCAGCAAATTTTTGATTTTCACCTACTACCATTAAATTTTCAATATAGGGAGATTCACTAAATTTAGCTTCCACTGCATCAGGATTAACATATTTACCAAATGATGTTTTGAA
>CAYFTO010000068.1:0-10837 GCA_964346125.1 uncultured Paludibacter sp.
TAGAGCACATCCCTTTTAAGGATGGGGTCCTGGGTTCGAACCCCAGCTGAATCACTTTAGTAGTTTGAAACAAAAAATATAGTGGAGATTCAGTAGCTCAGCAGGTAGAGCACATCCCTTTTAAGGATGGGGTCCTGGGTTCGAACCCCAGCTGAATCACTTTAGTAGTTTGAAACAAAAAATATAGTGGAGATTCAGTAGCTCAGCAGGTAGAGCACATCCCTTTTAAGGATGGGGTCCTGGGTTCGAACCCCAGCTGAATCACCAATTAAAAAAGCAACTTGTAATTATTAACAAGTTGCTTTTTTACTTATAGGAAGTTATGAAAACAAAAAAGCTTGGTTTATCACAGTTAAACCAAGCTTTTTTGTTTACTATTTGATGTGGAGTTCTAAGCTCTTCGCTCACTTACAATCATCAATGCCTCTTCACGAATAGATTCTGGCAGCTGAATACTCCTTAGCTGCAAGCTTTTAAGCCATGAAGCTATATCGCTTTCTTTCATTGAATAAAAGACGTCAGATATCGAATCTACTTGTTCGTCTGAAAGAGTGTTTGGATCTAAACCTGAAAGACTGTCCAATTCCTCATCATCAAAATACTCAATTTTGGTATCAACAATTTGCAAACTATCCATGTCGCATGAATCGTGAACACCACAGCATTCTGGATTTTCATTGATAACAACTTCGGCTACATGACCACTTTTTTTACGACTAATATAAGTAGTTAAGTACAAAACTAAAGCTACTCCTACTAAAATTAAAACTAAAGGTAACATAAATAAATTTGTAAGTTTTGAATACTTATCAGTATAATTTTTCTAAATATATAAGTACAAAGCTTATGTGTAAATTAGTCAAACAGATGATTGTTTAACTATTAAACTCTGCTATTATACACTTTATCTAACAATTTTCAAGCTACAAAGTTATGAATAAACTCCTAATATTTATTTGTTTTAATATTATTTAAATCGTTTAGGGCTTGTTTTAAGTGTATATTGATTTTCATACACATTCTTTATTCTGTGTAAATATAAAAAAATAAAAGCGTATAATCTTCAAAAGAATACAATAAAACGCATCTTTTTTGGTTTTTTGTTATGTATTGGATTGCATAATCTAAATTAGAGTTGAGCTATGTCTTTGAGAAAAGTATTTTCTTACTTAATATTGATTTTTCTGATTGTTTTTGTGTTTGATAGCTGTTCATCCAATAAAAACACTGCCGCTTCGCGTCAATATCATGCTATGTTGACTAAGTTTAATATTGCATATAATGGCAATGTGAGTTTCAAAGAAGGGATGGAAAGTATCGAAAAATCGAATAAAGACAATTATTCAGAGCTAATACCACTCTACCCAATTAGTAACCATGAGGCAGCCGCTGGTGCAAAGGGAAATATGGATAGGGCGATAGAAAAAAGCAGAAAAGCCATAAAGTTGCACTCAATAAAAGCAAAACCTAAAAGAAATTACAAGCGGGCCAATGACCCCAAATACCGTGCATTTTACAATCAAACAGAATTTAATCCAGAGCTGAAAAAAGCGTGGATGCAATTAGCTAAAGCTGAATTTCATAAAGCAGATTTCTTAGGATCGATAGGTACTTTTTCGTATATTTCTCGACATTTTAGCACTGAGCCAGATGTGGTAACGGAAGCACAGCTTTGGATGGCTCGCGCCTATTTAGAGCTTGATTGGATTTATGAAGCGGAGAATATTTTGAAAAAAATAAAAAAAGAATCTGTTTCATCCAAGATTAGCTGGCTATATGCGGCAACATGGTCTGAGTATTTGATTAAAGAGAGTGATTACGATGAGGCCATTCCGTATCTTAAAGCAGCTATTAAAAATGAGAAAGAGAGAAAACAGCGTGTCAGAATTAATTATGTTCTTGCTCAACTTTTAGAGCATAAAGGAGAGAAAAAGGAGTCAGCGAAATACTATTCCCAGGTTATAAAAGCAAATCCATCTTACGAAATGGCTTTCAATGCTCGTATAAAGCGAATTGAAATGCTTTCGAAGGGCACAAGTGCTGAGCGAGAGCTTAAAAGGATGGCTAAAAATAGCAATAATAAAGATTACCTCGACCAACTTTATACTATCTTGGGTGATCTTTTTATGAATGCTAAAGATACTACCAAGGCTGTAAATTATTATAATTTAGCGATTAAAGAGAGTACGCGTAATGGTGTTGAAAAAGGAGTGGCGCTCACTAGATTGGGTGAGTTTTACTACGATTTACGGAAATACCCTTTGGCGCATCCATATTACGATGAGGCTGCAAAAATTTATACGGCTGAATTTCATAACTTCGAAGAGATAAGTCATAGAGCGGAAGTTTTAGGAGAGTTGGTAAAAGATTATGATGTAGTGCATTTGCAAGATAGTTTGCTTGCGCTATCTGAAATGCCTGATAAGGAGAGAAATGAAGCGATTAAGCGGGTGATTGAAAAATTAAAAGAAGAGGAAAAAAGAGACGAAGCGAAACAATTGGCTGCACAGCGTAGACAAGAAGAGCAGCCAGTAAATATGGCTATGGCGCAGATAGGGCGGGGCACTGGTGGTTGGTATTTTTATAATCCTACTACAGTAAATAGTGGTAAAAATGATTTTAGGCAAAAATGGGGAAACCGAAAGTTAGAAGATAATTGGCGTCGAAAACAGAAATCAGCAGCTCTATTCGATAATGAAATGGATTTTGCTGAAAGCAATGATTCAATAGCAAATGATAGTATTGTAGCAAATGCTGAGTCTCAAGATACTAATCTACAATTGGATGATGAAAGCAATGTACCTGATTATGAGGAGTCGGATGATCCTAAGCAGATAGGGTTTTATATGGCTCAGATTCCTTTCTCGCAGGCGCAAAAAGAGCGCTCTAACGAGATGATTGCTACTGGTCTTTATAATATGGGATTTGTTTACAAAGATCGGATTGAAGATTACCCATTAGCATACGCAACTTTTGAAGAGTTTGAAAAACGCTTTGCAGATGATGAGCGAATACCTGAGACTTTGTTCCAACGATTTTTAATGGCCTCAAAGGAGGAGAAGAAAGAGTCGGCAATGCAATATAGACAAGCCATTTTGACCAATTATCCAGATAGTAAATATGCTGATATATTAGCTGACCCAAATTACATTGAAAATCAAAAACAGATGTTTTTGGTGCAGGATACGCTTTACAATAAAACTTATGCTGCCTTTATTGATAGTGATTATGAATCTGTTTTTGCGAATACAAAAAAGGTGAAAACAAGCTATCCCTTAGCTCCACTATTGCCTCAGTTTGAATTTTTAAATACGCTAAGTATTGGAAAAACAAAAAGTTCTGAAGAGTTTGAAGAATCACTCAATTTTTTGGTTGAAAGCTATCCGGATAGTAAAATAGGAGCTATGTCGAAAGATATTTTAGCGCTATTGATGCAAGGAAATATAGCACAGCAAGGAAAATCTTTTGGTTCCTTATTGACAAAAAGAGAGCAAGAGAAACTATCGCCAGAAGAGCAAATGGCAGCTGTCTTTTCTGATTTGAAATTTACACCTCACCGCATCTTATTTATTACCGATGCTGACGATGATGGAATCAATAAGCTACAATATAATTTAGCGATATTTAATTTCTCACGTTTTATGATTAAGGATTTTGCTTTTGAATTAACACGTATTGACGAAACAAAACGTGCTCTGTCAGTTCTTAATTTAGAATCTTATAACGAGGGAATCTGGTATCAAAACACATTAGAATCTGATAGAGAGATGGTTGCTTTGCTTGACTCGATGCAGATTGAACAGTTAATTATATCGGAAGATAATTTTGATAAGCTACTAACAACTTTAACCTTGGATGAATATATTGATTTTGAAAGTGAGCACTTATCAAAGGATATCCCTAAGGCCTTGCTTGGTGCCGCTAAAGTACCTGTAGAAAAAGAGACTTTTGTAGAAATTATTGATGGTACAAAAATTTTGGCTGAAGAGCGGAAGAAAGAAGAGGAGGCGGAGTTGGAAAAATTAGCTCAAAGGCTGAAAGAAAGTGAGACCAAGATGGAAGAGGAAAAAGCCAATGAAATTGTAGAGGAGCTTGATAATGAAGCGGATTTGTCTGATAATAGAGATGAGAAAGTAGAAATAAAAGCAGAAGTGCAAGATGAGAAAGTAGAGAGTCAAGCGAACGTTATCAAAGAGGAAGCTGCAATAGAGAAACTAGAAAACAGAGAGACTGAAGTAGCGCAAACTACGATAAAAACAGAGGAGCAAGTCATTCATGAAAATATAGAGCTGTATAAAGATCTCTTTGCTTATCGTCCAAATAGTACACACCAAGTTGTGTTTTATATTCCTCCAGGGGGTAAATTTGATTTTGAAAAAATCAAGAATGCTGTTAATGCATATAACACCGAAAACTACCCAACAATGAACTTGCAAGTAAAATTGGAAACTTTTGATAAATTAAATCTTATCTTTGTACACTCTTTTGAAGATTTGAATGTATCAAAGTCTTATTTTTTAAGGTTACTCAAAGATTCGTCGATTATTAAGGCAACGTCAGGAATGAACAAACGTAATTTGTTAATTACACAAGAAAATTTAGATACACTATTACAAGAAGAAGCATTGGATGTTTATTTTGAGTTTATGAAAAAATACTACCTGTCAAACTGATTAGCTATAATTGAAATTTAATAAACTTTTCAACTATAAAATGGTTTAGAATAATGACAGTGTCTTCAAAAAAAAGAGGTCAAAGAAAAATTAAAGTTTAAATTATTTACTTAAGCAAGATGGTATCGATTAGATCATTTATTTTATCAATCCTTTTACTCTTCAGCACCGTGCTGTTTTCTCAAGCAATTCAAGAAATAAACATTGATTTGAATGTCCTGGAAAATGTAACTACTTATGAGTTAGGTACAAAGCCATTCGAAGGGAATAAAGCTCGTTTTAAAGGAATTCCCTCCAATTTAAAGAATAGGAAATACCAAATAAGATATGCAGAATTAGGTGCAGACACTGTATTTGTTTTGTATGGTGATGTATCTAAAAAAGAGCGAATTTGTATAGTTGATAATGATAAGGATAATGATTTTTCTAACAATTATGTGTTCAGAGTAGATAAGCAAAACAATGAGTTTGTTGCGAATAGGCCACTTCTAACTACGATAAAAGATAAAAAGCCAAAGTTGAAACAGAATATTTACTTGAGTCCTTCTCTAATCAATAGTGGCTCAAACAATTTGAGTAAAAAAGATTGGAAAAAATTGGGTTATGATATTAATATTTCTGCAAATTTATTCTCGACGGGACACATTGAAATTAATAATAAAAGCTATACACTAATTATTCAAAATATACTTGGAGATGCTTCTAAATATCAATTTGCTGTGGTTGAATCATCAAAATTTAATTCAAAGAAAATCAAAGAGTACAAGCTATTAAATCAAGGAGATAGTTTTGAAACGGATGGATTTAAAATTGAGCCAAATTTACTATCATCTACTAAAAGAATTTTAGGTATGAAAATAACTAATATTGAGTTAGCTCGAAAAGTAGAACAAGTAGGTATTGAAGAAGGCTATACGATACCTGATTTGGTGACAAGTGATATTAACAATAAGGTGATTTCACTTGCTAATTATCGTGGAAGTTATTTGTTGATTGATTTTTGGGGTACATGGTGTGAGCCTTGCTTGAAAATACTACCTCGATTAGCCAACTTGAATAAGACATATCCCGACCTAAAAATTTTAAGTGTAGCTTTTGAATTGGAGGAGAAAAGTATTTATAAAATCCCAAACTTTGTAAGAGAATATGAGATGAATTGGCCTCAGGTTTATGAGCTAATGCAGATGCCAAAAGGCTTTTTAACCTTTGAGTTCCAGGTGAATAAATTCCCAACTATGCTTTTAATTGATCCTTATGGAGTAATAATACATAGAGGGGGTGAAAACTCGATAGATAATTTAGAGGAAAAATTAGAGAAACTTTTTGCTCGTTCTAATAGATAAATTGTTAGTAAATTACACACACGTAAGTTAATTGGAGAGAAAATTATGAGTAAGATATTGTGGGCTGATGATGAAATGGATCTTTTACGTCCATACGTCATTTTTTTAGAAGAAAAAGGTTACCAAGTAACAACAGTTACCAATGGAAAAGATGCGGTTGAGTTATGTCAAAAAGATAGTTTTGATATTATCTTTCTTGATGAAAATATGCCTGGGCTTAGTGGATTAGAAACACTTTCGGAGATTAAGGCGATTCATCCGAATACACCTATGGTGATGATTACTAAGAGCGAAGAGGAAGATATTATGAATATGGCTATTGGTAATAAAATAGCTGATTATTTGACAAAACCAGTTAATCCAAGTCAGATTTTGCTGACATTGAAAAAGAATATTCATAAAAAAGAGATAGTTACCGAACATACCACACATAGTTATCAGCAAGAGTTTCAGCAAATAGGAATGCAGATAAATGACTCTTTAACTTGGGATGATTGGGTAAATGCCTATAAAAAGTTGGTGTACTGGGAGCTTGAGCTTGCTGAAACTGATAATAATATGGATCAGATGCTGCAGTTTCAAAAAGAGGAGGCTAATAATATATTCAACAGATTTATTAAAAAGAATTATCTAAACTGGATGTCGGATAATGAAAATCGACCAAGGATTAGTACCGAGATAATTAGAGACAAAGTCTTTCCTCTACTCGACCAGGGCGAGAAGGTCTTTTTAATAGTGGTTGATAACTTTCGTTATGACCAATGGCTTCTAATTCGTGAAATGTTAAGCGAACTGTACACATTTGTCGATGAGGATATCTATTGTAGCATACTTCCAACAGCTACGCAATATGCACGAAATGCTATTTTTTCAGGTTTGATGCCTTTGCAGATACAGCAAATGTATCCTCACTTGTGGGTTGAAGAAGAGGATGAAGAAGGAAAAAACATCCATGAAGAGGAGCTACTAAAAACACTTTTGGAGCGCTATCGTCGTAAAAATTCCTATACATTTAATAAAGTATTTGAGTCAAGTTATTGTCAACGTGTGGTAGATCAACTACCCAATATTGCTGCGAATGACCTCAATATTATTGTGCTCAATTTTATTGATATGTTGTCGCACGCACGTACTGAAAGTAAAATGGTGCGCGAGTTGGCAAGCGATGAGAAAGCTTATCGAGCTTTAACTCTTTCGTGGTTTAGGCACTCAGCCACATACAGCCTGTTTCGAGACATAGCTCGTTTGGGACATAAAGTTATAATCACTACTGATCATGGCACTATTCAAGTAAAAAACGCTTTGAAAGTAGTGGGTGACAAACATGTGAATACCAATTTGCGCTACAAAGTGGGCAGGACATTAAGCTACAATCATAAAGAGGTGTTTGAGGTAAAAGAACCTCAAAAAGCAGGATTACCAAGTCCAAATGTTAGTTCTACCTATATTTTTGCTGGGAATGATGATTTTTTTGCATATCCTAATAATTACAATCACTACGTAAACTATTATAAGAATACTTTCCAGCACGGCGGAATATCGATGGAGGAAATGATTATTCCTATTGTTACCATGGAACCTAAATAATTATTTGAAATAGAAAGAATATGATTGATTTGATTGAAAAATATATTTACCAAATTGTACTGAGTTTAATTGTTATTATTCTCACTACTATAGTTCGAATCATTTTTCATAAATTGGTTCAACGTTATGCAAAACTTCATCCGAAAATTGAGTTAAGAGCTCGACACATAAAACGAATCAACTCAAACTTAATTAATATTATTGCAGTAGTTGTGTTGATAGGGATTTGGGGTGTTAAGACCGAAAATCTTTTTTTAGCTTTGTCTTCTATGTTTGCAATTATCGGTGTTGCTTTGTTTGCTCAATGGTCTGTTTTGAGCAATGTTACTGCCGGAATGCTAATTTTCTTTACAGCCGTTTTTCGTATTGGTGATCGAATAGCTATCGAAGATAAAGATTTTCCAGTAGAAGGAGTTGTTGAGGATATTCTAAGCTTTCACACCCATATTCGCACTGATGATGGGCGTTTGCATGTTTTCCCTAACTCAATTATATTACAAAAATCAATTGCATTAATCAAATAATATTGCACAAAATGAGAAGCTATACAAATGTAAAAGACCTTGGCAACCTACAAGACGCTGTTAAAGAGGCATTGAAAATTAAAATTAATCGTTTTGCTTACAAACATTTAGGTGAAAATAAAACCCTATTGATGGTGTTTTTTAATTCAAGCCTTCGAACTCGCTTAAGCACACAAAAAGCTGCTATGAACTTGGGTATGAATACCATTGTATTGGATATAAATCAAGGTGCATGGAAGCTCGAAACTGAGCGTGGAGTGATAATGGATGGTGATAAGCCAGAGCATTTATTGGAAGCAATTCCTGTGATGGGCGCTTATTGTGATATGATTGGAGTGCGTGCTTTCGCTCAGTTTGAGAGCAAAGAGTATGATTATCAAGAAACAATTTTGAATCAATTTATTCAATACAGCGGTAAACCGGTGTTTAGTATGGAAGGAGCAACAGGGCATCCTTTGCAAGGTTTTGCTGATTTGATAACGATTGAAGAGTATAAAAAGAGAGAGCGTCCAAAGGTAGTGCTAACTTGGGCACCGCACCCACGCGCTTTGCCACAAGCAGTACCTAATTCTTTTGCTGATTTTATGAATGAAGCTGACGTTGAGTTTGTAATTACGCATCCTGAAGGATATGAGTTGAGTGAAAAATTTGTAAGAGGGGCGAAAGTAGAGTACAATCAAATGAAAGCATTTGAGAATGCAGATTTTATCTACGCTAAAAATTGGGCAGCTTATCAAGATCCAAATTATGGGAAAATTTTATCAGAAGATAGAACTTGGACTGTTTCTGAACGACAAATGGCAGTAACTAATCAAGCACATTTTATGCACTGCTTGCCTGTTCGCCGCAATATGATTGTAACGGATGAGGTAATTGAAAGTCCTCAATCCATTGTTATTCCACAAGCTGCCAATCGTGAAATATCAGCTCAGGTGGTGATGAAAAGAATGTTGGAAGCTATGCAAGTTTAATTTGCTGTCAAATAAAGAAATTAAAGAATATTTTTAAAATAGATTATGTCAGAATTATCAAAGAAAGATTACCACAATTACGATTTAAAAGCAGTAATTAGGAATGTACCCAACTTCCCCCAACCCGGTGTTCAATTTAAGGATATTACCACAGCGCTAAAAGATCCCGAAGCTCTTCAATACATGGTTGAAGTGCTTTATGAGTATTACAAAGACAAAGGTATAACCAAAGTAGTAGGTGTAGAGAGTCGCGGTTTTGTGATTGGGAGTATCTTAGCGTATAAACTAAATGCTGGCTTTGTTTTGCTTAGAAAACCGGGTAAATTACCTGCAGACACATATAGCGTTAATTATGAATTGGAATATGGTGTCGATGCTTTAGAGATTCATAAAGATGCTATCAAAGGCGATGATGTTATTTTATTGCACGATGATTTGCTGGCTACTGGCGGTAGTGCCAATGCCTCTTTGCAACTTTTACGTAAGTTTGGAGATAATACGATTTATGTAAGCTTCTTGATTGAACTTCTTGAACTTGAAGGTATAACACGATTGGATGAAGCCTTCGAAGTGTTTTCTTTGGTGCAATATTAATCTATAGAAAACATAATGAGAAAGCAAATAAATATTTTCAAGGTAGGTGGAAAAATAGTAGAGAATAGTGAGAGCTTAACAGCTCTTTTACAAAACTTCTCTACAGTTTCAGGTTTCAAAGCTTTGGTACATGGTGGCGGTCGCTCGGCAACAGCCATTGCCGAAAAATTAGGTATTGAATCCAAAATGGTAAATGGTCGCCGCATTACCGATAAAGAAATGTTGGAAGTAGTAACAATGGTGTATGGCGGTTTGGTAAATAAGCAAATTGTAGCAGGGCTTCAAGCTTTTGGCATCAATGCTTTAGG
The DNA here is from genome assembly GCA_964346125.1 of uncultured Paludibacter sp. Classification (GTDB taxonomy): domain Bacteria; phylum Bacteroidota; class Bacteroidia; order Bacteroidales; family Paludibacteraceae; genus UPXZ01. The sequence continues at coordinate 10,001 of CAYFTO010000068.1, forward strand.
ACTTACTGGAGCGGATATGAATTACATGTTATCCGACAAGCGCCCTATTCAAGAAGTCGATTATGGCTATGTAGGCGATGTGAAGCGTGTAGATTCATTTATTTTGGCAGATTTGATTGACAAAGGTGTTACACCTGTTCTTGCACCACTCACTCACGATGGTAAAGGAAATATTCTTAATACTAATGCTGACACTATTGCTGCAGAAGCTGCCAAAGCATTAGCAAATCACTTTGAAGTAACGCTAACTTATTGTTTTGAGAAAAAAGGAGTATTAGCCGATGATAATGATGATGATAGTGTAATTGAACGAATTACGCCATCCGTTTTTGAAAAATTACTGGCTGATGGTATTGTTTCTGGTGGTATGATTCCCAAATTAGAAAACGCATTTGATGCATTGAATGCAGGTGTAAAGCAAGTTGTTATTACACATGCTGACTTAATAGGACAAAACAGAGGTACAGTAATTGAACTTTAGTTTAGCTTGTAAATAGTAGCAAACCCTACTATATATAAATAAAATAAATGCTACTTAGCTGCTGCATATGCATATAGGATACTCCCTCCGTATATTTAGCTCTAAGAGAAACATCTAAAAAGTGGACAAAGCCTATTGCTAATTGGGGCTTGATTTTGAACCAATTTTTGACTATTTTTGCAGAAAGAACTCTATTATGAACTAAACACTATGATTAGTACTTACACACTTTATGGGATAGTGTCAGATAGTCTCACTAATTATAAATCACTATCTGAAAAACCACCTCTCTTCTAAATCTAAAAGCATAAATTTCAGACTTCGATAATTTTCACTTATACAAATCACCTCTATCC
>CAYFTO010000069.1:0-10407 GCA_964346125.1 uncultured Paludibacter sp.
TTTTAATAGAAGGAGAGTTACCAAATAGCCAAAGAAAATTGATATCGACCAAGAAAAGTAGTAAAACGAAGAGAGCAAAAGCAGTTAAAAGTGCATTGGCTAATTTTTTCCAATTGGGTAAATTTTTGAAGCGTACAACGCGTTTCTCGCGCCATTCTACAAAAGAAAAAAACCATGATTTTAACTTATCTAATATTTTTGTGAGCAAGTGTACCATTTCCTATTTGGGATATAGATTTATTAAGCTCTACAAAAATAGTGGAAATCTTTTGATTATGGAATAATATACAAGTTAAAGTAAAAAAATAAAAAAAAGGTATAACTTATCATTATACCTTCTTAATTGTTTTATTTAAATGCTGCTTAATCCAACTCTTTTTCCGTAGCAATAGCTATTCTATTCCAGGCGTTAATAACTACTATAGCCATTATAATTGCAGCAAGTTCTTTTTCATCGCAATGTTTTGCTACTGCATTGTACGCCTCATCTGAAACATGTGTACCTTCAATCAATGTTATCTCTTCGGTGAGAGCTAAAACTGCACGCTCTTTCTCGGTGTATAAATCTGTTTCACGCCAAGCATCCAACAAAAATAGTCGCTGAGCTGTTTCGCCATACTTCATTGCATCTCTTGTGTGCATATTTAGGCAGTAAGCACATCCATTTATTTGAGAAGCACGTGTTTTAATCAATTCATACAACTGTATATCCAAACCGCTATTGGCAATGTATTTTTCCAGAGCTAACATAGGTGCATAAGCTTCTGGAGAAACTTCAGAAATGTTTATTCTTTTACTCATAATCTTTAATTTATAATATAGTTTGATTAACAGTTTTGCCTGATTTTTAGTTTAATCTTTTAACTCAAAAAAACATATAAACAAATTTCATTAAATATGTATTTAAAATAAAAAAACCTGTTAGTCAAAAGACCAACAGGTTTTGCATATTAGATAATAATCTAACACATAAAATTATAAGCCTGCACGCTCAGCTACTTTATCCCAATTTACAACATTCCAGAAAGCCTTAGCATAACCAGCACGTTTTGATTGGTAATTTAAGTAATATGCATGCTCCCAAACGTCAAGAGCTAATACTGCTTCACCTTTCAAGTCATTGAATGGCATAAGTGGATTATCTTGATTTGGAGTTGAAGCAACCACTAATGATCCATCTTCTTGTTTCAATAACCAAGCCCATCCTGAGCCGAAACGAGTCATTGCTGCTTTTTCAAATTCTTCTTTGAATGCATCAACACTACCGAAGTTTTTTATAAGTGCTTCTTCCAATGCAGCTGACATAGTTGTGCTACCTGCTGGAGCTAAAAACTGCCAAAATAATGTGTGGTTATAGTGACCACCACCGTTATTACGAACAGCTGTTTGAATATCTGCAGGAAGTTCTTCAATTTTAGATAAAAGTTCGCAAAGTTTTACTTCTTTGTACTCTGGATGTTTATCTAAAGCTGCATTCAAGTTGTTGACATAAGCTTGATGGTGAGCTGTGTGATGAATTTCCATTGTTTTTGCATCAATGTATGGCTCTAAAGCATCATACGCATACGAAAGTTCGGGCAATTGATATTGGCCGTTTACTAAATTAAATGTTGTCATAATAAATAATGATGTTATTAATAAATACTTGTTCATAATTTTTATTTTCTAAAGTTTTTATAAAGTTATAATTCTTTTCCACTTTTTGAACTACTGTTATTACAACAATTCAGAAAAGATTTTGTTTAGATTAAACTTTTGCACTTATTCTTAGTCAAAAATCTAACTTCTCATAAGTAAAACGTAAATTAAGATCTATAAGAACAAAGATAATGAAAAAATTGATTTTATCAACGCTAAGTATTGTATTGATTTTAACAACGCTATCTGCGCAAAACAATGTACAAGTAAAAATCATTGATAGTAAGACAGATACGCCACTTGAATTTGCTGCCGCACGTCTTTTACAAGTTCAAGATTCTGCTTTAATTGTTGGACATACAAGTGACTCTACGGGCATTATAAATTTTCAAAAAGTAAAAAGTGGTACTTATATTTTACAAGCTTCGATGGTAGGATATACGACTTATCATCAAAATATAGAAGTTAAAAATAAAGATATAAAATTGAATGATATCAGGCTGAATGAAGATAGCAAAGTGCTGAAAGACCTACAAGTACAGGGCTCAATAATCGAAATGATAAATAAAGGAGATACTATTGAATATAACGCTGGTGCTTTCAAAACATCAGAAAATGCCGTTGTTGAAGAGCTGCTCAAGCAGATGCCCGGAATCGAAATTACGGAAGAGGGTAAAATCATGGTGAATGGAGAAGAGGTAAAAAGAATTAGAGTTGATGGGAAAAAGTTTTTTGGAGACGATAAAGAGATGGCTACTAAAAATATACCTGCTAATATGATTGATCGTGTGCAAGTAATTGATCAAAAATCAGAAATGGCACAATTGACTGGTTTTGATGATGGAGACACTGAACGTATTATTAATCTTACTCTTCGAAGCGACAGACGCCAAGGAATGTTTGGTAATGTACAATTAGGTGCAGGTGCTGACATTAATCCCGAATTTCGTTATGATGGTAATGCCTTTTTAAATATAATGAGTGGTGATCTTCGTTCAACACTTACTACAGGCGCTAACAACACCAATACTGCTCGTAGCGGACGTGGTAGAGGTGGATTTGGTGGCGGCGGTGGAAGTGGTATTACTGAAACTCAAAACTTTGGATACAATCTGAACAACGAAATCAACAAAAACTTAATTTTAGGTGGTGACGTAACTTTTAATCACTCAAACAATACTGTAGAGTCAGAAAGTAATCGTGAAAACTATATGCAAGGCGGTACATTTACCAATATTTCATCGAGAGTAAATCAGCGTGAGAATTATGCTGGCAATATACGATTTGAAATGGAATGGAAACCCGACTCTGCTACAACTATTATTTTACAACCCAATATCGGCATGACGCAATCGCGCTCCAACAGCTTATCTGAATATCTTTATCTAAGTGAAAGCGATTCTACCAGCTGGGGTAATTCAAGAAATAGTAGCAAGGGCCACGATTTGAATGGTGGTTTGACATTAACATATAATCGCAAATTTAGTAAACCAGGTCGAACATTTACGGCAAGAGCAAATAGCAGCTATTCTGAGAGTGTGAGTGATGGATTTAACTATTCACTAAAAGACACGCCTGACTCAACTGTTATATTAGACCAAAGAAACAACAACTTATCCAACACCCTGAATTGGGGTCTACGTATGTCATTTGTAGAAGCACTTGGGGATTCACGTCATCATTTTTTAGAGTCTGTCTTATCATTCAATGGCAACAAGCGAACCTCAGAAAGGAGTTTATTTGACTTGGATAATTATGGAGAATATACGATTAAAAACTTGGAGTATAGCAACGTTTTTGACAATCTATTTTTCCGAGAAACAGCAGAGTTAAATTACCGATTTGTACAGGAGAGTTACAACATTACTACGGGTATGAGTGTTGAACCTTCGCAAACATATAGTGAAACTGTATATGGCAACGACTCCACTATTAGTGTTAAAAACGAAGTGATTAACTTTGCACCCAATGCTCGTTTTCAGTATAACTTTGGACGTCGAAACTATGCTCGACTTGACTACCGAGGAAGAACAAATCAACCCTCAGTGAGCCAAATGCAACCCGTTAAAAACAATACCGACTTAATGAATGAAACTGTTGGTAATATGGGGTTAAAACCAGCTTTCAGCCATACATTAAGATTAATGTACTCCAATAATAACAGTGAAACTATGCGTTCATACAGTGTGGGATTAAATGGAGGTTGGACAAAAGATAATTTGACAAACAATAGTATCTACGACAATACAGGTAAGAGATATATTCAAACTATCAATGCGAAAGAGATGCCTTACAATTTAAGTGCTCACTTTATGTATAGTCAGCCATTTTTCAAAAAGTTGAATTTTTCAAACAATACTACTGTTTCTATGAATCAGCGTTACAGTTATACCTCTAAAAACATCAATATTGATGATATTGATTTGGATAATTTACTGATAGGTGATTTGAGTAGCACAGTTCAATATAGCGCCTCAGAGAACATCTCTTTGCGTTATAATCATAAAGTATTTGATGTGTCAGGCCGAGGCGGTTTACGCTATTCAAACACATTGAACAACTTCAACAATAAAGCAACCGAAACATACGATTGGACTGGTTCATTCACATTAGGCTTACGTCCTACTGACTACCTAACTTTACGCACAAACGTAAATTACACAAAAAGAAGCGGCTATGCCAACTTCAATCCCGCTGAGTGGCTTTGGAATGCAACAATAGATTATGTAACATTCAAGAAGAAAGGAATTTTCTCACTTCGCATGGTTGATATTTTACAACAACGTCAAAACATTTCTCAATCGGTAGGCGGTAACTCCGTTGAATTTAGCAGAAGCAACTCCCTACCCTCTTATTTTATTCTTAGCTTCACGTACCGAATCAATAAATTTGCTGGTGGTAGCCAAAGAGATCGTGAAGAGTATGAAAATAGAGAAAACCGCATGCCAGGACGTGGTGGCGGTGGTATGCGTGGCGGTGGCTTCGGAGGCGGTGGAATGAGAATTGAACCTATGCCCATAATGTAAAAAATTGTTGAATTTCTTTTTAAGCAATAAAAATCAGAGCTTATATTTTGAATTTTCACTAAAAATCAGTTAATTAGTATTCTAAATTAGAAAACTAAGAGCAAAGGGTATATTATGAGTAAAATGAAAATCGCTTTAATTGGTTTAGGTGGAGTTGGTGGTTATTACGGTGGCTTATTGGCTAAAAAATATGAAAACTCAGCAGAAATTGAGGTTTATTTTATAGCGCGTGGTGAACATTTAGAAAAAATTAAAAATGATGGTATCCGCATTATAAGCGACGGCAATGATTTCTTTGCACAACCGGCTTTAGCAACTGATAATCCAAAAGATATCGGCCTTGTTGATTATATCATTCTTTCAACAAAAAGTTACGACTTAGCCGCATCACTGGATTTAGCAAAACCAATGATTGGAGAAAGCACCGTAATCTTGCCCTTACTTAATGGTGGTGACATTAGCGAACAGATCAGAGAGATACTGCCTAATCAAACTGTTTGGAGCGGTTGTTCCTACATTGTAAGTCGACGGATAGAGCCAGGTATAATACGTAGTACTGGTGATTTTTCACGGTTAGTTTTCGGATACGACCAAGGCACAAACGAGGCTACTAAGGAGTTTGAAAAGATATTAACTGACGCGGGGATTGATGCACAATTACACGATCCTATACGCAATAGCATTTGGCAAAAGTTTTATTTTATATCGGTATCAGCATCCTTAACTAGTTATTTTGATGTTAGCTTTAATGAACTGGCTGAAACCCCTGAACGAATAGAGATGACCATAGCCATGTCGAGCGAATTTATAAAAGTAGCAAAAGCTGAAGGAATCGATACAAGTAAAATCAACGAGAATCAAGTTATCAAACGAGCAGGCGAACTACCAAAAGGCAGCACAACATCAATGCACAGTGATTTTATGGCTGGTGGAGCTACCGAAGTTGAAACTTTAACGGGTGCCATAGTACAATTTGCTAAAAAACACAATATTGACGTTCCAAATTACGAAAAAGTGTATATCGCATTGAAAGAGAGATAAAGCAATCTCTCTTTTTTCGTACGAAGTTTTTCTTAGAAACAAAACTTTTTTACGAATTTTCTTTTAGAAATTCTATGACACTTTTTATCGCATCATCTTCACTCTTACCGTCCCATGCTATGTGATAAAGCTGTTGTTCACTCTCTTTATGATAACTTAAGGTGATTGTATTTTCTTCAAATTGAGTTGATGCCCAAGCAAAACTAAAGTCATTTTCTATTTCAGTATGCTTAAGTATTTCTGAAATTATCCGCTCCAGCCTTCTTTCTTTATCTTCCCAGCTATAGTCGTTTTTGGTAATATCAATTGTGTTTGCATATTCGTGCTTATCAAACTGAAAATTGAATCCATTATCACCCCTCCATAAAACCATGTTGTTTTGAAACGTGACATTAATCAGCATATCATCACATCCCTCTACTCCACACAGGCAACGTCCGATGTACAAATCTCCCTCTTGTTCAAAGTCTTGCTCGAAAAAGGGCTCCGGGTCAAGTCCTAAATATTCATCTCCCAATACATCTCGCTTATCAATAAATATTCGAACTTGATAATCAGCCGTATCGGGATTGGGACTAATCTCAAATGAGATTTTATTTCTTAAGTATTTCATCTTTTAAGTGCTGTAAAAATAAAGAGTTGTTTGGTCTGGTATGTGACTACAAATATAAACTATAAATGAGAAATAAGAAAGAAATAAAGTTATATTTTAGCAGGTGAAATAAAAACCTACTCTGTATCTTTTATTTAATCAAGCACATTAAAAAAACACATTGCTCCAAAATTTTTATTCACTTAATAATAAAGTTTTTTAATTGATTATATTCGTTTATATTTGTAGGAAAGAAGAGATAAACATAATGTGCGACCCCATCGGGGTCGAAATATGCTAAACATTGATTATTCTTCAAAGTGCTTGACATTTTGAAAGACACTTGCATCGAACTAGACTATGAGAAATATTTGTATGATTTCTATTTACTTTACTTTGCAAAAAACGACTTATCCTATTTAGAAAACCAATAGTATTGGGACGGAGCGACAAGAGAAAATATTGAGAAAATAATAACGGACTATTTTACAACTTGGAAAACTAACTGCGAGACAGATGAAAGTACAACGACCGCACAACAAGCAGTTTGAACGATAGACGATAACTACTTCGTTTCAAAGTTTTTCGTACAAAAATGATAAACTTTATAACTCTAGAAACTTTATAACTAAAAAAAGGTCGCACTCCTATGGGGGGCGACCTTTGATACCTTGTCTTATTCTTACAAAAAGGTAAATATAGATGAGGGTTTACAGTTAAAACAAATCAGTATTATTGCAAAATCAATTTCTGAGTATTTTCTGATTCTCCTGCTTTTATATTTAAGAAATATAAACCGCTATTGTATCGGCTTAGATCCAATGATTTGGTAAAGGAGCTACTTATTAACTTTTCTCTGTAGTAAGTCTGTCCATTTACTCCTAAAATTTGAATAAGTACATCTTCAATGCTTTTCAAACTAACATCCATAGTCAATTGTCCAGTAGTGGGATTTGGAAAGATTTTTACACCTAAATCAGATTGAATTCCTTTCACTCCTGTAACATCATTTGCGATTGATTCAACTTTCCAACGTTGGCTTTCACAAGCTGCTACTTTAAGATTTGGTGCAGCATCGCCACTCACTAAGCTTTGACTTGGATTTTTTACAATAGCTTTGTTTCCTTTGGTAGCATCGTACATTACATCTGCAACATCGCTCATGGGATAATAAAAACGGAGTGTTTCATCAAATGATTTCAATCCATTTAAGTTTGCTTGGATTTCCTCCTCGCTCCGAGCTACATCCCACACACGCACTTCTGCAAAGTTTGCACTCGGATTTTGTGTAGCCAAACCCAGCTGTAAAGGATTGCTAACAGTAGCTGTTGATGTAGGGATAGTACCTGTAAAATTCAATGCCTGTTCATAGCCATTGATATACAACTTTAAGCGGTTGGCATTGCCAGATTTTGTAGCATCATAAACCATGGCTACATGTGTCCATTCGCCTACTTTAATTGCATTGCTTGCAACACCATAATTTCCACCGCTTTTGCTTATATGAGCGTACAACTCACCTTGATTACCCATTTCTAAGACAATACGATTCTGATTATCGGTGCGTTTTGCAAAAAGAACATCCCAAGTACGCCAGCTGTTAATTTTCACCCAAGTTTCCAAGGTAAAAGCTTTTGTATTGTTCAAGAAATTTGAATTTTCAATCTCTACCAAATCATCGGCACCAGTAAGTTGCAAGCTGTTCAAACTATTCACAAGTTGAAAACCACTTACAAACATATCATTGCCGTTTGAGCTATTAGTGAGTGTTACATCACTCCCCGAAAACTGCGGATAAGTGTCATTCTCGTTTTGATACCAATTATAGACTCCATATTCTCCCTCCACTTTATATTCTGTTTCATTTTCCAAACGATTCACTTTCACTTCGGGTGTTGAATTTACAGCGTTTATTTCGACATCATATACCTGCTCAATCACTTCGCCCATGTAGCCAACGTAGCATTTATAGCGACCACTTTCTGATACAGTCAAGCTTCTTGAAGTAGAGTTTGTAGCATCGTTCCAATAGTATGAAGTACCTTCAATAGCAGGAGTTAAAACTACAGTTTCACAACTTTCAATCATACGATATTCATTTTTAGGCATTGGCAATTTCCATGCATTCAGATTTTTTACGCTAAAACGCTCGTAGTGATTCGCTAATCTATTTTTGAAATCAGATAGATTCACTTCACTGTTGGGAGTCCATCCACGCTCAGCCAAAGCAAGCAGACGTGGCAATAACATATGCTCTACGCGCTCTTCTGTTTTAATAATTTCAGTCCAAATACAAGCCTCAGAACCTAATACGTGTTTTTGCTGCTCAGCAGAAAGTCCGCCTGGCATGGGGTCAAAATTATATACTTTTTCCAAAGTATTAATACCCATCCAAGTTACACCTGGTTCATTTGGGTCATTTACCTGTTTTGAGTCAAAATACAGATTGTTATAATTAGATACAATCACACTGTGTCCAGCATTGGTAATATCAAACACATTTACACTTGGATTCCATTTTTGAATAATAGCTCCAGTAGGAATTCCACCGTGCGTAATTTCATCCCAACCAATAACTCTTCTATTATAAGGAGCTAAGAATTGCGCCATCTCTTCAACCAAATCTTTTTGTAATTTGTTTGATTTGTTTGTTTGGTCGCTACCTGTTATACCTAAGGCTACAATTTTCGCTTTACAATCAGCACAAGTATTCCAGTTAGTTTTAGGAGCCTCGTCACCTCCAATGTGAATATAAGGACCAGGGAATAGCTCAACTACCTCTAAAAGTACATCTTTAAAGAATTGACGAACTGTCTCTTTTCCACCGCATAAGATATCATGAGAAATACCACCTCCGCACCAGATATTAAATGGTGGTTTGGCACTTGTACAAGCAAACTCAGGATAAGCAGCCAATACAGAAACACTATGTCCAGGCATCTCAATTTCAGGAATGATATTGATGTTTTTAGAACTTGCGTAAGCTACAATGTCTTTAATCTCTTCGTGAGTGTAATAGCCCCCGTAGTTTTGTGTTGGGTCGTCGGGACAATTACGGAATGCAGATATGGATTGAAGTTTAGGATATTTTTTAATTTCAATACGCCAACCTTGGTCTTCCGTTAAGTGCCAATGGAATGTATTAATTTTGTATAGCGATAAAACATCAATGTATTTTTTCACAAAATTAGCATCAAAGAAGTGACGAGCCACATCCAAGTGCATACTACGTAGTTTGAAACGTGGTATGTCAGTGATTTCAACAGTAGGAATTGACCAATCTACATTTTTCACAAGCGTTTTACTCTCAATATCAGCAGGCAAAAGTTGACGAAGGGATTGAATTCCCCAGAATAGCCCTACTCCACTTTGTGCTTCGATAACTACTCTGTCTGAAGTAACACTCATTCTATAGCCCTCATCACCTAAAGAAGAATCTGTTATTACTTTTAGAGCAATAGATTTAGCTTCGGCACCACCGCTCACAGCATTCAAATTGAAACCAGTAGCTTCATTGATAAATAGAGCTAAACTATCAGCCAATACTTTGGTATTTTCGCCCTCATATTTCACTTTGAAATCTGAAGTTAAGACCATCATATCGCCAGTCGCTGTCATGCTACTTGGTTTTGGGATAATGCTAATAGTAGATGAAGAAGCTTGTTTTACAACATCGTTAATTTTACGATTTCCATTAGGATTAGAAACAAGAGGTGTTACCGTTTTGCTATCAATCACAGCCGAAACAAGTGTAGCATCAAAAACAGAAGACTTTGTTGCGTTTGCTGCAATATCATATACAATCCACAAATAGCTTGTACCTGGATTTAAGGATACATCTGCATCAAAAGTTATATTTCCTGTTTTTGGATTTAGTTTAGCTCCAATTAATTTATCAGCTGAGAAATTACGATTACTGCCTGTAGTAGCTATTCCTATTTTATCTACAAAGTCCAAATTGCTTGTGCCATCCATTGTTACGGTTAATGCTGACAGCTTAAGCGGATCACTTACTCCATTTGTATTTACCTCTACTGAAAGAATCTCTTGATTTTTATCACCTGCTTTAAGTAAATATTCATTGCTATGCGTTGCAGTAATATCCATCAA
>CAYFTO010000070.1:0-10399 GCA_964346125.1 uncultured Paludibacter sp.
CAAATCAAAGGTTTGAGGTTTGTTTACGAACCGAAACAATTGAGATTTTTCACAGCTCGTTTTGAAGAGATATAATATAACTATAGTACAAAATTCCCTCTTTTAATATTAGCCCGAAGCGGAATGAGTCTCAAAGTTGAGCCCACTTCGGGTCATGAGAGTTTTATGGTTAAAATAACGCATTAGCTATTTTATCCTTGCTCTTTGATCTTTATTCATTGCTCTATATCCTATATTTTCTCAATTAGAAAGTCAATAGTATCATAAAAAAAAATCCCTCTTAGCTAAGTAGTAAGAGGGATTTTTTATTAAATATCATTTTTAGATTACAATCCTTTTTCTGTTAAATAACGCTCTGCATCGATAGCAGCCATACATCCTGTAGCTGCTGCAGTTACCGCTTGACGATAATTAGGGTCGGCAACGTCACCCGAAACAAACACACCTGGGATTGATGTTTTAGCTGTACCCGGTACATTTTTGATATAACCCACTTCGTCTGTTTCTAAGTAAGGCTTGAAAATTTCTGAATTAGGTGTATGTCCAATAGCCAAGAAGAATCCATCAATTTCATAATGTACTTTCTCTTCATCAGCCTGACCACGTCTTTTCACCAAGTCCATTCCTTGCACCACTTTATCACCTGTCAACCCAAGAGTTTCGTGTTCAAAAAGCACTTCAATTTTTGGATTATTCAATACGCGTTCTTGCATAATTTTAGAAGCACGCATATGGTCTTTACGAATAACCAAATATACTTTCGATGCAATATTAGCTAAATACATAGCTTCTTCAGCTGCTGTATCTCCACCACCCACAACTGCCACTTTCATATTGCGATAGAAAAAGCCATCACATGTAGCACAAGCTGAAACACCAGCTCCAGAATATTTGTCTTCATCAGGTAAGCCTAAATATTTAGCTGTAGCTCCAGTTGCAATAATTAAAGTATCTGTTTCAATTACTTTTTCATTATCAATCGTTACTTTATAAGGCGCAGCTGATAGGTCAGTAGCTGTTGCCATACCGTATCTCACATCTGTACCAAATCGCTCAGCTTGTTTTTTCAAGTCAAGCATCATTTCTGGACCTGTAATTCCTTCAGGATATCCCGGAAAGTTTTCTACTTCTGTTGTAGTTGTTAATTGTCCTCCAGGCTGTAAGCCTTCATACATTACAGGACTCAAGTTTGCTCTTGCTGCATAAATAGCCGCTGTGTAACCAGCAGGACCTGATCCAATGATCAAGCATCTTACTTTTTCATTCATGTTTTATATTGTTTTATTTATTTATTTTAGACGTTCTTATAATTAATTTCGATTACTTTTTTCCTTTATATTTAAATCAAATAAACAAAAAGTTTCAAGCCCAATAAAGTTTCTAATTATCAAGTGCATTATTTTAACAACAACACACTTTATTGGATTTTCAACTCAAAGCTATAAGCTATTTTATAAAGAAATAACACTTGTAATCCCGCTCAATAACTCAATCTCAAATTTTCAATTACAAAATTAGTCATTTTTTATGTTTATCTCAAATCATTAATTTCAATATCATCATAGAATGAAGTATCAAAACTAAAGGTTCCTTTCTCTATATTTTCAAGCTCCTTTGTCTTTGCCAACGACAGCGTTATAATTGAGCCCTTCTTATCGAAGAGTTGAAGTAAAGTGGGCAAATTACTGCTTTTTGAAATGCGCACAACTATCTGCTTAACATCTGATGCTTTATTTTTAGGCACTATCACAATATTATTCGTTGCAGTACTTTCTTTATTCTTTTCTAAGGTGATTCTCGAGTTGTTTTTATACCTCTCTAAAAGCATCAAAGGATTTACCTCAGCCAACTCTTTTTCTGTTGGCTCTGTTATCGAAACTTCATTAATTTGTGGCGAATAAGCATATTGTGTTTTACCATCAAAGACAACTTCTAAGTCGTTTGTTTTTAACTTAAATCGATTCCCATCAATTAAAACACTTCCTGTTATTTTTGCCAAATCTTCTTTTCCTGCATCTTTTACAACCATTCCAAAATTTGTACTGATTGCAGTAGATTCCAGCTTTTTCATCATCAACTCCAATGAGTTTACTGCCGATTTATTACTTTGTGCAAATAGGGATGAAAACATAAATAGCGATACTGCTACAAGTAAATATATTCTTTTCATTGCAAGTAGTTTTTTAAGTTAATTAAATTTCATTTTTACAAATACAAGTTGTATGCCAATCCATTTATCACATCAACTATCACAAAGAATTCAATATATTATTCAGTTCATATTCAGTTTGCACAAGCACTTGCCGTGGTTTACTTCCTTCAGCAGGGCCAACAATTCCGGCAGCTTCAAGCTGATCAGCTAAGCGACCCGCTCGATTATAACCAATTGAAAATTTACGCTGAATCATAGATGTAGATCCCTGTTGAGAAGCTACAATCATTCGAGCAGCCTCTTCAAACAGCGCATCTCGCTTATTCAAATCTACAGAGAGTGGATCAATTGCTTCTGCATCAGGACTTGTATATTCTGGAAGATAAAATGCAGTTGGATATCCTCGTTGTCCACCAATATCATTGGCTACTCCTTCCACTTCAGGCGTATCAATAAATGCACACTGAACGCGCACCAAATCACTTCCTTGCGAAAACAACATATCACCCCGCCCTACCAATTGATTGGCACCAGGAGCATCTAAAATTGTACGCGAGTCGATCATGGATGAAACACGGAATGCCACCCGCGCTGGGAAGTTCGCTTTAATAACTCCTGTAATAATATTAACCGACGGACGCTGCGTAGCAATTACCATATGAATACCTACCGCTCGTGCCAACTGAGCTATACGAGCAATTGGCATCTCTACCTCTTTACCAGCAGTCATTATCAAGTCACCAAACTCATCCACCACCACCACAATATAAGGTAAAAATCGGTGTCCTTTTTCAGGGTTCAAGCTGCGATTGATAAACTTCTCGTTGTACTCTTTTACATTTCTTACATGTGCCTTTTTCAATAAATCATAGCGTTGATCCATTTCGACCGTTAGTGAATTAAGCGTTTCGACTACCTTGCTCGTATCTGTAATAATAGCATCTTCGCCATCAGGGAGTTTTGCTAAGAAATGCTTCTCAATAGCACCATAGATATTAAACTCCACTTTCTTCGGGTCAATCAGCACAAATTTTAATTCGGCTGGATGCTTTTTGTAAAGCAAAGAAGTGATAATGGCATTCAGACCTACCGATTTACCTTGCCCTGTTGCCCCTGCCACCAATAAGTGCGGCATTTTAGCCAAATCAATTACAAATACATCATTCGTAATCGTCTTTCCAAAGGCAATTGGTAAATCATATTTTGACTCTGAAAACTTCTTCGAAGCTAATACTGAAAACATCGAAACGATTTGTGGATCGTTGTTTGGTACCTCTATCCCTATGGTTCCTTTGCCCGGTATGGGTGCAATAATACGAATACCCGTAGCAGCTAAGCTTAACATGATATCCGATTCCAAATTTCGAATTTTAGAGATACGAATACCCGATTTGGGAACAATTTCATAGAGTGTAATCGTTGGACCTACCGTAGCTTTGATAGAGGTTATCTCAATTCCAAAGTGCTTTAATGTAGTCGTAATTCTATCCTTGTTGTTTTGCTGCTCGGTCATATCCACCTGCAAGTTGGAGTCAGAAGGATATTGCTTAAGCAGAGCCAAGTTAGGTGTTTTATAACTTGATAAATCAAGAGTTGGGTCGTACTTCCCTAATTGTTCAATGTTATAATTCGCTTCCTTATCATTATCTGGCAACAAACTGGAGTCCTCTTCATCAGCCTTACTGGTAGTTATTTCAAAATCCACCTCATCCGTTGCACCTACTTCTACGCTGTTTTCCTCTTCCTTTTCTTCTTTCTCTTCTACAACATCACTTACTATCATTTCTGTACCTGGAACTTCTACCCAGTCATCCGGCAATATTTCGGTGCCTACCGCCACTTTTTTCTCTTTTCTACCCAAGTCTTCTACCTCACTATCCGCAAACTCCTTTTTCTCTTTCTTTTTGAAAATATTTTTAAGAAAAGGAACAGTAGATTTTGAAATAAAAATAAAATAGATAAGCAATAAAGCTAATAGAAGCAGAAATGTACCCGGAATCCCAATAAACGAATTGATTTGCCTAGCGGCATAATCACCAATACCACCGCCTAAAAAGAAATACGAAGGTTGCAAATAAGGGATTAAATTAGTCAAAAATCCAAGAAAAACAGAACCCCATATAATCCAAAAGAAAGATTTAAAAAAGCTTTTCCATAAATCGATATAAAGGACCTGAAATACACGTATCACAACTGTTGTAAGAAAAAACAACAGTACAAAAGCCAATACCCCAAAATAGTTATTAATAAAAAGTTCTGCATATTTTGCACCTACAACCGACATCCAGTTTTTAGCTTCATAGCGACTTTTTACCGATTCAGCGAGTTGCTGATTATCGAATAAACTTTGATCAGCAGCTCCTGTAAAGAAGTAAGATACATATGAAAGAAGGGAAAAAAGTATGAATGCTACCAATAATATCCCTAATGAAAATCGTAGTCCATCACTTTTGAAAAAATCAGAAAAGGAGAATTTATTTGCTTTACTTCGCCTTCGGGATGATTCATAAGCACTTATTCGTGCTCTATTACGTTCAGTGCGTGATTTATTTATTTTGCTCTTTTTAGCCATTGTTACTTACAAATTTTTATCTTTTTTTTCAAAAACAGGAGAATATCGTATCGTTTAATAAATAAGGAATTTAGCGCATCTCTTTAATGATTAAAGCAGCATTAAAGTTCTTGCTTTTTCATTTTATTACATCACTTCAAATAATCTATTACCCACTTCCTTTTTGTGTGCCGAGTTATTTATTAATTTATCAAACTAATCTGCAAAAATAAGAAAAATCAATGGCATTAAAAATCGTTTTACTATTTTTGTATAAAATGAAATAACGATTAGCAAACTACGAATGTAAAAATGAGAAAAAAAGAACGTTTTGAGCGCACAATAAGCTGGTTTCAAGAGAATATGCCTATTGCTGAAACAGAATTGCACTATGACGATCCGTTTGAGCTACTTGTTGCTGTTATTTTATCAGCACAATGCACCGATAAACGTGTGAATTTGATTACCCCTGCCCTATTCCACGATTTTCCTGATGCTGAAACCTTGGCTGCAAGCACTCCCGAAGTGATTTTTGAGTATATCAAATCATGCAGTTTCCCCAACAATAAATCAAAACACCTCGTTGGCATGGCTCAGACGCTTCTTTCTGAATTTAATGGCATCATACCCGATGATATTGACGAACTTCAAAAGCTGCCCGGCGTGGGACGTAAAACTGCCAATGTAATCGCCTCTGTTGTTTACAATAAGCCTGCCATGGCTGTCGATACACACGTATTTCGTGTAGCTGAACGAATCGGACTAACTACCAACTCTAAAACTCCTTTGCAAACTGAAAAGGAATTGGTCAAATACATTCCCGAGGAACTTATCGCAACCGCCCATCATTGGCTTATTCTGCACGGTCGCTATACTTGCGTGGCAAGAAAACCTAAATGTGAAATCTGTGGATTAAAAGATTGGTGCAGGTATTATAAAAAACACATTGCTGCCCGGTAAAAGTTTGTTGAGTTAAGAAGAGCCCCCCAGCCCCCTGAAGGGAGAGCTGGGTCGTGCAAGGTTTATGCGATTGTTTGATTATAAAATAATGCTAAAACCTACTAAGTTTAATTCTACACAATACGACCTCAAAGAGGTCAAATGTTTATAGAATAAAACGAATATATACAAAAAGAAAACGAGGATAACTATAAATAGTATCCCCGCCTTAAATGTTTTCACAACGGAATAATCCTTATTGTGATTTGCTTCAATAAAATTGTACTGCAAATATATAAAACATTTTTAATATAACAAAACTTTTGCTTTCTAATAAATCATTATTTATCTTTGAGGTTGATAATTATAAATAAGCTGATTATGAAAAACATATTAGGATTAGACTTAGGAACCAATAGTATTGGATGGGCGTTGGTGGAACATAACTTTGATAACAAAGAAGGTAAGATTATTGGAATGGGAAGTCGGATAATTCCGATGTCTCAAGATATTTTAGGTAAATTCGACTCGGGACAATCAATTTCTCAAACAGCCGAGCGAACAAGATATAGGGGAGCAAGGAGACTATATGAGAGAGATGTGTTAAGGCGCGAAAGATTACATCGAGTATTAAACATACTAAACTTTCTTCCTAAGCACTATGCTGAATCAATAGACTTCGAACAAAGGCTTGGGCAATTTAAAGAAAATACAGAAACCAAAATAGCATATAAAAATATTGCACAAGGTAAAAATGAATTTATCTTCCTAAAAAGTTTTGAAGAAATGGTAGAAGATTTCAAAAAAACACAACCACAACTTTTTTACAATAAACCAAATGGCGAAGAATCAAAGATACCTTATGACTGGACAATCTATTATTTAAGGAAAAAAGCTCTAACACAGAAAATAGAGAAAGAGGAGCTGGCTTGGTTATTACTGAATTTTAATCAAAAAAGAGGATATTATCAATTAAGGGGAGAGGAAGATGAACAAGAAGACAAAACAAAGTCTGTTAATTTTTATGCTTTAAAAGTCATTAAAGTCGAAGAAGCCGAAAAGGGGAAAAATGAAGATATATGGTATAACGTACATTTAGAGAACGGTTGGATTTATCGACGTTCGAGTAAATCTTTCTTAGATTGGGAAGGTAAAATTAAAGAGTTTATAGTTACCGAAGATTTAAATGAAGATGGAAGTATAAAAACTGACAAAGAAGGAAAAGAAAAGAGAAGTTTTAAAGCTGTTGACTCAGAACAAGACTGGATTGCTATTAAAAAAAGCACAGAGGAGAAGATTGAAAAATCAAATCAAACGGTTGGTACATATATTTATGAAACTCTACTTCAAAAACCAAATCAAAAAATTAGAGGAAAACTTATTCGCACCATTGAAAGGAAATACTATAAAGATGAATTAAGAGAAATACTAGAAAAACAGATAGAGTTTCATCCTGAACTGAAAGATACAAACTCTTATATAAAATGTATAGAAGAGTTATACCCATTCAATGATGCACATAGAAACAATATATCTAATAGAGGTTTTTCCTATCTATTTATTGACGATATCATTTTTTATCAAAGACCACTAAAAACAAAAAAACATTTAATTAGCAATTGTAGCTTGGAAAGTAGAAGCTATAGAGATAAAGATGGCATTGATGTTAAAGTAGGTGTTAAATGTATAGCTAAAAGTAATCCTATTTATCAGGAATTTAGATTAGTTCAATGGCTAAAGAATTTAAAACTATTCAAAAAAGACGATAAACAAGATATCGAAATAACAAACGAACTTTTACCTAAAATTGAAGATTGGGAAAAGCTTTACAGTTGGTTAAACGATAAAGTTGAAATTGATCAAGAATCCATATTGAAATATCCTGGGTTTAATTTAGAAGAAAAAATCCGTAATAACATTGGAGCTGATGCTTTTAAAGTTTTCAAGAAAAGTAAAGAGTTAGGTATTTCTACATATTACAGATGGAATTATGTAGAAGATAAAATTTATCCTCTAAATGAAACTAGAGGACAAATATTAAAAGTACTAAATAGAGCTAAACAACCTACAGATTTCCTTAACATTGATGCAGAAACCCACTTATGGCATATATTATATTCGGTAGAAGATAAAAATGAAATAGAACTTGCATTAGAAAAGTATGCAAAAAGCTATGACTTAACAACTGAATTTATAGATGCTTTTAAGAGATTTCCGAGAATTGATAAAGAGTATGGTGCTTTTTCAGAAAAAGCTATTAAAAAATTATTGCAATTGATGAGATTTGGGAAATGGTGGTATGAAACAGAAATAGACAAAGAGATTAAAGATCGCATTGAAAAAATTATTACTGGTGAGTACGATGAAAAAATAAAAAATCGTGTTCGTGAAAAGGCTATACACTTAGAGTCAATTCAGGATTTTCAAAACTTACCACTTTGGTTAGCAAGCTATATTATTTACAATCGACATTCTGAATCTGAAGATATCAAGTACTGGAAAAAGTCTGATGATATTGAATTATTAAAACAACATTCATTACGAAATCCAATAGTTGAACAGATTATAAACGAAACTCTTCAAACAATCAGAGAGATATGGCTACATTATGGAAAAGGAGAAGAGGGCTTTTTTGATGAAATACACGTTGAATTAGGAAGGGAAATGAAAAATCCGGCTGACAAACGTAAACGTATGACTAATATAGTTACAGAAAACGAGAACACAAACAATCGGATTAAATCTTTATTGATGGAGTTTTTCCAAGATTCTGAGATACTAGACGTACGTCCTCATTCACCAATGCAACAAGAGATATTAAAAATATACGAAGAGGGAGTTTATTATAGTGAAACAAGAAAAGAAGAATTAGATGAAATCGATAAAATAAGAAGCAAAAGCAAGTTAACTACATCTGATATCAAACGTTATAAATTATGGTTGGAGCAAGGGTATATATCACCTTATACTGGAAAAACAATCCCATTAGCAAGGCTTTTTACGACTGATTATCAAATAGAGCATATTATACCACAATCTAGATTTTTTGATGATAGTCTTAGTAATAAAGTTATTTGTGAAGCTGAAGTTAACAGTCTAAAAGATAATCAGCTAGCTTTAGAGTTTATCAAAAACAACAAAGAACTAAAAATAGAACTAGGTCAAGGAAAATTTGTAAATTTACTTAGTCCCGATGCATATGTAGAAAATGTGAAGAAATACTTTGCTGGAAATCGTTTAAAAGCAAAAAGAGAAAAACTACTATTAGAAGAAATTCCTGAGTATTTTATACAAAGACAACTTAACGACACACGCTATATAAGCAAAGTAGTTAAAACACTACTTTCAAATATTGTACGTGAAGAGGGTGAAGAAGAAGCTATAGCAAAAAATATCATAGTTTCATCAGGTGCTATCACTAGTAGATTAAAACAAGATTGGGGATTAAACAATGTATGGAACGACCTTATTACTCCTCGATTTGAGCGATTAAATCAGATGGCAGGCTATGAAAAATACGGTTCTTGGGAAAATAAAGAAGGAAAACGAGTTTTCCAAATAAGCAATACAGAGCAAGAGTTATCTAAATTGAACAAAAAAAGGATTGACCATCGCCATCACGCTTTAGATGCGTTAGTTGTGGCTTGCAGCAGCAGAAATCACATTAACTACCTAAACAATGACAATGCAAACGGTAAAGACAAAGAGAAACCATTACGTTATGACCTTAGAAACAAACTTAGAAGAATAGAGAAGTACACAAAAGATGGAAAGGAACGTACAGTTGCTAAAGAGTTTTTAAAACCTTGGGATTCTTTTACTCAGGACACTAAAAATGAATTAGAACAAATTATTGTTAGCTTCAAACAAAATAACAGGGTGATTAATAAAACCGTCAATCACTATCAAAAATGGGTAAAACAAGATGATGGTAAAATGAAAAAAATGTTCGTTAAACAAACAAAAGGGGATAATTGGGCAATTAGGAAACCATTACATAAAGAAACAGTATCTGCATTAGTAAATTTAAGATTAAAAAAATTAGTAAATTTATCTGTTGCAATAGATAACATAGATAATATTGTTGATAAACAATTAAAACGACATATAAAGCAATTATTAAAAGAAGGATTAGACAAAAAGAAAATTATCAAACTTTTCAAAGAAAAAGAAAACAAATTTAACGGAAACAATATATCTAAAGTTGAACTTTATTATTTTAGTAATGATAGTGATAAAACAAAACTAGCTGCATCAAGGGTTACGTTAGATGAATCTTTCAATGAAAAACGTATAGCAAGTATAACGGATACAGGTATTCAAAAAATACTACTATCTCATCTTGAGAACTATAAGGGACAATTAGATGAAAGAGGAAAAGAAATTGCTCCAGAAACCCTTGCTTTTTCACCTGATGGTATAGATGAACTTAACAAAAACATTACTATACTAAATAATAATAAGCCGCACGCTCCAATTTATAAAGTAAGAACATTTGAAACCCTAGGTAACAAATTCAATGTAGGACATACAGGTAATAAAAGTACTAAATTTGTAGAAGCAGCAAAAGGTACCAATCTTTTCTTTGCAATCTACTCTGACAATGAAGGTAATCGTTTCTACGAAACAATACCATTAAATATAGTTATCGAAAGACAAAAGCAAGGATTATCTTCTTGTCCTGAAGTGAATGACAACGGCCAGCGTTTACTATTTAGTTTATCGCCTAACGACCTTGTTTATGTACCTACTGAGGA
>CAYFTO010000071.1:0-10323 GCA_964346125.1 uncultured Paludibacter sp.
GACAAAGTAAATTTGGAACGAAGTATGCAAATGAATGGTCGTTTAGATGGACACATTGTACAGGGACATGTGGATCAGACTGCGGTTTGTACAGAAGTGAAAGAAGCTGATGGGAGTTGGTATTTTACTTTCCAATATGATTTTGACCCAGAAATGGCTAAAAAGGGGTATATGACTGTTGATAAAGGCTCGGTAACCGTCAATGGTGTAAGTTTGACTGTGGTGAAACCCACGAATAATAGCTTTCAAGTGGCAATTATACCATACACTTATGAGTTTACTAATTTTCACCAAATCAAAGAAGGATCAATTGTCAATATAGAGTTTGATATTATTGGCAAGTATTTAGCAAGAATGATGGAGTTTAGAGATTAAATGATAAAGAAAAAGCGTAGTTTGTTTACTACGCTTTTTTCTTATTGCAAATCTATTTCTTCCTACTGTTATAGGCTTCTAAGGCCTTTTCTAATATAATAAGTGCATGCTTAAGGTCTTCTTTATTCAGTACATAAGCTAATCGCACTTCGTTTTTTCCATGTTCATTATTGGTATAAAAGCCTGAAGCAGGCGCCATCATAATTGTAGCTCCTTCATATTCAAAATCACTTAAACACCAAGCACAGAAATCATCGGAATCCTCAACGGGCAATCGTGCTGTTGTATAAAATGCACCCATTGGAATGGGGGAGTAAACTCCAGGAATTCTATTTAGACCATCAATTAGGAAATTTCTACGTTCTAAATACTCATCATACACTTCAGCAAGATATTCTTTTGGTGTATCTAAAAGCGCTTCTGCTGCTACTTGTCCTAAAAGAGGTGGACTTAAGCGTGCTTGGCAAAATTTCATAACTGTTTTTTTTACCGTTTTATTTTTTGTTACTAATGCTCCAATACGAATTCCACAAGCACTATAACGTTTAGATAAACTATCTATCAAAATTACATTTTCTTCAATCCCATCCAAGTGAAAAGCTGAAATATAAGGAGCTCCTGTGTAGCAAAATTCGCGATATACTTCATCTGAAAATAAAAACAGATCGTACTTTTTAACAAGATCGCGTATTAAATTCATCTCTTTGCGAGTGTATAAATATCCTGTGGGATTATTTGGATTACAAATTAAAATCCCTTTGGTACGAGGTGTGATTAATTCTTCAAAAGCTTCTATAGGAGGCAGCGAAAAACCTTCATCTATTCGAGATACAACGGGTTTAACGACAGCGCCGGCTCCTATAGCAAAAGCTGTATAGTTTGCATAAGCAGGAT
This sequence comes from uncultured Paludibacter sp., assembly GCA_964346125.1. Classification (GTDB taxonomy): domain Bacteria; phylum Bacteroidota; class Bacteroidia; order Bacteroidales; family Paludibacteraceae; genus UPXZ01. The sequence goes on from CAYFTO010000071.1 coordinate 1,270, forward strand.
CTGGAACAATAATTTCATCGCCTGGATCTAAGCAACTCATAAAAGCAAAACTTACAGCCTCAGAACCACCTGTAGTGATAATTATATCATCAAAAGCAACATCTATCTCAAATCTACGATAATAATCAGCAAGCTTTACGCGCAAGTTTTTATGTCCTTCGCTAGGACTGTATTCATATATGTCTTTGTCGTAGCTTTTTACTGCATCGATAGCATTTTGTGGAGTTTTAATATCAGGTTGGCCAATATTAAGATGATATACTTTAACACCTCTTGCTTTAGCTCTATCAGCAAATGGTGCAAGTTTTCGAATGGGCGAAGCAGGCATTAAATTGCCACGCTTAGATACATTGGGCATAGTTTTTTTAATATAAATTTGATTTTATTATTATATCTGTAAGTATAAAACGTGATTTTATCGTAGAATACACTTAGCTGATTTCAAATAGTTTGCAAAAGTAATAAAATTATTTCAATTCGGCAGATAATTTAAGATTAAATTGCCTTCCTGTTAGAAAGTTAGGACTTCCATGCTGAATTCCATATACATCTGAAACCCAATATATGGAGTTTTCATTTTTAAAATTAAATAGGTTGAAAATCTCTACATTGAGCCATATGTTTGAAAAGCTTCGCATAACGCGCTTGTTCATAATACGCTCAGAACCCTTAGTCAAGATACGAGAAGCGCCAATATCCACTCTTTTATAATCTCGAAGACGAAAGCGATCACCCATATAACGTGGACTGTTTGGAGGACCAACAGGTAAACCATCCGAATAAATAGCTAATAGATGTACTTTGTAATTTGGATTTAGAGGTAAATAATCAGAAAGCAGTAAGGATAAGTTGTATCGCGCCTCATTGGGTTTTGAAATCCAACTAGGGAAGACTTTTTGACCATTTGAATCAATATAAAAATCATCCAAAACATCTTCGCGTGAGCGCATAAAAGATAAATTAATCCAAGAATCTGTTCCAGGTACTAATTCGCCAAAGAGTTTAAAATCAATACCCGTAGTATATCCTTTGGCATCATTTTTTCCAGAATAACGAATTCTAACATTATCTACGTGGTATGTCGTAACGCGATCTGCAAGTTTTAGATAAGCTTCAGAAGTAAACTTAAAAGGACGACCTATAACACGAAAATAATAATCACTTCCTAATACAAAATGAGCTGTTCTTTGAGCTTTTAGATTGGGATTGAGCTGAATATTTATGTTACCTAAAATATCTGAAACTGTGTCGCGCAACTCTTTGTAGAATGGTGACTGGTAATAAATACCAGTTGAAAATCGAAATGCAAAATCCTTTTTCCAATGGGGAAGAACAGAGATAGTTGCACGTGGACTGATGAGCAACTCTTTGTTGTATGACCAATAACTTGCTCTTAAACCACCCGTAATTGATAATAAAGCAGCATCGCTATTTTTTCGATAAGTATCTTGAATAAACAATGAGCTTCGTACAGATTGTAAAGTTTGCAGCGAATTTAAGTTATAATAAAGTTCAAAACTTTTATTGGGTTGATGAGGTAATGAATAACCCGCTGAATCGCGCCATTCCCATTCTCTTAAATTATCTGTAATCATCTCATATTGAACATTCGCACCCCATTTTAACGTATGTCCTTTGTTAAGGTATTCACCATTATGAGATAGGTTAGAAACTGTAGCTTTTAACCGATTACGAGCGTGTTCATGATAAGTTCCTACTCCTAAAACATCTCCATCGACTACCTCGCCTGCTTCGTCTAATTTTACTTCACCTAAAATATATTGACCAGTTATATCAAAAGTTTCGTTTTCATTGGAGTGAAATGCAGATGCTGTAAGCCCTAATTTCAGATTTTCTTTTGCTTTGTAATTGAGAGAAAGAGCTCCGAAGGTAGTCTGAAAAAGATCAACTTCTTGTCCTTCGTAGAAAATCTGTAGTTTCTCAGCCATATTAAAAGTGCCAAAACGAGTTTCGCGATCTTCAGGTATAAAAGTATAGCTGTTGCGAGCAAAATTCCCTAAAAAGCTAATTTCATATTTTGGAGCTAACTGATAAGTTAGGTAAGTTTGATAATCAACAAAGTTTGGCATATAAGAACCTTTGGTATCCAATGTTCCAAGTAGATATTTTGAGGTTTTGTAGCGAATTCCGTGCATCTGGCTTGCGCGTTTAGAGGCTGTTGCCACATAAGCAGAAGAGCCTAATAAGCTAATCATTGCGTTAGCTTCAGTTTTCTTTGGCTTTTTGTATGTAACATCAAGAACAGAAGCTGATTTGTCACCATATTCAGCATTAAATCCACCCGATGAAAATGCAACACTACCAACCATATCTGAATTGATGAAACTCAAGCCTTCTTGCTGACCAGCGCGAATTAATAATGGCCTATAAATTTCAATCCCATTTACGTAAATTATATTCTCATCGTAGTTGCCGCCTCGCACATTATATTGCGAACTCAATTCATTATTGCTTGTAACACCAGCAAAGCTAACCAGCAGTGATTCAAAGTTACCACTTGCGTTAGGAATCACTTTATATTTACCTGCATCAATGGTTTCCATATTCGATGTACTGCGTCGATTAACCGTTACTTGTACAGCATCTAATTGAGTTGAAATAGATTGCATTTCGACCATAATTTGCAATATCTCTCTTTTTGGGGGAATTTGATATTGCAAAGTTTCGTAAGCTATATGGCTAAATATTATTTTTGTACTATCAATCTGTGGGATTGTTATATCGTAATAACCACTTTGATTTGTAGTAGTTGAATTACTTGAATTATTGAATCGTACACCAACATTTTCTACTCCTCGATTATTTTCATCAACAACATAACCGTAAATACGCACATTATGTCTTTGCGCCGAAAGTGGCATAAGGATTATTAAAATAAAAAGTAGTGAAAATAAGCGAGTTTTCATATTAATACGTTATAACACTCTTATTGATTGAAAATAAGACGTCAAGAATAATTATAGAATAGATAACGCAGTTTATAGTTAGTTTGTATAAAATGCTGTGTAAATTAAGCTAATTACATTCTTTCTATATTTTTTACACCTTTAATAGTTTTAATTTTCTTAATTATTGCATCCAATATTTTGTTGTCGCTAATCATAATTGTAAGCGTTCCTTCAAATAAACCTGAGCTACTATCTATTGAAATCGATCTTAATAAAACATCTTTTTCTTTTGAAATAATTGAAGTGATATTTGTAACGATTCCAATATCATCATGCCCCACTATTCGCAATGTGATAGTATAATGTGACCCTTCTGCCTTGCCCGACCAGCGAGCTGGAATGATACGATATCCAAAGCGGGACAACATTTGAGGCGCATTCGGACAATTTGTTCGATGGATTTTTATACCGCCAGTAACTGAAACAAAACCAAAAATATCATCACCATATATCGGAGAACAGCATTTAGATAATTTATAATCAATGTTTTTTAGATTATTATCAATCACTAAAACATCCTCTTTGACATAGGTATCAGGTATTGCTTCAACTTCTTTTGAAAAACTTTCGGCTGTCCGAGAAGTTATACTCGAAGATTTATCTTTAGCTTCTAATTCTAAATACAAATCACGAATTTCGTGAATATCGATTTTTTCCAGTGCAATGGCTTGATAAAGGTCGCTTACAGTTTTATAATTTTTCTTTTTAGCTAAGCGCGAAAACACGCCATCATCATATGTTATTTTCCAGTTTCTAAATCGTCTAAAAAGTATTTCACGTCCCTCTTCTGCATCTTTATATTCAATCTCCTTGAGCGACTGTCTTATTTTGTTTCTTGCTTTACCTGTTACAACTATCTTTAGCCAAGCTGGATTAGGTTTTTGTGTAGGAGAAGTTAATATCTCAACTTGGTCTCCATTTTGAAGTTGGTATTTTATTTGAGCATGTTTTCCATTAACACGTCCACCAACACACTGAGTTCCTAAATTGCTATGAATAGAAAATGCAAAATCAAGGAGTGTAGCCCCTTTAGGTAATTTGTGTAAATCTCCATTAGGTGTAAATACAAAAACCTCTTGATCGTATAAATCCATTTTGAACTCATCCATAAAATCAACAGCATTCAATTCTGGATTTTCTAAAATTTCACGAATGTTTTTCAGCCAATCGTCCATTCCAGAGTCACCCTTGCCCCCTTTATATTTCCAGTGTGCAGCTAAACCCATCTCTGCCACTTCGTCCATGCGCTCAGTTCGTATTTGTACTTCAACCCACTTATTATCAGGTCCTAATACTGTTGTATGTAAACTTTCATATCCATTTGATTTAGGTATTGTCAACCAATCACGCATTCGCTTTGGATTTGGCTGATACATATCAGCAATGATGGAGTAGGCTTGCCAACACACTGCTTTTTCATTTTCGATTGGAGTATCAAAAATTAATCGAATAGCAAATAAGTCGTATATATTTTCAAAAACAGTATTTTTCTTTTGTATTTTATTATAAATGGAATGGATAGATTTTGTGCGTCCTTTTATTTCAAAAGGGTGCGGTATTTCCTTAGCAATTTTAGCTTTTAATGGTTCAATGAATGAAGCGATATACGCATCTCTTGAGCGTTTTGTTTCATTTAATTTCTTGGCTATTCCCTTATAAGTCTCTCTATCCGTAAACTTTAACGACAAATCTTCAAGTTCAGATTTAATCTTGTAAAGTCCCATACGGTGAGCTAATGGAGCATAAAGAAATGCACTCTCTTTGGCAATTGTTTTTTGAATTACTTCATCAAATTGTTCCAAATTTCGCATAGTTTGCACGCGGTCAGCTATCATTATCATCACTACACGAATATCTTCAGCCATGGTTAAAATTAACTTTCTGAAGTTCTCAGTTTCTAATGCTAATTGTTTTTCATACAAGGTTTGAACACGCTGTAAACCTGTAATTAAAGTAGATATTTTGATATTAAAATATTTCTCTAAATCTATAATTTTAAGATTGCACTTTTGAGTAGCATCCATGAGCAGCAAGCTTAAAATAGCGGCTTTACCCAATTGCATTTCTTCAAGCAAAATCTCGACCGTTTGTAAGTTTTTATATAAGAATTGCTCAATCTCCTTTGCTCCAAATTTTTGCTCATCAAAATAACGACGAAGAATTTTATTTATCTCTTTTAATTCTTCTCTTGAAAATATCTGTTGATGTTTTGTATAAAGTGAGCGATATAATGTGTATAAAGTTAACTGCATATTTTTTATAGATAGATAAAATTTAAGATTAAAATATAATAGGCCTTCAAATTTTTTTTGATTTTAGCTTCTCTCAATTTTAATAATTAAATAAGTTTCCTTGCAAAGATAAAACAATTTAAGTGTGATTTGATATAATAAGCTTGAATTTACACACTCTTTTTTGTTTAGAAAATAGATTATTAAATCGAAATTTAGCGAAAATCATATTCGCTTCATTAAAAATTATCAATAATACACAATTAATGAATTGAAAGAAGTATCAGCTATATTTCCAAGTTTGAAAAACTTGGAAAGTAATAGCTTTCAAATTTGATTTGATGATATATTGTAGAAATTTAGTTTTTTAAAAGACTCGAAATTACTTCTATTTAACTCTATTCTGCAAATAAATTTGTAATTTTGTATTCCTAAAATAGAAATAGAAGGTATAAAACATTTTAACAATAAAGAATGTCAGATAACAAATTACTTGAAAAATTAGAGGGTTTGCAGCTTAAGTTTGAGGAGATTGCGCTTTTGATTACAGATCCGAGCGTAATAGCGGATATGGATCGGTATATCAAACTGAACAAAGAGTATAGCGAGCTTGAAAAAATTATCTTAGCTCAAAAAGAGTATAAGCTTGTATTAAGTTCGATTAATGAAGCTAAAGATATATTGTCTAATGAGTCGGATAAAGATTTACGAGATATGGCACGCGCCGAGCTTGATGAGTTGGAGCCAAGATTACCTCAGATGGAGGAGGATATAAAAATGTTATTAATCCCGGCCGACCCTGAAGATGCTAAAAACGTAATAATGGAAATCAGAGGTGGAACTGGAGGTGATGAGGCAGCTATCTTTGCAGGTGACCTGTTTAAAATGTACAATAATTTTTGTGAAAGTAAAGGTTGGAAAGTTGAAGTAACAGACTTCAATGAAGGTACAATTGGAGGCTATAAAGAAATTATTTTTTCAGTAACCGGTGAGGATGTTTATGGTACATTGAAATATGAATCGGGTGTGCACCGAGTACAACGAGTACCAGCTACAGAAACGCAAGGTCGAGTACATACTTCAGCTGCTACTGTTGCTGTTTTGCCTGAGGCGGATAAATTTGAAGTAGAAATAAATCCTGCTGATATTGAATTCCATACAGCACGTTCGGGTGGGGCAGGAGGTCAAAATGTGAATAAAGTAGAAACCAAAGTACAATTGACACACCGTCCAACTGGTATCGTGGTAGTATCTCAACAAGCTCGAACACAATTAGGTAACCGCGAGATTGCCATGGAAATGCTTCGTACGAAAATCTATAATTTAGGTTATGAAAAGCATATGGAAGAGATTGCTTCTCGCCGTAAAACAATGGTTTCGACAGGTGACCGCTCTGCAAAAATTAGGACGTATAATTATCCTCAAGGAAGAATTACTGATCATCGAATAAACTATACATCGTATAATTTGAATAGCTTTATGAATGGTGATATTCAAGAAGTGATAGATCAATTGACAATTGCAGAGAATGCAGAAAGAATGAAAGAGAGTGAGTTATAGTTTTAGATTATCTATTTGGGATAATTATAAAGTAATAAAACCATCTTAAACAAAAATATAAAAATGAACAAACAGCAGCTTTTTGAAAATATAAAGTCAAAGAAATCTTTTCTTTGTGTAGGTTTAGATAGCGATATCAAAAAGATACCACAGCATTTATTAGATAATTCAGATGACCCAATATTTGAATTTAATAAAGAGATAATTGATGCGACAGCTGACTTATGCGTAGCCTATAAACCAAATCTTGCATTTTATGAGTCCCTTGGAGTAGAAGGTTGGAAAATTTTAGAACGTACAGTTGAGTATATTCGCAGTAAATATCCAGATCAATTTATTATAGCTGATGCAAAACGAGGAGATATTGGTAACACTTCAGCCATGTATGCGCGTACGTTTTTTGAGAATATGAACTTTGACGCTGTTACGGTTGCACCTTATATGGGTGAAGATAGTGTAACACCTTTCCTTACATATGATAATAAATGGGTAATTCTCTTAGCTCTAACATCTAATAAAGGTGCTTTCGATTTTCAAAACATGGAAGAAAACGGCGAAAAATTGTTTGAAAAAGTATTGAAAACTTCTCAGAATTGGGCTAATGACGATAATATGATGTATGTAGTTGGTGCAACAAGAGCAGAGATGTTGAGCGATATTCGTAAAATTGCACCTAAGCACTTTTTATTAGTGCCTGGAGTAGGGGCTCAGGGAGGAAGTTTGCAAGAAGTTGCAAAATACGGCATGAACGAAGAGTGTGGACTTCTTGTTAATTCATCACGTCAGATAATTTATGCTTCAAGTGAAAGTGACTTTGCTGAAGCTGCACGCACTGAAGCTCAAAAAGTACAAAAAGAGATGGAGATTTTGCTAAAAGACAGAGGATTAATATAGTTTTCTGGTAAAATTTTGGCATAGTTCTTGAATTAATCTAATTGTGTTAAATGAAACGAGTTTTAACTTAATCATTTAGCACAATTTTTTTGTGAAATATATAATAACAACAAATTAAAATAAGATAAGATGAAAAGAAGAATTGAATCATTAATAGCATTCGTTTTAGTAGTGGCATTTAGCTTTAGTGGATTTGCTGCAAAGTATGAAAAACTTGAAATGGAAATGTTTCCACAACCCAAAAAAGGTTTTAAGCAGGTTTATATCCAATTACCAATAAAGAAAAACGAAGATAATCTAAGAGTAGAAGTATTAGTAGGTAAAAATATGGAAGTGGATTGCAATGAACATTTTATGATTGGACAAATTCATGAGCGTAACTTAGATGGCTGGGGCTACAATTATTATGAAGTAATTTCGGATGGTAATGCAGCAAGTACTCGCATGGCTTGTCCTGATAATAAAATGAGAAATGAGTTTGTAACAATGCCTTCGCTTACTCTTCGCTACAATAGCAAGCTACCGATAGTGGTTTATGTGCCAAATGATATGGATGTGAAATATCGCATTTGGAAAGCTGATAAGAAAATGAATAATGGTAAAGTTAATGTTGTTGGTGCTGAACTTTCGAATAAAGAAGTAGAAGATAAAAAATGGAAACTGGTAGAGCTAAATGGACAAAAAGTGGAAGGAGATGCTGAATCACACTATATTATTTTTCATTCAGAGAATAATAAACTTGAAGCAAAAGCAGGTTGCAACATGATGTCACTCGATTATGAAATTAAAAATGAATTACAATTGAAGGTAGGTGATGGCATGAGTACGATGATGATTTGTCCGGATAGTATAGAGGACGAATTTAAAGAGATGCTAAAACGTGTTGATAATCTTTCAGTAGGAAATGGAGTATTGACACTAAACAAAGCAAGAATGGCACCATTAGCAAAATTTGAATTAGTAAGATGATAAAATAACGTTTGGTATTTTATTACTAAAAACTTATAAAAGTAGATTGTTTTAAAATTATTAAGACAATCTACTTTTTTTGTACACGATATTTATAGATATGATACAAGTGGAATTGTGAGAAACAGCCATCCGTAAGCCGCGATTGCGCCTTGAATACGGTTAACCCATATCAGAGAATGACAAAGAGCCTCGAGCTCATATTGTCCAATAGTAATAAATAAAATTGAAATAAAATATTAAGCAAAAACGGTCAAGTCTATTTAGATAAGGTCAAAGGTGATATGTCTTTGTTCTTTGTTCCTTATTCTTTATTCAATCATTAATTTTTAGCCGTTTTCTAAGAAATTTAAACAAAAAAAAGAGATTATCGTAATTGATAATCTCTTTTTATGTTGTCGGGGTGGCGGGATTCGAACTCGCGACCCTCC
>CAYFTO010000072.1:0-10153 GCA_964346125.1 uncultured Paludibacter sp.
TGCTTTTTTGTTTCCATTAAACGTTAGTTATAAAGTTTACAAAGTTGGAAAGTTTATAAAGTTAGAAAGTTTTTAAAGTTACAATGTTATAAAGATGGTACTTTCTACTTTTAGTTTTCTACTCAAATCTCAACAGACGAAACAAGCTATCTTTTTACCAAATTATTAATCGTCCCTTTCCACGAACATCCTAAGCAGTATAGAACATCTAAATCAAAACCATCTAATGTTACGCCTTCATGAATGGGTATAATATTATTATCTAAATCAACAGTAACAACTACACTTTCTCCCTTACTGTTTTTAACCTGAAAACGCCGAATTTTGCATTGTGGACAAAGTTTATTTCTCATATTTTACGTTTTATCTATTTCATTTAAGTAAACTAATCTTATATATACCTTATTAAGCAAAAGTAAGTAATTTTATTGACTCAATTTTGCTTACACCAAAATTTATTTTACTTTTGCAGTTTTCTTAGGAAAATTGCCGGAGTGGTTGAACGGGGCGGTCTCGAAAACCGTTGTGCGGGTAACTGCACCGGGGGTTCGAATCCCTCATTTTCCGCAATACAACTATAAACAACCAGCGATAAAGACATGCTACAGTCTTAAAACAAGTCGCTATTAAGTTTTACACAATCAAAAAAATCACTCAATTTCTTGAGTGATTTTTTATTTATATATTACAGATTGGGATTAGAAAACAATTACTTTTGACGATTTTCTACTGCCATCTTTATACTGCACACTTACAGCATAAACTCCATTCAATGGAACATCAACCATACAGTCTGATGACTCACTTGTGAAGTTTGCTACAATTTTTCCACTCATATCCACAACACGAATTTTTGCATCTTTTCCTAAATTCTTAAATACAATCTTGCGTATCTCACCATAGACATGAGAATTGTCGATTACTCTATTTGGACTTTCAACTGAAGTTGATAATTCATTGTCAATCCCATCAAAAACAACCACATCAAATGCAGGCATATTAAAACTAATTTCGGCATCAATATCTATCACATTATCCGTAATTCCTTCATAATTTGTTTGTGATGAGAAAGCATCCGTCAATTTAATTTCTCCTGACACATAAGCCGGAATATCTAATAAATCTCTTAAAGTTGTTGTCAAGGTCTTCGCTGTGCCTGAAGGATTACGTAATGTAATTACTGAATTATCACCATTCCAAGCCGCAAATCCGTAGATATTTGCTTCAGAGCCATCCCATGGATTACCACCAATCCAATGAATATCTGCCAATAAGTCTTCATTTTTACGATGCCATTTAATACTCTCAGCTAAATCACCCCATAGGCGACCATTTCCGATGGATGTCATCAAATCATTATCCAGATAAAGCTCAACAAGAGACGAACCAGAACCAAAAGCCATACGCATCTCTTTCACTATTCCTTTATAAGTAGCAGCTGAATTATTATAAGGCATTGCTGCAGGAGGTCCATGTCTTGTTACAATCAAACCATGTGTCATCAATGAGTTGATAGGACAAAGTGGTGAATTAGTTACAAAATTTTGATGAACCAAGCGGTCACGATAAGTAATCCATTTTTCACGAGCGTTGCCTTGATTTCCAACTTGATCAAAGTCGTTTTCATGTCGCCACACAGCATCAGCTATCTGAAACCAGAATGGAGAAGCCCACGTACCAACAGTAGCATTAATATATAAATCATCACGCTTTTCACGCAAAGCATTCACCAAATTAATGAAGCCTTCAGCATCCTCTTCGCTTTTGGGTCCTGTTGCAGAGAAGAAATCACTAATACCATCAAATTTAAAATAACGCATATCATAATCATCAACCATTTGGCTACAACGATTTACAAAAGCATCAAAATAAGTTTGGTTTGATAACTCAAAGTTAGATATATTTTGGCCAAATGTTTTATTCCAATAGCTTAATCTTTGTGCTTTAGAAGAACCATATCCACCTACAGGGCCTAACCACGTACCTGTACCTGCACCTTGCTCAGCAACTTTTTGATCCAAGGCTTGGAAACCATTCGGGAAACCAACGTGGAAATCCCAAAGACTGTTGAAATCGTCCCAGCCATCATCCCACACAAAAGCATCAATACCAACATCATACACATCATATAATTTAGTTTTCCAGGCTTCTATCTCAGGAAGACATTGTTGTTCAGTCATCCTATTCATTGGATTCGAGTCGTTGTTACGATTGATATTTAATTCATACCATGAATTGTAATGCACAAAAGAACGCCAAGGCACTACACGCTCACGCTCATGATAAGCTAAGAAAAAGCGGCGTTGCTGACCTTCAGCAACTACTCCAATAACTGTTGAAACTTTAAATGTTTCATTAGAGCGAAGTGTGGTATTTCTACTCCATCTTCCAGTTATTTCTGTAAATGGATCTTCGTTAGAATCATCTATAAGAGTAATTTCATCATTCACTCCAATAGCTTTGACAGTTGCACCTACAAAACTAATAGAACCCGTACTATTTACTGATTCTGTATTAATTTCTACAAAATAGCGAATCGTGTAATCACCTGCAGCAGGCACATCAATGTTATAGCTATTATTTGCAGAAGCTCCACCAGTAAATCCTATATGATAATCAGAAGCAACAATCTCATTATTTGAGTTTAATAAATCAACACCCACAATATTTAGTCTATGGTTTCCTGATTGATATTGAAAAGTAAGTTCTAAGTTTCCAGCATTAGAGATTGTTACATCACCCTCTTTTGAAACAATTTCAGATGCATCAAAATTCAAATCAATAATCTCAGCTGGAACGTCAGTTGCTGCAGTCCAATCAGCTATCGTCTAAGCATTATGAATAAAACCACTGGATGTACTACCTGATTTACTTACCTGAATACTTCCGCTACTTGTTATCGTTTCGGTTTTTACTTCACCAAAATAACGCAGTGTATAATCACCTGCAGCAGGTATCTCTAAGGTATATGTATTATCTTGAGCAGCATGACCAGTAAAGCCTATATGATAATCAGAAGACACTACATTTCCAGAATTATCAACTAAGTCTACACCTGTTATATTCATTCTGTGAGTTCCTGCACTGTGTTGAAACTTGAAAGTCCAAGTTCCAGCTGAACCTACATTTACTTTTCCTTTGGATACTACTATTTCAGAATTGGTAAAGCCTAAGTTGCGAATAGCTAAAGGTGCTGCTTCTCCAAGCTCTAACCATGATTCAGGTATCCAAGAATTTATCTTAAAATTAGGATTAAATGAACTGCTTACCAAATTAAATGCTAAAGGCGTTTCTACACCTGCAAAAATATAATCAGATGCTACAACAGCTCCACGCGTATTTCCAACAACTACTGGTGCTGCTTTTCCATTATTTTTAATGGTGTAAAGCATCGGTGTAATACTTTTCATGGATGTGTTTACGGAGCTAGATAATTCCAATTCAGTACGCAGCTAGAGAGAACCATCACGCAATACAGCGCGCCACTCCAAGTCTAAGTCATTATATTTCAATTTAGCAACTATAGATTTACCATTTAATTGCTCAGAGTATTTAACAGCTGATGCATTGCTTATCAAATCCTGGTCTTCAATGCTAAGCCACTCCATTTCTTAAGCATTTACTTTTGTGCCGTTTCCTAATTCTATGTAGAACAATTCCGTTCCTCCTTCAATATTCATTTCAGGCGAACCCAAAAATTTCAATTGAGAGTTTTCTAGTTCGTAAGAAACGGTAAACAAATTATTAGTAAACTTCCAAACACTGCCTTGCTTAGAAAGCTGAGCTTCACCCGCCTGTGTTTGTGAAGGAAATTGTACAGTAGCCGCAAAAGCTACATTCATAAAGAATAAAAGCATTACAGTAAGAATACTTTTACTTAAAAGTGATTTTTTCGCATAGTAATAAAATAATATAACAATAAAGGTTTTTAAGTTATAGTTTTAAGTTATTTGTTTTTAGGAATTACAAAATTTTCTGGTTTTTTGGCACTCACATCTTTATAATAGTCATAGACCTCTTGCATATCCGCTTTTTCATCTCCTGATGGGTATAAAATCTTAGTAACACCTACTTCCTTTTTAGCATAATCAATGTATGCCAATTGAATAGGCACACCAGCACCCAAAGCAATGTAATAAAATCCTTTTTTCCACTCTTCTGTCCGTTTTCGAGTACCTTCAGGCGTAATTGCCAAACTTATACGCTCTTTTTTATTAAATGTATCAATCATTTGCTGAGTAACTGATTTTCGCTTACTACGATCAATAGGAACACCATCTAAAGCTTTGAATAGCATACTCATTGGAAAAAAGAACCATGATTTTTTCATTAAAAAGCCAGCTCGTTTTTTCAATCCACGATAAGCTAAAAGTCCTATTACGAAATCCCAATTACTGGTATGAGGAGCTACACATATTATACTTTTTTGTGGTTCTTCAACAGTATAAATGGTTTTCCAACCGGCCATTTTCAAGAGAAATGCACTTAAATTCACTATCTATAATTTTAAAGTATCTGCAAATGTAAGATATATATAGCTAATATCAAATTTATAACAAGTAAATTCGACCATCTTACTCTATTATTGTAACTTTGTAAAAAGAAAGAATAAGTAACTTGACCTAATCAAAAGATTAGTAGATTATAATAACAACTATGGATTTTCTAAAAGAATTAAATAAAAACCAACTTGAAGCTGTAAGTTATATTGATGGACCATCTTTGGTAATTGCGGGTGCAGGCTCGGGCAAGACACGTGTATTGACCTATAAAATAGCTTATTTATTATCGATGAATATACATCCAGCTTCAATACTATCGCTTACATTTACAAATAAAGCCGCCCGTGAAATGCGTTCACGTATCGGTGAACTTGTTGGCAATGACACATCTCGCTATCTTTGGATGGGTACATTTCACTCTATTTTTTCTCGCATATTGAGAAACGAAGCCGATAGAATAGGCTTTACAAAAGATTTTTCAATTTATGACACTACCGATAGTAAAAGCTTAATAAAAGATATTGTAAAGGAACTGAAATTAGACCCTAAAGTTTACAAGCCTGGAAATATCCATTCTCGCATATCCAACGCCAAGAATAATCTTATAACAGCTGAGGCATATTATTCTAATAGTGATATTCACAAAAGCGATATGCAAGCAAATGTGCCTCGCACAGCTGAAATTTATGCTATCTACAGCAAACGATGCAAACAAGCTAATGCAATGGATTTTGATGACTTGCTATTGCAGACAAATATTCTTTTTCGTGATCATCCTGATGTTTTGGAAAAATATCAAAACCATTTCAAATACATATTAGTGGATGAGTACCAAGATACTAACTTCTCGCAATATTTAATAATAAAAAGCCTTGCAGATATTCATCAACGAATCTGTGTAGTTGGCGATGACGCTCAAAGCATTTACTCCTTTAGAGGTGCCAATATAGACAACATTTTGAAATTCCAACAAAACTACAAGAATTCAAAACTATTCAAATTGGAACAAAACTATCGTTCAACCCAAACAATAGTGAATGCAGCAAATAGTCTTATAGACAAAAACTCGGAGCAGATTAAAAAGAAGGTTTTCTCTGAAAACAGAGAAGGAGAACCTATCCAAATAACAACTGTTATGACAGATATTGAAGAGGGCTTTCAAGTTGCGAGCAATATCAAAGCTCTTAATAAATATGACAATATAGATTATGAAGAGTGTGCAATACTCTATCGCACCAACTCTCAATCGAGGGTGATGGAGGAAGCACTTAGGAAACAGAATATTCCCTACCGAATTTATGGTGGCTTATCTTTTTATCAACGAAAAGAAATCAAAGATATGATTGCTTATTTCCGTTTGATTAGCAATCATAGCGACGAAGAAGCATTGAAAAGAATTATCAACTATCCTGCACGAGGGATTGGAGATGTTACAGTTAATAAAATTTCTGCTGCTGCTCAACTCCATGAAGTGAGTATGTGGGAAATTATCAGCGACATGCTTAAATACAATTTAGACGTAAATGCTGGAACTGCTGGACGACTCACTAAATTCAAAGAGCTTATTGATAATTTCACTAAACAAATATACACTCTTCAGGCACATGAGTTGGCTCAGCTAATTGTAAAAGCTAGCGGTATTCTTAGTGATACAATCCATGATAAATCCGTAGAAAATTTGAGTAAAATTGATAATATTCAAGAGCTACTTAATGCTATTTATGAATTTTCAAAACTAAAAATAGAGGAAGAAAATGCTGAATTTGTATCTTTACCTGAGTTTTTATCTGAAGTTTCATTACTCACGGATCAAGACACAAACACAGAAGACGATAATAATAAAGTTACATTGATGACCGTTCATGCTGCCAAGGGATTAGAGTTTAAAGTTGTATATATTGTTGGAATGGAAGAACAACTTTTCCCATCACCTTATGCATTTAATCCTCGTGAAATGGAAGAAGAGCGACGTCTATTCTATGTAGCAATAACGCGAGCAAAAGAGCGATGCTTTATCAGTCATGCAAAATCAAGATATAGAAATGGGCAAGCAAACTTTGCAAATCCAAGCCGATTTTTACGCGATATTGACATACAATATGTTCAACAAGAGGAAGTATATGGCGGATTTGGTAATCAATCTTCTTTCTTTAATCAGACTAATGAAGTTCAGAGAAATAGATTTAGAGAAAAACCATTTGAGAACAGAAACAGAAATGTTGAAACCTTTTCACAGTCAACACCCAGAAATCTTACGAAAATTAAAGGAGATAGCAGTGAAATTATTAGCAAAGAGAATAAAGACCTCCCAATTGGAGCTTATGTCAAACACAGCGTATTCGGAATTGGAAAGATACTTGAAACAACGATAGAAAATGGAAACGAAAAAGCAAAAATAGACTTTGGCGAAAAAGGCGTAAAATCTTTATTACTAAAGTTTGCTAAACTTGAATTATTGACTTAATTTTGTGTGTATCATTTCACTAAAATAGGATATTAAACTATGAAAAAACTTTATTCGACACTCATCACACTCTTTTTAATTATTGCTGTTGGAGCTCAAAACCTAACGCCTTATGAGGAGATAGCAAACCGAGCTTTGCAAAATCAAAAATCAATAATTAACCCTATTTACAAAATACCAAATGCTACTGCCAAGCCTTCATCATACTTGCAAAGTGCTATTACAGTTGGTGAAGGGGTTTATAATCCTATCGCTTATTTCTCAACCGAGGCACCAAGCAAGGGTTATATAAACTTTTCACGTGAAATTGCTATTGTTGAAAAAGGGAAGTCATTCAATCTTATCCTAACAGCAAATAAGCATGAAACAATCAATAGTGCTAATGTTTATATTTTTACAGACTGGGATAGAGATGGTTCTTTTAGTGCTCTATCCGAATCGATTCAAATTACAGACAGAAACAGCAACCCTACACCTGGCAAAGTTATAAACATATCTGTTCCTGACGATGCAGAAAGTGGCAAAACACGTATTAGAATTTTATTAACAGAAGAGAGTTTATCATCTCCTTCGGCAGAAGCTAATCTTTCAAATGGATATATTTATGATTTAATACTATTTATTCAAGACAATAAAGAAAAAGATGGGGTTTTAATATCGACTTCATCTAACAATCCAAAATGGGGAATATCATTAATTTTATCGGATGTAACACCCAGTCATGATGGATACTATCCGTTAGGCACAGAAATTACTTTTAAGGCAATTACAAAAGACATTTCCACTTTCAAAGGTTGGAGTGATGGCACACAAATAGTTAGTCAAAACAAAGAATTTAATTATACCGTAGGCGACACTAAATTTTTAATTGCAGTTTTCGAACAACCAGTAGCAACTTTGGAAGCCCCCCAAGTAAGTACTGCCGATAATCCAATATGGTATCAAATAAAAAACGCACAAATAGACACTAGACTCGATACATACATAGCATATACACCAAATGGGAATCCTAATATTCATATCAAAAAACCAGTTGACTTCACTGACAAATTCCTTTGGAGACTGGAGGAATCTACCAATGGAATGGTGAAAATTATAAACAAAGGAAGTGAAATACAAATATATTCAGATGGTGCAAATGGTACTACAATAATCCCAGCTACAATAGGCTCAGATTTCTTTGTAACACCAAGTGGCAATACTAACGGAAGCTATTCAATTCAATACAACAAAAACAGTACTAAGTTACTGAATGGCGATCCGCAATCACGACTTCTACTTTATAATGGTGGTGTAGGCACAGGTTCTGGTTGGTATTTTTATAAAGTACCTGCTGAAGTCTTTACAGCAAATAAGAATATAAAAAGTTCTGAAGTAAATATTTTCATTAAAAACAAATATATTCAAATAAATGGTTGTGAGCATGGTGATCAAATAAGTATTTTTGACTACATGGGGCATCAACTAGCTTCGGTTGTTGCAAATAGTAACAGTTATCATTTGCCATTTTCACAAAAGGGTATATTCATTATAACCATCAGTACATCCAGTCAATATAAACATATTCAAAAAATCGCAAAATAGGCTTATTATGAAATCAATAAAGAAAACAAATAATCAAATTCGAATTATTACAAGCGGTTTATTACTCAGTTCGGCAGCTGGTATATATGCAGAAGAAAAGGTATCAGTTGAAAACAACACACCCAATGTTATCTATTTCCTTTGTGATGATTTAGGCATAAGCGACTTAGAAGTATATGGTAATCAAATTATTTCAACACCTAATATCACAAAACTGGCTCAAAACGGGATGACGTTTACCCAACATTATTCTGGTTCAACTGTAAGTGCTCCATCTCGAGCTTCACTTCTCACCGGTCAGCACACAGGGCACACAAAAATTAGGGGCAATAGAGAAATTTCACCCGAAGGACAGGAACCGCTTGATCCATCTGTTCTAAATATAGCTCAATTATTCAAATCAGTAGGATATAACACAGGCGTATTTGGCAAATGGGGATTAGGCTATCCAGGCTCTGTAGCTGAACCAACAAAAGTTGGTTTTGACACTTTTTATGGCTACAACTGTCAAAGAGAAGCACATACATACTACCCTAAGTGGCTTTACAATAACTCTACAAAAGTAAACTTGGATGGAAAAACATATTCGCAAGATTTAATACACCAAAGAGCTATGCAATTTATCAGAGATAATAAAGATACGCCTTTCTTTGGATATTTTGCTTACGTATTGCCACATGCATCTTTAGAGCAACCAAATGATTCAATTGTTGCACAATATATAGGTAAGTTTAATGAAACAAGGTATAACGGTGGTGGATATGCTGCCACAGACAGGCCACGTACTCAGTTTGCTGGGATGGTAAGCCGAATCGATGCCTATGTAGGGCAAATAATGGATGAACTAGAAGAATTGGGTATTTTAGACAATACAATCTTTATTTTCACTAGCGATAACGGTCCACATATAGAGGGAGGCGCAGATCCAGTATTTTTCAATACAGAAAAACTATTCAAAGGACTGAAAAGAGCTTTATATGAAGGCGGTATTCGTGTCCCTATGATTGCATCATGGGAAAACCACATACCTGCAGGTACAACAACTAATCATGTTAGTGCTTTTTGGGATATTATGCCAACATTTACTGAGTTATTAAATCAAAAAGAAAATTGGCAACAAGAAACAGACGGTATCTCGTTCCTACCGACCCTATTAGGCGAGGGCGAACAAAAGGAACATGACTATCTATACTGGGAATTTCATGAAGAGAATGGAAGGCAATTGGTAAGAAAAGGTTCTTGGACGTTATTACGTCAAAATGTAAAAACAGCTAATCCAACTCTCGAATTATATAACATTGATGATGATTTATATCAAGACACTAATCTTGCTGATAAATATCCAGAGAAACTTAATGAGTTACTAGAAATTATGAATAATGCAAGAACTGAATCATCGCTATTTAAATTCTAAAAATTACATATTAAAAATCAAATTTAAACACAATAGATATGGCAAAGAAAACAGATGATGCAAAAGATGCATCTGAAAAATTAAAAGCATTGCAATTGGCAATGGAGAAAATTGAAAAAGATCACGGGAAAGGTACCATAATGCGCATGGGTGAAACAGTCGTAGAACAGATGGAAGTGATTCCAACTG